>JAQBRD010000026.1 GCA_028286665.1 Candidatus Tayloriibacteriota bacterium
AACCGTCGGTACGGATGCTTGCGGAGGCACTGCGATTCTTGGAAATTCATTCGCTTGGTGTGAGTTGTTTGAGATCGGCAGCTGCAGCGGACTAGTCCTTGAAACAGGAACCGCCGCGCTACTGCACGAGTCAGCGTTGATTTTTGTTCGAGACGCCGTGTTCAGGGTGCCTGTCGGCTGAAGATTTTGGCTCTTCTGGTATTTCGCCAATGCAGCCTGGGTCGATGGTCCGAAGTGTCCTTTCGCAACGGCTCCTTGAGAAATAGATGGGATGTCGAATCTTTTTTCAATCAGGAATGCTTGCAGCGCTGCCACGTCGGCGCCCCTGCTTCCGACCGCGAGATTGCCTGAGATGCTATAGCAGGCAATCGGAGTTGTTCTCGGAACGTATGCAGGCGAGGTCTTGGTCGCAGGAACGCATATGAGCCCAGCCGGACATTTGCTTGCCTGGAGCTGCGCCGACGCTGATGCAGGCATGAGTCCCAGCGAGACGAGCGTAATCAGAGCGATAAGAATCGATATGTGTGTTTTCATGATGATTCATTGTACCACGTGACTATTGCACGCTTGGCTGATTTCTAGCAAAACAAAAACCGCGCATTGAAACGCGGCTTGAGGATGTCCTGGGACACCGTGTGGTATTTGCTGATCATTCGATGATCCTGAATCGGCGGATGTCGCAGAGGTCGAATTCATTCGGGCCTTTGCTGATCCGCGGACTGGTGACTGCGATGGCCCATGCTGTTCCGTCCGGCTTCGTTTCGAAACCGTGGATGGCGTAAGGGTAGACGATCGTGACTCCTTTCTCCTTGAGCGGCACGCGTTTCACTTCCTGAACTTTCAGGTGTGGAAACCACGGGCCGATGAGGAGCTCGGTCGCTGGAATCGCGAATCCGTGCGACGGTCCGAGCGAATAGAACAGGCTCGAGCCGACTTCGTGCACATGCATATCGGAGATTCCGGGAAGGGAATTGATGAGCGTGATCTCGAACGTCGGAATTTCGTCCTTCGTCAGGAAATCGCCCAATCCGCTTTCAGGAACCCACCAGATGTTGAAGCCGGCGAGCTTGATTCCTGTCTGGCGGCTGAAGACGCTGAAGGCTGAAGCTTCTCCGCCGCTTCCGATGCGCTCAGCGACCCGCTTGGCGATCTCGTGCTTCCGCCTGAACTCAGGCATGCTTTTTTGCATAATATCTGAGGACGATGTTCGCCGCGACGGCGACTTTCAGTTTTTCCTCGATTGGTATGAGGAGTTTATAACGCCAGACGACACGCATGCCATCGCCGGCCCGTTTTACATCGAACACTGAGATGACCGGAGTCATCGCAACGCCGATCGGCACTTGCCGCAGGAAGACGACTTTCGAAATCGCCTCATTGAGCACTTCGACGCTCTTATCGAAGAAAAGCTCTTCCCATGCTCGCGCGACAAGCGCAAGCGTGAAGAATCCCTGCGCGGTCGGCTGGAGGAAGGGCGGCACTGCTTTCTCGTTGTGATCGTTCCAGTCTCCAGTAAGAGCACCGAATGCCCGAACCTGTTCTTGGGTGATCGCGAACGGAGAAGCCGTGTATGAGTCGCCTTCTTCAAGCAAGCAAACACTTGTTATCATTTTCATGTGAAGTTCAGAATGCTCCAAAATAGTTTTTGGTTCATCAGCAAACTACTATATAAATAGCGGTATGTCAATGATACCCGGCTCAGCGTTCCTGAAGTTTTGTTGACCAAATCATACATCCATGCTATACTTCTTCCACGTTATATATAGGCCTCTCTATGTGCGAAACCGGCTGGCATCCAGCTGAAAGCAGCCCCGATACAGGGCACGCGCGCCCTCAACGAGCTCTCTATATACGATTATCAAAGTATAGAGATTTTCTCTGTAAGTTCACATCATATAAGCGAGCACAGCTCGCATTTCATCATGACTCCAACACCACATGCAGGTACTCCGCGACCTCGTTCGACAGGCGGAAGCAGCGCAGGCAGTTCAAATAGCAGCTGGGCAAATCGAAGCGGATCAAACCGCGGCGGCTTCACCGGCGCACGTTCAGGCGGCTTCGGCAGCCGAGGCAGCGGCCCTCGTTCAGCAGCTCCATCGCGCAGCGGAAGCGGCGGCTTCGTCGGTTCTCGCTCAGGCGTCGGATACGGCGGCCGTTCTACCGGCGCAGCGTACGGCTCGCGATTCGGCGGACGCAGCGGCGGCCGAGGCGGCGGCAAGAGCGAACGCATCGACATCTCCCGTTTCATCCGAAAGGCTCCGGTCTCGACTGCAGTCACGGAAGAAATTCCAGCATATGTTCCAGAACATAAGTTCGTCGATTTCCTCATTTCAGATCTCATCAAGCAGAACATCACTGAGAAGGGCTACGTGACGCCGACTCCTATCCAGGATCGCGCTATTCCGCAGGTACTTCTCGGCCGCGACGTCGTCGGCATCGCCAACACCGGTACCGGAAAGACCGCAGCATTTCTCATCCCGCTCATCGACAAGGTGCTCAAATTCCGCATCCTCGATCAGAAGGAAAATATCCTCATCGTCGTTCCTACCCGCGAACTCGCTATTCAGATCGAAGAAGAGCTCGTCGGTTTCGTGAAGGGCATGGGCATCTACTCTATGGTCTGCGTCGGAGGAACATCGATCGTTCCGCAGCTGAAGAAGCTCCGAAGCCATCACAATTTCATCATCGGTACTCCAGGACGCCTCAAGGATCTCATCGAACGAAAGGCGCTCAAGCTCGAATGGTTCAAGACCATCGTCCTTGATGAAGCTGACCGAATGCTCGACATGGGATTCATTGCTGATATGAAATTCCTCGTCGCAGGCATGCCGAAGCCGCATCATACGCTTTTCTTCTCAGCGACAATGTCAGCTGATGTCGAGAAGCTCGTGAAGGACTTCCTCACTGACCCTGTGAAGATTTCAGTGAAGACAGGGGATACCGCAGCCAACGTCGATCAGGACGTCATCCGCGTCTCGGATCCTTCTCGAAAGATGAATCAGCTCTATGATCTCCTTCAGAAGCCTGAATGGAGCAAGGTCATCGTCTTCGGAAAGACGAAGCACGGCGTCGAGAAGATCTCCGTCGGTCTCCAGAAGATGGGCATCAAGGCAGAATCCATCCACGGCGACAAGCGCCATGCGCAGCGCCAGGCAGCACTCAAGGCTTTCAAGGAAAACCGGGTGCAGGTGCTCGTCGCGACTGACGTCGCAGCCCGAGGCCTCGATATCAGCAATATCACGCACGTCGTGAACTATGATATCCCGGCTACGTACGACGATTATGTACACCGAATCGGCCGAACCGGACGAGGAGGCAAGACAGGAAAGGCAGTCACGTTCGTCTAATAAGAAAAGAAAAAACCGCATCGTATCGATGCGGTTTTTTCTTTTGCCTGAGCCTATTAGATGCTGTTCGGTGTCATCGGCATCAGGAGCTGTGTTGAGATCGTGAACGCAGTATCGCTCACTGCGCAGTTATCCGTGCCAGCAAAACATATCTTCATGGAATACCGTCCGGGAGCTAGCATGTTTCCGCTTGAGATAGAGCCGACAGTCCAGATGTATTTTTTCTGCTGCGCCGGTATGTTCTTTGCGACAGTGGCTTTCAGTGTCGACGTTCTTGGTCCGTCTGTTGGCAAAGGATCGCAGGTATATCCGATAGGGCATTTGCTCAGATCTGGGAAATTGATGTCTCCTGCTGTTTGAATATTAATGTCGATCATATAATTCTGTGAATCAGTCCCGCTCTTAGAGAAGTCCCATTGTATTGTCTGCACTGAATTCTGTTTCCAAATCTCGCCTCCATTCGGGGATACGGTAGTTATCGATGCCTGCTGCGGCTTTGCCGAAGGGGTTATCGTGAAGAAATCATTGCTTCGGTCGCAGATCGTCATTGATCCTGCGACGCAGGCGACGACTTTGTATTGGCCTGGTGCGACTGCGGCATTCTTCTCGTCCGTTCCGACGACCCAATTGTACACGGTGCTTGCAGCGATGTTTTTGTCGAGCACGATCGGCGCGACGATCCACGGGCAAGCACTCACAGGGCATTGATTGATGGTCGCAGATGTTGCAGTAGTCGCTGTTGCTGCCGCATTCGCATTCATGACAACGTATTGATCGACTTTCTTTTCGAGATACAGATCGAGATGCGTCTCGTTCGCCTTGTCAGTCGGAGGGAGCATGGTCACGAGATTCCATTGGATGCGGTGGGCTGATCCGCTTTCCCAGGTTTCGCCGCCATTAGGAGACATGATGCTGAGTGAGAAATCGCCCGTCTGTATCTGCGTGAACGCATTGATCTTTCCGCGGGTGATCGGTCCGACGACGCCTGTCGCTGGGATTCCTGATACTGCCTGGAATTTGATGACGGCTGTTTTCGTTTGAGAGCCGAAATATCCCTTCGCGATGCCGTTCGAGCGCAGAGCGGGAATATCATATCCGTGATTCATGAGCCAGCCTTGGAGCAGTGCGACGTCGCTGCTTTCGGATCCTGCTCGCATATCATACTGGAATTGGAGCGTGTCGGCTGCGTTGCTGCTTCTTCCGAATGAGAAAAAGGCGAGCGCGATGACCAAATAAAGGCCTATTTTCGTGTATTTTTTCATATGAATAATCCTACCACTCGGGCAGGATTATTCCTATTGCTGGATTTTCTGCTATCGCTAGCGAACCTCGATGACTGCGGATGCCGAACCTGAATTGCCGCTGAGAAGGCTTGCGTTGATCGTGTGCGTGCCGACAGGGATGCGGTATCGCGAAGGGTCGTTGATCATTTGCCAGGTCTTGGTCGATCGGGCGCCGATCGTTTCGGTCGGCATATTCGCCGTGCATAGGATGCCTCGGTTCGAATCGAAATTGTCGATAGTGTATCTCGTCTCGCAGCCAGATGTGAAAGAGAGGGTGATCGGATAATTCGTCGGATTGTACGCCTGAAGGAGGACGCGAACCTGGTCGTTCTGAGAATAGACAAGCCGGTCGGTCGTGAGCGAGTAGATGAAGGAAGACTGATTGCCGCTGTTCCCGTCGCTGATGATGAATGGATTGTCGCTCAATGCGCAGTTATTCGTATTGATGAAGCAGACGCCTACGACATAGTTGCCCGCAGGGAGATTCATCTGATTGTACGAAATAGACCCGACATTCCATATATACTGCTGCTGCGATGCGGGAATGCCGGTCGCGATCTTATATGGAGCGAGAGCGTTGGGGAAGCAGTATATGCCTGCAGAGCATGGGGTCTGATACGGAGTGATGACGATGTCCACCGAATAATTCTGATAGGTATTGCCATAGCTGCCATAGCTGCCGTAATACGCGCCTTGGTTGAAGCTCCATCGGATCGTCTGATTGGTGCCGCTCAGCCAATTCTCGCCGCCATTCGGCGATACCATGGTGATCGATGCGGCCGCCGTAGATGTCGAACCGACGACGGTGACTGTCGCAGTAGATCGGCTCGTGAGACCTGCGCTGTTCGTCACGGTGAATGTCACTGTGTATGTTCCGGGATTCGCATATGCATGCGAGAAGGTCGCGCTCTGGACGAAGCTCTGCGAGAACGGATTGCTTGCTCCTGAGAGTCCGACTCCGTAGTATCGCTCATCGCCCCAGGTGACTGAGTAGTTGAGCGTGCTGCTGCGAGGGTCGCTCGCGCGGATGGTCCAAGTTCCTGTCTCTGCGACCTGGAGTTGTCCTGGAGCCTGGATGCTGCTGATGACCGGCGCATACGGAGAACCGTTTGTGTTTAAACTGCCGGAGTATATGGTGAACGGCGCATTGCTCGAATCGCATACTGCGCTGGTTGCTTCGCAGATCATGATCGTATACTGGCCGTCTGGAATAGACTGGGCATCTTCATTGGAACCGACGATCCACGCATACGAATTCTGATTGATGCTGATATTTCTCGCGATCTTATAGGGTGCGCGGTATGCGAACATCGGGCATGGGTATCTCGTATCGCATGGCGCGTAGTATGGAACAAGCGAGATGTCCGCATATGTTGCTCGGAAATATGCCGGGGAAGTCCAGCGGATGATCTCAGTCGCTCCGTTCTGGAGCGACTCGCCTCCGTTCGGAGAAATGATAAAGAGCGGTCCTGCTTGCGTGCCGCCGCCATTATTATTGCCATTGCTATTGTTGTCCGCCAAGCCATTGAGCTTTGCGCGAGTGAGGGGGCCAACGAATCCGGTCGGAGCTAGGCCGAGGCTCGATTGGTAGCGCATGACTGCGGCTTTCGTCTGCTGACCGAAATATCCTTTCGGGATGATCCCTGCTTGGATTGCCGGAATGCTGAAGCCTTTCGATATGAGCATCGTTTGGAGAAGCGCTACTTCCGGGTTATTCGAACCGATGCTCAGGTCGTTGACGAATGCGAAGCTCGGCTCGGCCTGACCGTGCGCGATGGTCGTTCCGTAAATTCCGAAGACGCCTGCAAGAAATGCGGTGACGTATAGTGTGGCAGCTGCCATTTTCATGTGTTTTTTCATGCTTTTTTGATTATTGCTGAATTATAGGACATTTATCGGATAATGCCACGCTCTGCTATAATGACAGGCATAGCACTAACACAATTACCCATATTTATGTTTTACCTCGACATTATCGTAATCATCGGAGTTATCTGGGCTATTGTGAGCCAGAATGGCCGTATTTCCCAACTTGAAAAGAAGTTCAAGATTATGTCTGAAAAGCCTGCCGAGCCGGCAGAGCAAGTATCTGCTGCTCAGCCAGTTTCATTTCCTGACGTGCCAATGTATGCAGCAGCCGCCGCTGCTCCTGCCGCTGATGCCGTCGAGCCTGCTCCGCGGATTACAAATGAAGAGGCGTCAGGCCGCTTCCTCGGAAAGCTCGGCATCGCCGCAGTCCTCATCGGCATCGCGTTCTTCCTCAAATACGCTTTCGAGAATAATTGGATCGGTCCGGTCGGACGCGTCATGATCGGCATCATCGCCGGTCTCGGCTTCCTCGGCACGGGACAATTCCTCCGTGCGAAATACCTCAAGTACTCGGATCTGCTCATGGGTGGCGGCATCGCGATATTGTATCTTTCTGTCTATTCAGCGCATTCTTTCTATCATCTTATCGATCCGTTCACGACCGGAGTCTTCATGTTCGTCGTGACCCTGCTCTCATTCGCGATCAGCATCGTCAATGCGACGCAGACGCTCGCGCTCGTCGGCATCATCGGCGGCTTCGCGACGCCGTTCCTCGTCGCTTCCGGCTCAAATGAAATGCTCACGCTCTTCTTCTATCTGACAATCCTCAATCTCGGAGTGCTCGGCGTCTCATTCTTCAAGAAATGGCCGAGACTCATCGCGGTTGCATTCGCCGGAAACGCGATCTGCTTCATGGCGTGGTTTGCGAATTATTATACGAAAGCCGAGCTTGGTCCGACGCTCGCGTTCATATTCGTCTCATTCCTTATCTTCCTCGCCGCGAGCGTCGCCCGAGTGATCATCACCGGCCGGATGGCAGAGAAGCTGAAGGCAGATGATGGAGATTACTTTTTGCTCGGCCTGAATGCAGCTGCCTCCGCTCTCATGATGTACATCCTTCTCAATCCTGACCATCATGCGATCCTCGGCTTCGTATCAGTCCTGCTCGCGATCATCTATTGCGTTGTCGCGTTCATCGCGAACAAGTGCAATCCTGGAGACAAGGCGCTCAACATATTCCTCCCGGGACTTGCGGTCGTCTTCCTCTCGATCGCGGTGCCGATGCAGTTCTCCGGTCCATGGATCGCAGTCGCATGGCTCGTGGAATCAGTATTTCTCTATATCATCGCTTCATTCATCAGCAACCGCGGCTTCCAGGTGATGGGAGTCATCGTCTATTTCCTCGGCATCTTCGATTTCATCGTATGGAGCTCTTCGAAGTCCATCAGCGAGACATTCGTGCCGATCATGAACACATCGTTCGCCATCCTCGCCCTTGCAGTCATCGCAGCATACGCGATCGCGTTCATGTACAAGCGATTCGGCAGCACGACAGTTGAAATTCAGAAGCGGGGAATCATCGTCTTCGTCATCGCCGCGAATATCTTGACGATCTTCGCGTTCACTACTCAGGTCACCTCATTCCACAAGGCGAAGAATATCAGCCTCGCGAAGCAGTACCAGTCTGAAAGCATCAAGTCTGAACAATATAATAGCGGATACGATACGTCAGGAGTCCGTTCGGAAATCAGCAAGAAATATTACGAGGAGACCTCAAGCAACAATAACCGGTCGAATACGCTCGTCTCGATTCTCTGGGCGGCGTACGCAGCGCTTCTTACTGCGATCGGCTTCATGCGTCGAATTGCGGCAGTCCGACGTCTTGGCCTCGTCCTCTTCGTACTCACGGCGCTCAAGGTGCTCTTTGACGTCTGGAGCCTCGGCGAGATCTATCGGATCGTCTCATTCATCGTCTTCGGCCTGATCGCGCTCATCGCTTCATTCGCATACGCAAAGTACAAGGATCGCTTGAAGGAAATCGTCTAATACATCATATGAAACATACATCTACATCGAAATTGCGATCGAATGCGGCGGCGCTTATCATGGTTGCAGCGTTGTTTGCTGGCGCGGGAATCGCTCATGCCGCATTCAGCCCTGATGCGTGGAAATACATGCGGACGGTCACGATCCCTGCAGGAAGCGGGCAGAGCAGCTTCGCCAAAGTCGTCCTTCCATCTGATATTTCCCGCACCGCTGAGGGATTCGCAGATATTCGCATCCTGAATCAAGATGGCATCGAAACCCCATATCTTCTGACGAGAAGCATTTCGCAGAAGGGTGATGTCATGACTCCGCGATTGCTCGACATGGGAACGGTTGGCGGAGAGACGCGCTTTGTCGCTGATGTCGGCCAGAACGGCCTCGTGCATAGCGGCATGTCGATCGATGCTGCATCGAAAAATTTCAAGCGGCAGGTGAAAGTGTACGCATCGCATTGGCCGATCGCGGTCGACAGCTCGGAGTGGGCGCTCATCACTGATAAGGGATATATCTTCAAATTCACCGATCCACAGACTGGCTATGTCGCTGGAAAGAATGAAGTCAGCTTTCCGGCAAGTTCAGCGCGATATTTGAAAGTGGTCATCAGCAGCGGCGAGGAAGGTCCGGTGGCCGTTTCGAATGCGGTGCTTTATGGAGATTCGCATGTCGATGTTCCGACGACGGTGAAGGAGTTTCCGGTGAGCGTATTCAATAACCCAACGAAGCGCGCTACGGAAATCACTGTCGATCTCGGCGGTCCGGGCAATCTCACGAATGCGATCTCGCTCAATACTGAAGACAGGAATTACAGCCGGCGAGTCATCATCGAATCGTCCAATTCGAATGGCGCGACATCGACTTGGCGGTATGTCGGCCAAGGATCCATCTCGAATGTCTCGACATCCATGTTCGCCGGCTCATCGAATCGAATCGCCTATTCGGAACAGAAATCCCGATTCATCCGGGCATCTATCGTGAATGATGACAATCGTCCGCTCGCAGTCGGCGCTGCGGCTTCGATAGAAAGTCCGGTCATATCGGCGGTCTTCGAAACCAGGCCAGGCGAGGCATACCGCCTTTATTATGGAAATCCGCTGGCTGTCGTTCCGGTATATGATATCGCGAGGATGGCTTCATACCTCGAAGAGAATAAGATCCCTTCGGCTTTCCTCAGCGACGAAACGGATAACGCTGCCTATGTCATTCCGCAGGGCCCGGTCGTCCCATTCACCGAATCCCACCAATGGCTGCTCAATGCGCTGCTCGTCATCGTGGTTCTTATCATCGGCGGAGGGGTGGCATGGTATCTGCGCACATATATGAATAATTCCCAAAGCAATGCAAAATAAGATCTGGTTCAAGGCGAAGCGATACGGCTGGGGCTGGAGGCCGGTGACATGGCAGGGATGGCTGATCCTCCTCGCATATCTCGCGCTTGTCGTCGGAGCATTCCTGCTCACCGACAGCGAATCCCATTCCGATTCCGATACGCTCATTTCATTCGCCTTGCCGTTCATTCTGCTTACCTTCTGCCTGATCGCGATCTGCCATAAGACCGGAGAGAAATCAGGAGAAAAAATACCAAAATAAACTAAACGAAACATATGACACAGAAAACCCTCGACGCAGCGCCCATAATTCTCGAAGCGGTCAGAGCCTCGAAGAATATCCTGCTTCACTGCCACCCTTCGCCTGATCCGGATAGCGTCTGCTCCGCGCTTGCCATGAAGTCTGCGCTCGAGCAGCTCGGCAAGCAGGCGACGATCATCTCGGGAGATTCGAATATTCCTGCAGCTTTTTCGCATTTTCCAGGATTCAGCTCGATCCTCCAGAAGAGCATCGGCGAAATCGATCTCGCGGCATATGATCTCTTCATCGCGCAGGATTCCGGGTCGATCGGGATGGTATCGCGGAAAACCGCTGTCGTCTTTCCTCCGACGATGAAAGTCGTCGTGATCGATCATCATGCGACGAATACGGGCTACGGCCATATCAATCTCGTCGATGCAGCATATCCTGCGGTCGCGCAGATGCTTTCCGATATCTTTTCGGTTTGGGGTATCGTCATGAATCAGGAGATCGCTTCGAATCTCATGATCGGACTGTTCACGGATACCGGTGGCTTCCGATATGGGGCTATGCCGTCTGAAACGTTCGCATGCGCGGCGGAGCTCGTGAAGCATGTTCCGAATTTCAATCAGCTCATCTCCACGATGGAGAATAGCAATACGCCGGATACGCTCATCTTCCAGGCTCTCGCGCTTTCATCGATCGAAACGCATTTCGGAGGCAATCTCGCCATCTCGGCCGTTCCATACAGCGCCATCAAATCCAAAGGCATCGATATCCAAGCGATCAGCGGAGCGGTGATCGCGAATCTGCTCAAATCCGTCATCGGCTGGAATGTCGCGGTATCGCTCGTCGAAGAGGAGCCGAACAAAGTGAAGCTCAGCTTCCGCACGCGCGACGCCGCGAAATTCGACGTATCGAAGATCGCAGTGAAAGTCGGCGGCGGAGGCCATAAGGCCGCCGCCGGAGCATTGATCGAAGCACCGTTCGAAGAGGCGAAGAAGCGGGTGATCGACGCGGCCGGCCAATCCATGTAAAATAGGAATATATGAAACAAGGAACAATAGTTATTTCAGTCATTATCATAGGAGTGCTTGCGGGCGTATATTACATGTCGAAGAGCCCGGCTTCGACCAGCTCTGCGGTTTCTGCGCCGGTTTCAGCGAATTCAACTTCAACTAATAATCCAACAAAAAATCTCATGCATACAATCACCATCGAAACGAACAGGGGAGTCATCGTGTTCCAGACCTATGACGCTGACGCTCCGAAGACCTCGGCGAATTTCGTGACGCTCGCGAATAAGGGCTTTTATGACGGCGTCATCTTCCACCGAGTCATTGAAGGCTTCATGATCCAGGGCGGAGATCCTACCGGCACAGGAACCGGTGGTCCAGGCTACAAGTTCGCAGATGAGCTCGATCCGAATACCGCTTCAGCGAAAGCTGGCTATGTCCGCGGCACAGTTGCGATGGCGAATTCCGGTCCGAATACCAATGGCAGCCAGTTCTTCATCATGCACAAGGATTATCCGCTGCCGCTCAACTATACTATTTTCGGCAAGGTCATCTCCGGCATGGATGTCGTCGACGCTATCGCTACCAGCAAGGTGGACGGCAGCGATAAGCCGGTTGATCCTGTCATCATGAAGAAGGTCACCGTCGCAGAGAGCAAGTAATACAAAGAAAAAGAGCATCTGAGAGGGCTCTCCGCAGACCGATGAGGTCGAGGAGGAGCTGGTCGGCCAGTGAGGCCGGAACAGCGTACCCGAGCAGATGCTCTTTTTCTTTGTATTACGCGAGTTCCTTGTACTGGACTGTCTTGAAAGTGACGCCGTTTGCGTCGTCTTCGACTACGGTCACTCGGTCGGTAGGAGCGAATGAGCCTGCATCGATGTTCTTCACGAGCGTCTTCATTGAGGCTGCCTCGAGATGAATAGGTCGGACCGCATAGTAGAGCATGAGCTTCCGTGCCTCGATTTCTTCGTTGCACGCTGCGATGACGATGCATGACGGACGATATGCTGAGAGGGCGTAATAGAGCGCCGGATCTGTGACGGTCGCGAGGATGGCCTTCGAACCTTCCTTCTTCGCATGGCTGGTGATCTCCTTCGCCTTCGCATAGACCGGAGTATTCACTTCTGGTCCGAATGCGTAGTGGGTGAGGTCGTCGATCTTGCTTTCGGTATAGACCATGACTCGGCTCATGAGAGAGGTCGCTTCGACAGGATACTCTCCGTATGCGGTTTCTCCTGACATCGATACCGCTCCGCTGCCTTCGAGGACCGCGTTAGCGACGTCGAGGACTTCGGCTCGGGTAGGGCGAGGGTTCTTGATCATGCTGTCGAGGACCTGGGTGGCTACGACTGAAGCTTTGCCTTTCTTCATTGCGGCTTCGACCATCTTCTTCTGCATGAATGGCATTTCTTCGAATGGGACTTCTGCTCCGAGATCTCCTCGCGCGACCATGAGGCCGTCGCTGTAGTTGAGGATCTCTTCAGTATTGTCGAATCCTTCGCGGTTCTCGATCTTCGAGATGACCTGCGGCTTGTAGCCAGGGAACTGATCAGTGATCGCCTTGATATCGAGAAGATCCTGCTTTCCTCGGACGAATGAGTGGATGATGAATTCGATATTATGCTTTCCGCACCATCGGATGAAGCTCTTGTCCTTCTCTGTGAGGGCGGGGAGCTCGATGTGGACGCCGGGAACGTTGACGCTCTTTTTATTCTTCACAGTTCCGGTATTCTGAGCGACGCACTTGAGAGAGTCGCCTTCCTTCGCAGTCACGGTGAAACCGATAGTCGCATCATCGTAGAGGATGACGGTTCCGACGGGTACTTCGTTGTGGAAATTCGGATAGTCGACATGGAGCATCTGCGCTCCGTCATTGTGGTGATCGAGGTTTCCGCTGATGTGGATGACGTCGCCTGATTTCACAGGGAATGGATTCTCGAGGTTTTTCGTACGGACTTCAGGGCCTTTCGTGTCGATCATGAGCGCGACATGCGGAGAGACGGACTTGATTCGGGCAATGAGGGCTTCTGCGTCTGCTTCGCCCTGGTGAGCGGTGTTGAGCCAAGCGATATCGAGGCCGGCGTCGAATACGGATTTGAGGAAAGCCTCATCGGACTTGTTGTCTGCGATTTTTCCGAGGATTTTTGATTTTCTAAAATTGATTTTCATATGATAATTAGCTAAAGATAAATGGAGCGCAAAACAATGCGGATAGAATCTTATCAAAAAAAAGCCCATTTCACAAGCTTCGTTTCCATGGAGGAATTGGCTGCTCGGAGGTTTTTCGCAAGTTATGAATTTTATATGAACTTTTCGCAATTTACGCTATTGCGGTTATGAGTCAATCTACTATAATGCACATATGAATTCATACATTATCACTGATACGGACAAGCTGCTCGATTTCGTTACCGAACAGAATATATACCAGAAATCTGGCAGCGATTCTGTAGCGAAGGGAATCCGACAATACCCGCTCAAAATCCATGACCTTCCGGAGGATTCGCGCCCGCGCGAAAAGCTCATGAAGCAAGGACCTGAAGCGCTTACGTTACCCGAACTCCTCGCAGTCATACTTGGTACTGGTTCTACGAAAGAACCTCTCCTTTCCATGTCCAATCGCATCATCCGAGAATACGGAGAACGAAGCGTTATTTCTGAGAATAATGCGAAGAAGCTCGCTGAAGACCTCAGCATTCCTGAGGGAAAAGCCTGTCAGATCGTTGCATGCGGAGAGATCGGACGCCGGCTGTATCAGAAAAACTCATCAGGATTCACTGTTATCAGAAGCGCACAGGACGTGCACGAGTATCTCAGGGACATGCACAATCTCCCCAAGGAGCATTTGCGCGGTCTGTATCTCAATTCGCACAACCGCATCATCCATGATGAGGTGATTTCCATCGGAACTATCAACGCGAATCTCGTCCATCCGCGAGAAGTCTTCCGTCCGGCGGTAGAATACAGCGCTGCAGCTATCGTCCTCGCGCACAACCATCCTTCGGGGGTGCTCACTCCAAGCGCACAGGACGTTGAGATAACCAACCAGCTCATTGAAGCTGGAAAGGTCATCGGCATCAATATTCTCGATCACGTCATCATCACGAAGGATTCGTTCTCGAGCATCAGTGCGAATTATTAATTCCTTAATCCGCTTTCTAAAAAAGTATTTTTCAACATGTCTAATTATACGATCACGTCACCTTCGATCGAGTCGCTCATATCTGAAGATGCGCTTTACTTCGAAGGCATCAAGCGTCCGCTCATCGCTTTTGCTCTGAGGGAAGATATGCAGGCGTCGAAGAAATTCGCCGAAGGCCGGAAAGCAACAGAATTTCCGACTCTCGATTCCCACGAGCATATCGCTATTCTTGAGCGATATTTCAACGATATATACAGCTTATTTTTGAAGAAGATCGCGATTTTTTCAGGAGAAGATTCTGTTTCGGGCGATTCTGCAACAAAACTCCAAGCGCTTCTGCAGGAAATGATCAAGGTAAAGGGCCTGATCGAAGCCGCGAGTTCTGCATCAGTCGGCAGATCTCTGAAAGAATAAGCTCGCAGGCTTCTTGTCCGCCTTTTATGCGGGTGACCCAGAGTGAGCTATAATAGTCGAAATGGGCTATAAAGACTTCTTTAAGAGCAAACGCATAGCCGTAGTCGGCGTCGGGGAGCATGGTTCGATGCTGCCTGATATTCGCTTTCTCTTGAAGCTCAAAGCATGCGTATCCATATACGATATCCGAAGCAGGGATAAGCTCGGCGGCGATGAGTCTGGCAGCGTAGCGAAAGAGATCGAGAATATCTGCATCGCAGCGCAAATCGGCGCACCGGCGTCCTGCCAATTCGGCCTCATCGGACTCATGTCTGATGCTGCTGCTCGGAAAAGTTTCGAGAATGAGCTGGCCGAATCGGACCTTATCATCCTCGCTCCGGACATCTCACGAAGTTCAGGTTTCCTGAAACAAGCGATCACCGCTGGCGTTCGCATCGAATATTCAGACACGCTCCTTTTCAAGCTCATTCCTTCGACGATGCTTGTCGGCGTCATGGGATCCGCTGGAAAATCCGCAGTCTCAGCGATGCTCTACGATATTCTCCGCCGAGCGGGGAGGAAAACCGTCGATGCTGAAACGGACGAGGTCCGAGAAGAGACGCGAACCGGCGCTGGCGTCTTTCATGTCGACGTCGAATCCGGAGATGTGCTTTCCGCGCTGAAAAAGATCAAGAAGGACGATATCATCATAGCTCGAATGCCGGAGCATCTCATGGATGAATATCGCATAGCGCGCATAACGCCGCATGTTGCGGTGCTGACGCATGTTTCCAAATCTCTTGCGGAAATGGGAAAGGAGTTTTTCGGCATCCTTGAATTTCAGACCTACAATTCTTTCATCGTCGCGAGCGACCTTGCCGTAGACATGCTGAAGAAAAGCGGAGGATTCCAGCCTCGGGCGAAGATCATCCGCACCAGGCCTGCGACGATACCGTCGGATTGGCATATCAGGATGCCGAATGCGCACGCGCGAGATAATGCCACTCTGGCTATCGAGGCCGCGCTTATTTTCAAGATCGAGCCGGACATCATCCATTTGGCGCTCGCTGACGTGAAGCAGCTCAAGGGCAGGCTTGAAAAGGTCCGGACCAGCAAGAACGGCGTCGAATTCTACAATGACTCGATGTCTGCGCGCCCCGAAGCGACGCTTGCCGCCCTGCGCGCACTTGGCGCTACCGGCGAGCGCCGGAGCATCGTCCTCATCATGGGCGGATCATATACCGGAGTTTCGTATGAGGAACTCATCAGCCATATTCCGCAATATGTCTCGACTCTCATCCTCCTGCCTGGCAGCGGAACGCTTACCGAGCGGCAGGCTTTCGAAAAGCTCGCTGATGAGGAACAGCCTATGCCAGGCAAGACGCATCCGAAGGTTTCATATGTGAAGACTATCGCTGAAGGGATGGCTGTCGCTCAAGCTTCTGCAGGAAAAGGCGACAGGGTGCTTTTCAGCCCCGCCTTTGATATTGTCGGTTTTGAATCGAAATTGGAGCGCGGCGAAGAATTCATTCGGCTCGTGAAAGGAATACATTAGGAGGCAGCCTTACATCGAAGAGATGTCTCTCGGATAGAAAAGATCCACGGTCCATTCCGCCGCGATGCGGAAGCGCTTGCGCCATGAGTGGAAATTGAATAAGTAAATAGTTCTCCAGAGCCACCACATGAAGGGGCCTTTGAGCGTGACGCCGTGGATGCTGCCGACGGCGTACCATTTGCCGAGGGAAGCGAGGAGACCCTTCTGCTTGAAGGAGAATGGCTTCATGTGCTCAGGCTTGCTTTCGATGACTGCGGTGATATTTCGTGCCACGATCTTCGCCTGCTGCGAAGCTACTTGCGCGAGCATCGGATACGTTCCGGAAGCGTCGCCGAGAGCGAAGATTTCTGGCCTGCCGACGACGCGGAGGAGCTCATCGATCTTGATCCGATTGCCGCGCTCACGCTCGGCTCCTGGAATGTCCCATTGCGTGGCAGCAACTCCTGCTACCCAGATGATGGTCTGCGCAAGGATGACGGATTCGATGACTGCTGTCTGCGTGATATGCGGAACGGGACTGCCTGGTGCTGCGGGAGCAATCACTGCCGGCTTTCCGGTTCTGACTTCGTGATTCGCCACCTCGATGACGTTGACGCCAAGTCGGACATCGACTCCTCGCTTCTTCAATTCTTCGAGGGCTATCGCGCGCATTTCCTGAGGGAACACTGGGAGGAGGTCTGGACTGCTCGCGACGAGGGTGACGGTCATGTCGCCGCTATCGAAACAGGCGTGGTGATAGTACGAGCAAAGAGTGTCGCGCATGAATTCGATCAGTTCTGCCGCGAGTTCGACGCCGGTCGCGCCGCCGCCGACGATCAATACCGAAAGGAGGCGGCGGCGCTCCTCTATATCCGTCGTCATCGCTGCCTTCTCGCAGGCTTTGATGAGCGCGGTTCGGATGTTGATCGCATCGCTGAGGTCCTTGAGAGTGAGGGAATATTTCTCTGCGCCGGGCACGCCGTAGTAATTCGTCGTCGCGCCGGAGCTCACGACGAGGTAATCGTATGCGATCGGACCTGAACTCGTCTTCACGAGCTTCTTGTCGGCATCGATGCCTTTCACTTCAGCCTGCACGAAGTGCACGTTGCTGCCGCGGAGGATTTCACGGATAGGCTCGACGACCGAGTGCGAGCTCAATGCTCCTGTGGCGACTTCGTGCAGCAGGGGAGTGAAGAGGAAATAGTTATCGCGATTGATGATCGTAACTTCCGCGATGCCTTTCTCGACGATAGGCTTCAGATGTCGCGCGGTATATACTCCGCCGAAACCTCCTCCGACGATGACGATGCGTGGTATGCTCATGCCGTACATTATATATGATTATCGGCCTGTCGACGATGCCGTATCAGGACGACTTGCTGGGCGAAGCTGGATCGATTGGGCAGTGACGCTTCCGTCGCTATTGGCAGAGCCGCTCACCATCACCTGGGTATTCGTCTGGATATCGTCGACAGTTCCGGTAGCTGTCTTCATTATTGCGGTATTTGCTCCGAAGAATACGATCTTCGAGCCGCCTTCCCGAAGGCTGATCGTGATGCTCTTGTCGTCTTTGGAGATGACTGATCCTGTGATTAAATTGCCGCGCATATTCATGCCGCTGCCTGCGCCTCTCGTGCCGCCGTTCCTATTTCCGAATGCAGCGCCTGCTGCGCTGTTTTGTGCGCCTGACTGGGCCTGCGCCGCTGTTCCATTCTTTCCGTATGCATTTCCTGCATAAAAAGCGGCAGCTGCGAGCACTACCATTCCTACGACTATCTTTGTCTTCATGTTCATATGATATATTGAGTTTATTATTTGAATAAGATTCTGCATATATTCTATTGCGCGCTATTCGTATCTGAGCGCCTCGATCGGATTGAGCATCGCTGCCCGCCGCGCCGGATAATATCCGAAGACGATGCCGATCGCTGCCGATACTCCGAAGGCAAGCAGTATCGACGATAGGGAAACCGACGTCTGCAGCACTCCGAAATACGATACTGCATAGGATATCAGCCACCCGAGGATGACGCCGATCACGCCGCTGATGAACGTGAGCATGACGGCTTCGACGAGGAACTGCGTGTTGATGTCCTTCCGCTTTGCGCCGATCGCCTTGCGGAGGCCTATCTCGCGGGTTCGTTCGGTGACTGTGGTGAGCATCATGTTCATGATGCCGATGCCGCCGACGACGAGCGATATGCCCGCGACGGCTGCAAGCAGGATCGTGAATGTGGAGGTCACGCTCGATGCTGCGGCGACGATGTCGCTCTGATTGAGCGTGCTGAAGTCAGCGGATGCTGCGTCCCTGATGCGGTGCCGTTCGAGAAGGAGATCGGTGATCTGCTGCTGGACGGCAGACATCGAATCGGCATCCGCTGCCTGCACGCTGATCGTCGAGACATAATCGTCGCCGGCGAGGAATTTCTGAGCGGTGGAGAGCGGAATGAAGACCATGTCGTCCTGGCTTCCGAACCCGCTGCCGCCCTTCGCTTTCGTAATGCCGACGATCTTGAATTCGGTTCCTTTGATGCGGATAGTCTGGCCGATGGGATCGATTCCCGCATTGAAGAGATCGTCTCTCACGGTCGGACCGATGACCGCTACTCTCGCCAGGCTCTTGTTATTCAGATCGGAAATGAATGTTCCTTCGTCGACCGTGATGTTCCTCACGTCCGGATATGCCTGGACGGTGCCGATGACGGAGGTATTGGTATTCTTGCCTTTGCTTGTCACCTGATATCTGCCGGAGAGTTCTGGCGCGACAGCCTTCGCCGTAGTCACTCCCTTGACGATGGCATCCGCATCAGCTTGCGTGAGCGTCCGAGCGGATCCCCGTCCAGCACTTACTTGCGCGCCTGGGCCTCGCTGCGCGCCGGGCATGACGAGGATGAGATTCGATCCGATCGATTGGATGCTCGACTGGATCGAACTCTGCGCTCCTTGACCGATCGAGACCATGGCGATGACGGAGCTGATGCCGATGATGATGCCGAGCATGGTCAAGCCGGATCGTACCTTGTTGGATGAAAGGGCGGAATATGTTTCGTGAAGGATGTCGAATGTAGTCATGATGTTGCGATTAGGTCTGATTGAGGGGAATGTAATGACGTGCGGTGCGCTTCGTATGATGCTTCTTGTCTTCGACGATCTCGCCGTCCTTGATGACGATGATGCGGTCGGCATGCTCCGCGACGTCTGGCTCGTGGGTGATGAGGATGATGGTGTTTCCGAAATCCTTATTGAGCTTCTGGAATGTGCCGAGCACGATCTCGCCGGTCCTCGAGTCGAGGTTTCCGGTCGGTTCGTCGGCGAGTATGAGCGAGGGATTGTTCACGAGGGCGCGCGCGATGGCGACGCGCTGGATCTGTCCGCCGGAAAGCTGATTCGAAAGATGGTGGAAATGCGATTCAGGAAGGCCGGCAGCGAGGAGCGAAGCCTTCGCTTTCTTCACGCGCTCTTCTTCGGGCATTCCTGCATAGACGAGGGGAAGCATGACGTTCCTGAGGACGGTCGTACGGGGAAGCAGGTTGAAGGATTGGAAGACGAAGCCGATCTTGTCCCTGCGTATTTCAGCGAGCCGGTCATCGGAAAGCGTCGACACGTCATGGCCGTCGAGGAAATATTTCCCGCTCGTCGGCGTATCGAGCGCTCCGAGGATGTGCATGAGCGTGGATTTGCCGGAACCCGAAGGTCCCATGATCGCCACGAATTCGCCGTCCTTCACCGTGAAAGAGACGCCTTTCAATGCCTTGAATTCGATGTCGCCGCTGTTGTATATTTTCGTTACGTTTTTTACTTCGATCATGGATAGTGTATATGCTTCGCTGTCTGCTGCTATCTGCCCTGGAGTCCGCCGCGATTCGCTCCGCCTGCGCCGGCCGCCCGTCCGCCTACTGCGCTCAAGATGTTCGGAGCGGCCGCTGCCTTCGTTGCGCCTGTCGTGATGGTCCGGGTGACGATCTGTTCGCCTTCTTTCAAGCCGGAGGTTATTTCGGTGAGCGTATCATTGGCGATGCCGATTTCGACTGTGCGCTGCGTCGGCGGCGTCGATGACGAGGTGAACATCTCGACATACGAAGTCCCGTTCGCTGATTTCACTGCAGCATTCGGCACAGAGATGACATCGCTCTTGACGCCGGTGATGATCGCTGCGCTTACGCTCATGCCCGATTTCACGCGTTCATCCTGCGTGTCGAATGCGATCTTGACGCCATAGTTGACGACTCCTTGGGTGACAGTCCCCACGCCGTCGATCTCTGAAACGCTTCCGGTGATGCTCAGGCCGTCTATCGCATCGAACGTGAGGGTGACTTTGTCGCCGACTTTTATCTTCGAGACATCTACTTCGTTGAGGGTGACGGTCGCGATCTTCTGCTTCGTGATGAGCGTCGAGACGCTTGCTCCGCTCGAGACAGTGTCGGTCAGCTTCACGCTGACTTTCGCGATGACTCCGTCGAATGGGGCGCGGATGAAACTGTCATCATATGCGTATTGCTTCTGCTTGAGGGACAGCTGCTGCGATGCGACATCAAGCGGGTCAGCTCCGCTCTGGAGCTTCTTCAGGGATTCGCTCTTTTCTGCGACTGAAGTGGCTGAACTTGCCAAACTCGACTTGTCATTTGCGATGGATGTGTTCGCGTTGGAGATATTCGTAAGATCCGAATTCACCTTGCTTGTCCAGCTGTTGACGCTGGTCTGGAATGACGCAAGTCCGCTCGTATTATATGTGTTCGCGCTCTGTATCGCATCGGCGACGGCCTTCGCGTCTTTCACTGCGATCGCGAGAGCTCGGACAGTCTCGAATGTTTCGATTGAAAGGCTCTCGATCGATGTCGTGCCGCTCGATGCTGAAATCTGCTGATAGTGCGAAAGATTCGCATTGTATTTCCTCAGAGCGATGTCGAACGCGACTCCGGCCTGATCCCGAGTGTCCTTGATATTCTGGCCTACTGAACCGAGGTTCTGATCCGTGAGGAAGCCATTGCTCGAATAGAAAGATGTCCGCATTCCGTCGATGATCGAGGGCATGTCCACGAAGGATCCCGCTGCGGCCGCAAGGGCATTGTTGTAATCATTCGCAAGATTGTCGGCAGACTTTCGCTGGGATTCGTTTGCTGCGGCGAGATCATTCTGCTTCTGAAGAAGAGTTTCCGCATCCGCAGGCTTGGTGAGCTTCTGATATGCGATGCGCGCGCTCTCGAGATCGATCTCGGCGCTGCGGGCGTCGACCCGCGCGATGAGGTCGCCCGCGGCGACTTCTTGTCCGCTCTTCACTCCGATATACACGATATTCCCGGAGGCTTTGCTCTTGAGATCGACTTCGTTCGAAGCTGAAACCTGCCCGCTGCCGCTGATTGAGGAGATGATGGTGTTTTTCTGCACGACTGCAGAGACATACGCAGTTTTTACTGCAGTGCCGGCATATGCATTGATGATCTTGTAGCCGCCGAAGATGGCAGCTAGAACGATGACCGCGCTGAGTACTTTGTGCGCAGCGATGTATTCTCTGATGCTGTGGATGTGTTTCTTCATATGGATTATTATTTGATCGATGAGGTTGCTGCCATTATTCCCGCGGCTTCCGGCGGCGGAGGGAGGATGCGGATGAGCTTCGCTACGACCTGTCCTTGCTCGTTCGGCGTGCCGATGACGATGACCGTATCATCGACTGCGATATCTCCCGCAGCAACCGTATCGTGGAATTTTCGGATGATGGTGTTGTTGTCGATGAGCACGGATTTCTCGATATTCTTCACGTCAGCGACGATGATGGTGGTCGAAGCAGTGCGCACGACCTTGCCGACTGCTCCATGAGATCCTGCGAAATCATTCTGATCGAACGGGTTCATCATGCTGCCCATGCTGACGCGGCTCGGGGCTTTCTTCTCCCGGTCGAATGCTCGGTAATAACTTTCGCCTGATCGGTATGAGAAGGCTGCCTTATGATATCCGACGAATACTCCGGCCTGGAAAATGACGAGGAGGACGATGATCAGGAGGATGCCGACGATGACGCCTTGGAATTTTTTCGACTTATGCAGATTATGGATATCGATGTTCATGATGAAATTTTTTTGTAAATAAATATGCTCAAATATTCCGCGACGTAGCCGCTATGCCGCCAAGGCAACCGTGGTGTTCTTGATCGCTCTCGCTCCCGACCAGAGGAATACGCAGAACACGCCGAGCAGGATGGCGATGCCGAAGATCGGCAGCGAATCGACGATCGAGAGCGTCAGCTCCTTCCAATAATCAAGCGCTCCGGTCCCGTCGGAAAGAGCGGCCGATACGTATTCGAATGCTCCTGATTGGGAGAGCGTGTCCTTCACCGATGCGAAGCTGAATACCGCTGCTGAAAGCGAAATGATGCTGATCGATCCTGAGCAGATGCTCCGTCTGATGCAGGCGCTCTTTTCTGCCTTGCGAATCCTGAGGATGATGATCTGCTCGAAATTATTCGGAAATGGGGTCGTAGAGTAGTTCATGGCGTTAGTTATATATACGTGCCCTGGCCTGGTTTTGGTGCATCCTTGAGCTTGGCCAATGTTCGACGGTATCTGCTCTTCACGGTATTCATGGGCTTTTTCAAGATCTCAGCGATCTCTTCGAACGTGAGCATTTCATAATGATGGAGGAGGATGATCGTCCGTTCGTCGGGCGGCAGGGAAGCAAGCATGCTCTCGATTCTTTCCGCAAGCTCTTTCTTCTCGAAGATCTCATCGGCAAGCGGCTCGCCGTCGGGAATGGCGTTTCCGAATTGTTCCGCGGCATCATCGGATGATCTCGAGCGATCCGCATCGATGTCGGTGAAAGTCGCCGGGCGCTTCTTGCGGAGCCAGTCGATCGCAGTGTTGCGCGCGATCGCGAAAAGCCAGGGCTTGAAGCCTGCTTTCTCGGAATCGAATTTCCTGATGTGCTTCCACGATTTCATGAATATTTCCTGGACGATATCCTGAGCGTCCGTCGGATTTCCGGCGAGATGATACGTGAAAGCGAATATCGATTTCGAATATCGACGCACGATGACGTCAAAGGCCCCGACGTCTCCGTCGATATACGCCTGCACAAGTTCGGTGTCGGTTCGCGTATCCATTATGTGTGAAATGAGTTGCTGGCAACTGCCAGCTTTTTCGAACGCAGCCTACTCGCCGCAGGTGAGGCATGCGATCGAGCCGCTCCAGCTTCGACCGGTATATATCGCATTCATGAGTCCGACGATCGAGAGCGCGCTATTGGTCGAGATTTTGATCGGGGTATGCTGCCGTACAAGCTCCTGCGCGATCTCGATCGATTCGTTCGTGGCGATCCATCCGCTGCCGCCGGTCTTCTCGATGAGGGGGATGAGCTTCGTCCTGCGGATCGCCGTATGGTCGACAATCGCATCCGCGATCGAAGTTTCGCCGCCGCCGTCAGCTGTCACGATGTCTTCATTGAAAGCGTCTGACATCGGGTGGCAGGAGGATGTCTGCACGATATGGACTTCGATCGGCGCGCGAGCTTTGCCGTTCTTGCCGTTGTGCGCGAGGAAATATTCCGCGAGCGCCTGCGCAGTCGTCCCTGAAGATGCGCCGACGAAGACTGCTCGCAGATCGGGAATTGCCATGAGCTCCTCGGCGAGCGATTCGTATCCGATGAGCGCAACGTCGTCATTCGATTGCCGGAGGCCGCGCATTGTCGGATCCTGGGTTCTTGTGAAGAGCGCCTGGAGCGGCCGCTCATGGGAATTCACTCGGATATGCTCGCTCTTGAGCGCTTCGAGCTTCGCCCGCTTATGCGGAGCGATCTTCAGTCCGATGAAGATGTCGAGGGTGATGGGTTCTGCCTGAGCGGCTTCTATATCATTGAGCTGCTTGATATAGAGCGCGGCAGCAAGCGCTGCGTTTCCTGAGGATGAAATGACGAAAGAACGGATGCCGTCGGCGAGGCCTTTGTCGATCATGATCGAAATGGATCGGCCCTTGTGCGAGCCGAGCGGGTGGAGATCCTCTCGTTTCAGATACAGGTGATCGATGCCGGTTATCGCTGCTGCAAGTTCCGGATATGATTCGTGCGGCGTGACTGGCGCGGTCTGTGTTTTGGGCGCGACGGCGGTTGCTGATGTCATATTGCTATACTACACCGTTTTCGGTACTATATAAAGCACAAACATATTTATGAAAAAAACCTGCATCTGTCCCGAATGTAAGAACCAGATCGACCTGTCCCGCTATCCAGACATCAAGGAAGGCCTCGTCATCGAATGCAATTTCTGCGGCATAACGCTCGAAGTCACCGACATCGTCGGAGAGAACATCGTCACGGAGATCGTGGACGAAGGGAAGTAGCCTCTCACTTTATTACGAAATGAGTTCCAAGCCGTTTCCTCAGGCGTTCGGCTTTGTTTTTGTTGCGCTCCAGCTTCAATTTGTAGCGATGCTTTTGCTGAACCGCGCTCTCGATCATTCGCATAAGCTCCGCATCGTCTTTGGCGTTTCGATATGCATCATCGATGAGCTTGAAGAGCTTCTCGTCTATCTTCGTATTCAATATATAGTCGCCGAACAGCGTGATGTTATCGAGGTGCGAGAATGTCGGTACCGATTCGAAATGAATCTGGTACGTGTCACTCTTGTGCTTCCGTGCGAAATTCTTATCGAAACGCGAAGGATACCCGATAGTATGGCATACGATCATACGGCGCTTTTTTGTATATGCGATGAAGTCCTCTTCGCTCTTCTTTCGATCGGGCATGCGTATCCAGAAATTATGCGATCCATAAAAATATATCCCGGCGCCTTCCGTATCCCGCTCAAGGATGAACATGTAATGTTTCCAGAGCTTATCCATCTGCGAAGCGGAACTCACTTCGAATGCCATGCTCTCGCCCTCTTCGATCTCTGGACTGATGTCGTGCTGGGTGAGCATTTCCGACATGGCTTTTTTCCATTCGCTGCTGATCGAGAAAATGCCTTTTGATCGTATTGCAATGTCAGCAGCCTCGAGCTGCTTGAGAGCCTTATACAGGCCTGAAACGCTCAGGTAAAAGCCGTGCTCTTTCAGCTTCCGGCTGATTTCGGATGCGGTATTCGGTTTCAAGAGCAGGATTTTGACGATCCTGTCAGCTGTTTTCTGCGTGCTTATTTGCATCATTCACTGTATGTTATTTTTCTACTAAAAGTAGAATTTTGACTAATTATGATATAAAAAATAGCTTTGTGCAAGTTTCCTCCGGTACGATGCTGGATATGAATAAATGCAATTATCGAAGCGCCGTTATCGCAAGTTCAATAGTGCTGTTCGTCATTCTTATTGCCGTTCTCAGCAAACACCCTTCATCAGGGTCATCGCGTGGAAAAGAGCCGATACGGATAGGCCTCGCAATCGGACTTACCGGGTATGCTGCCAATTGGGGCTCGGGAGAGCAGAAGGCAGTCGAGCTTGCGCTTGATGAATATTCGGCAAAATTGGATGTGCCCATCAAGCTTGTCGTTGAGGATACGAAATCCGATGGCATCGGCACCGTCAACGCTATCCAGAAGCTCGTCGAAGTCGACCATGTCCAAGCTATCATCGGACCGACGTGGGGCGACAGTTTCCAGGGCGGTCTTCCGATTGCGGAGAAAGCCAAGGTGGCCATGATTTCGCCGAGCGCAGCCATGGAGGCGATAGAGAATAGGGGCAGCTTCGGTTATTTCTTTTCGACATGGTGGCCTCAGCAGCAGGAAGTCAGTGCGCTCGCATCACGTATCACAAAGGATCATGCGAAGACCGTCTACATCATCCATGATCAGGATTCCTTCAATTTAAAATTCAGCGACATGTTCCAGGACGCGATCGCATCCGCCGATCCAGGCATAAGAATTCAGCGCGTCACTGCGCCTATCAGCGCGAATGATTTCAGAACATATGTCACAAAGATAAAGGATGCTAAGCCGGATGCGATATTTGCGCTGTTCCAGGATACCGGATCAGTGGGGTCATTGATGAAACAACTCAAAGAGCAGGGAGTCGTGGCGAAAGTGTATTCGTCGACATCTGCTCAGAACGAAGGGAATCTGAAAAAGTTCCCAGGATATTTCGATGGCCTGCGATATTCATATCCTTCCTATGAAGACGATTCGAGATATGCGGCTCTCAAGAGGAAATTTATTGAAAAATACGGATCCGGAGCTGATGAAGGTCCCGCATTCGTGAATGCATACAATGCTTCGGTCGTTCTCCTCGAGTCGATCAAGGCAGGGGCAAGGACAGGCGAAGAAATTCGAAAGGCACTTGGAAAGATACGCATGCCAGGCGTTGGCGTAGAAGAACTATCATTCGATATGAACAATCAGATTGGAAATGTCACTTACCTCATAAAGACTGTGAAGGGAAATTCCTTCGTACGGCTGGACTAAATCTTATTTTAATTTGGCTACGGTCTCCTCGATCATCCCTCTGAATCCGTGCGAGCCGAGGAAGACGATGACGTTTCCTGCGCCTGCATCTTCTCCGGATCGAGCTTCCGCGATGACTTTTGAGACGAGAGCGGCATCGTCTTCGATATAGATGGCTTCTTTTTTCGCATGTGAAATATGGTCGGCGAGCTCCTGGCCTTCGAGGGGCTGATCCTTGGGATCGGTCTTCGTCTCATCTATCTTGAGCTTGGTGAGACGGGGAATGATGACAAGGTCCGCGTCCCTGAAAGCGCCGCCGTTTCTGTCATCGGTGCTCTTGTCGTATGCTCCGATCGAGCTCTTCTGGCGGCCGCCGATATTCGGCTCGTAGATCGCGATGATCTTCTTGCCGTAGACTTCTCGAATGCTTTCGAGTCCTGATGCGGCTTTTTCCGGAGTCGGCGCGTGCGTATCGATGACAGTGATGCCGCTGTTCTGCGCAGCATCACCCGCCTGGCCGTCGAGCCGCCGTTCGAGTCTCCGCTTGATGCCTTTGAATGCAGCGAGAGCCGCGATGATCTTGTCGGCAGAAATTCCGATATGGTGAGCCATGGCGAATACTCCGGCGATATTCTCGACGTTGTAGCGTCCGAGCATCGGGGAGGCGACATGATAGGCCTGTCCGGCGTGATCGATATCAAATGCGATGCCGGCTTTCGTATGCTGCACGCTGCGATATCGGTAGTCGACTTCTTCATTCATGCCATACGTGACGACTTTCGCTGCCGCTGCGCCGATGATCTTGTTCACGCCCTCGTCATCCGCGCATGCGACGATCACGCCGCTTGCCGGAATGCCTGCGACGAGCTTTTCGAATGTCTTGAAATAATCTGCCTCGGTCGGGTAGAGGTCGGCATGATCCCATGAGACGGATGTGAGCAGGAGGTGCGTCGGATCGTAATATGCGAATTTCGGAAGCTTGTCGTAGATCGCGGTCTGATATTCGTCGCCTTCGACGACGCTCCATTTCGAAATGCTCGCATCGATGAGTGCGCCGGTCGGATGCGACATCGAGAGGCCTCCGGTGAAATAGCTCGGATTCATTCCTGCCTCGATGAGCACGAATGAGAGGAGGGCCGAAGTAGTCGTCTTGCCCCAAGTTCCGGCGGTGACGATCGAATTCGGCCGGATGAAGTATTTCTGGAGGATTTGAGCGTACGGATAAAAGGGAATGCCGTGCTCTTTCGCATAGACGACCTCAGGATTCGAAAGGCTCGTGCCTGATCCGCCTACCATCACGACGTCTGGCTTGCCGATCTTTTCGGGGTGCCAGCCGGCATAGTACTCGATGCCGGCTTCGGCAAGATTCGTCGAAACGGGAGGGTAGAAGCCCTTGTCGCTGCCGGTCACTTTCCAGCCTGCTTGGTGAAAAGCGACGGCAAGCGCACCAGTGCCGACGCCGCAGATGCCGACGATGTGGATGTGTTTCGGTTTATTTTCCATTGAGGATCATTTTAGCTTTTTCGAGGTCAGTCTGCCACATTTTGCCGTCGAACCATTCGAGACCGGCGAACTGAAGCTTGTAGATGTCGCCTGGACGCTGGAGGGAACCGAGATAGATGAAGCGCTTGCCGGATTTCTTCGCATATTCGATCGCGGTGAGCATCATGCCCATGCCCATGTTTTTCGAAGCGGCAGCGAGATCATAGAAAGGGTAGCTATAGTGGAGCATCGCCGAGTTCTCATAGGCGATGCAGTAGGCGGCGGAAGCGGAGTTTTCTGCGCCGGTCGAATAGGCGAGGAGCGAATTGAAATTGCCCGCCGCTGCGTCTGTCAGGATTTCCTTGATCTTCACTGCGCTCATGATGCCGGGGCCGAATTTCGCTTCATAGAAATCCTTGGCGAGTTTGCCGAGCGACCAATGATAGTCGGCGAGCGGCAGCGGCTTCGTCGAGAGGGCAATGTTCGCCTCAGCAGCCTTTTTCAGGATGCGGCGGTTCTCGCTCGAGAGTTCGAATTTCGCGAGGTCGACGCGGACGCTTCGTGTCTGATGCATGACGCCCTTGCCGATGCGAGTGAAGACATAGCCGCGCTCATACTGCGCAGCGATATTCGCTTCGGAAAAATCCGCTATCGTCGTTTCGTCCCAATGAAGATATTCCATATATATTTTGAAAGTGGTGGCTGCGATCCGCTGTTTCGCTTAGTGCAGCGAAAGCCAGACGCCGAAGATCACGAAGAAGAGATGCACGATCCAGAAGCGCATGATGGTCTTCTCTTCGCTCCAGCCGGTGAGCTCGAAGTGATGATGGAGCGGCGCCATCTTGAAGATGCGTCGGCCGAGGACATATCGGCCTGCGACCTGGATGAGCACGGTGATCGCTTCGACATAGAAGAGGAAGCCGAGGAAGAAGATCGTGCCGATTTCGCCGATGGCGAGGGCATTGATGGCGAAGAGCGCTCCGATGCCGAGCGAGCCGACGTCGCCCATCTGGAATCTGGCAGGTTTGATATTGAAATACGTGTAGGCGATGAGCGCGCCGACGACGGTCGCATTGAGGATCGCGATGCGTCCGAAGCCGTCGAGCCACGAGAGCAGGGTAAGCGCCGAGAATGTCGTGATGAGCATGCCGCCGGCGAGGCCGTCCATGCCGTCGGCGATGTTGACCGCGTTCGCAGTGAACATGACGATGAAAATAATGATTGGGATGATCAGCCATCCGACGAAGACGTCGCCGACGAAAGGAAAGTATATATAGTGCCATGCGTCGCCGAGCTTGCCATAGATCCACCATGCTGACATGCTCCCGGCGAGGAATTGGAGTAGGAGCTTCTCGTGCACGTAGACGCCTTTGCCCGGATGCGAGCCGAGCCAGAGCGAAGCGCGCTTGAATACTGCCCATGGGAGCGTGATCGTATACCAGAATCTCATTTTGAATTCCTGATGCACGCGGATGAGCGTCATCGTCTGCGCGAGCGAACGGCTGCGGCGCTTCCGGCCGAAGATATTGAGGATGTCGTCGATGCCTCCGAGAAGCGCCGCGAAGACCATCACGCCGATCGGAACCCAGGTGAGCTTGCGATCCCAGTTGAAGAGCATCGTGACGACTGCGACCGTGACGATGATGAGCAATCCTCCCATGACCGGCGTATTGACCTTGCTCCGGCGGCTTTCCATCGTCAGCGTCGCATCATAGTCGTTGCGGCGGGTGACATTGAGCTTGCGGAGGAAGTCGATGAGGATCGGCGCCCAAAGGAAGGCGACGATGCAGGAAATGACGGCAAAGCCCAGAATATACGAGAGGCTGCCGATGTCGGAGGGAGTTATGAACATGCCTTCAAGAATACCTTAAAACCCCTTTATTTTCAAAGGATTCACGGATATGGATACAATTGACATATACCGTATAATATGTTATTATACAACACGATACACATTTGTTGGGCAAAACCCGGATTCCGCTGCGTGTGCAGCGAAGTCTCTTTGACAAAATAAAAAACAATACGGCACTACGGTTACATCGGATGAAAAAACTGCTATTCCTATCGGCCCTGGTCTTCCAGGGGTTATTCACTTCAATCACAACCCAGGCTCAGTTGCAGCCGCTTCTCGTGCTCTCCGGTTCCGCGGAAATCGTTCAGAAAGACGAACGGATATCCATCGGTACCAATCGCACGATCAAGGTGGTCTTCAGTTGCGGCACGCCTACCAACGCCTACGGAGTCCTGCTCGTGAGTCATCTTTCGGACGGATATCCTTGGAATGACACTTGGCTTCGTCTTGGCAATCAGGACTTCGCTGCTGGAAGCAATACGAATACGTATGTCGTCCCGACGAACATCATCGGGGCGGACCGCTTCAGCATTCAGCTGATGCAGGCGCTTCCTGATCACAGCGTCGTTCCGTTCGCAGAAAGCGAAATGTTCTTCATCGAAGAGGCTCCTGCTATCTCCGTTTCTCTCACCGAAGAAAATCGCGTGTGGAAAAGGGGAGAGACGAAGGAGATCAGCTTCATATGGGAAAATCTGAAAGTCGGCGATCCGTACTGGATCGTCATGGGGTTCGCTCAGAATCACGGATGGCAGGGCGAAGCATACGGCTTCACTCTGCATCAGGGAATTTTTGATGCGGAGTCGGGATCGAAAACCATATCGGTAATCGTTCCGACGAACATGGCAATCGGAGAGCACTTCGTGAGAGTCTCGTCGCCAGAAGCTTATAACTTCCTGACCGAGACTGTCTACGGAGCGCCGACGAATATTCCCACCGCTTCGAGAATCTCAGGCATCAATGTGGGTCCAATGAGTTCAGAAAAGCCCAGTGAGGTATCGCTAGACCTCGAAGGCATTCCTGGGCATACGTATCAAGTGCAGATGACTACGAACTTCGTGGATTGGACAACTTTCACGAATTCGCCGGTCGGCAGCCCTTCGGGGTACTTCTACTTCGATCGCTGGATCACGAATGACGTGAACAGCTTCTATCGGCTGAAGGAGATTCCGTATCTGAACGTCAGCTTCACCGTTTCTCCTGAACATCCTCATGTGAATGAGCCGGTCACTTGGACTGCGGTGGTATCAGGCGGCGATGGTCCGTATTACTACGGATGGACAGCCGTCGATGGGCTTACCGGAGAGGGATCGACCTTCACGGACACCTACGGAAATTCTTCGGCTGCCAGAGTGAAGCTAAATGTGAAATCGGGAGATCAGCAGGTCACGATTTCTTGCACAGTGCCTATCATCGAAAATTAGCTCCGTGCTTTAGTCAAAACGAAAGAACCCGCGCACACTTCGCAAGAAGCGTTCGCGGGTTTTCCTTTTTTAAAATAATTTATACAAACCAATTCAGTCGGCGGATCTCCGTGATCGATTTCTTCGCGCGAGTGAATGTGAAATTCTCCTCGCCGGTTTTTCCAGCTTCGACCCATCGCTGCTCGAGGAGCGCCTTTTTCGGATCGGTGATATTGATGACGCCCTGGCGGATGCCGTGCCCGTAGACGCCGTCGGTCGGCCATGCGATCGAGTGCGTGTAGTGGATCGCCGTCGGTATGAAATTCTGATACTCGATCTGGTGAATGAGAATGATGTGATCTCGCGCTCGATCTTCTTCGGATGCGTCAGGGTGCTTGATCATCGAAATGAAATCTCCCGGCTGAATGTCAGCGAGCGTGACGACGGAGCTGTTCTTGTCCGAAGCGAATGTCTGCACATTCGTATTCTCGGTCGGGCGGATCCTGCAGACAATTTTGCCGATGATGCCTTTCTTGCAGTAAGGAAATGAGAGGTGCCGATCGATCTGGCCTTTGCTGCGGCCGATGCTTTCCGCATTGAGCACGTAATAGACAAGTCCGGAGCAGTCGATGCCGAGCCGATGATCCACCATGAATTCTTTGAGAGCAGCGCCGGTGAACGAGCTCGGGACGATCTTCTCTTTGAGCGCGGTGATTTCCGCTTCCTCATATATATCGTGCGGACTGCCTTTGCCTTTGAGTGCGCGAAGTCCTGCGCGGAGTCCGGCCCGGCGGTTATTGAAATAGGGAACGGAGCAGATGCCGGAAAGCGTCGTGCCGCTGCCGATATGGAAATTACTGTATTGCTCGATGACTGCAAGCGCCCGGTCTGTGAGGAGTTTTGTATTCATGTGCGGTTATTGTTTCGTGTTATTTCGTAATTATCTCGACGATCTTCTTGCCGCGCAAATTGAATTTGGTATGCGTCTCCATGATGCCGCGGAGATTCTGGATGCGGATAAGGTCGGCATTCGGCTTCGTATTCGGATACTGGATCGTGATGAAGCCGGCTTCGTCGAGTTCCTTCGCTGCCTTGTCGCTCACTGATTTCTTCGAAGCAGTGACTCGCTGGATGATCTGCGCGCCATCATACACCGGGATGAGCGGCTGCACCGTGCCGCCGCCCTCGAGCGATGCGAGATGCGCTTCGAACGTCGTCACTCCCTCGAGGCCAGCGACTCGGAGTCCGAGCTGGAGCTGGGATTCGAAGGTCGTGGAAGCCGGCTGGCGTGCGTTGATCTCGATGAGGCGGATCTCGTCGCGCTCCTCGTCATATATGAGATCGATGCCGAAGAGTCCGCGCCAGCCGGCGGCCTTCATCTTCTCTGCGGTCTTCTGCGCGATCTCATGGATCGTCGCCACGTTCTTTTCCGTGAGGATGCTGTGCGTCAGGCTCCAGTCATTGCCGATCGTGCTCCATGGATTGTCGGTGAAGGGAAGCGAGCCGGTGATCTGATAGCTGATGTTCGCTTCGCCGGCGAGCAGTGGGAGCACGTTCGACGTGAATGTGGGGCCTTTCACGAATACCGAGACTCGCGCATCGCGGTCGGGGAATTTCTGCTGGATTTCCTGGAGCTGCTTTTCGTTCGTGACGAGGATGGTCCCGTCGCCGGTGTGGCTGTGCGCCCACTGAATGATGAAAGGGATGAATTCGTCTTTCACCGCATCGAGCTCGCCGGATGTATTCCGATATGTCGGCTTGATATGCTTCGTCTGGAGGATCTGATGAGCGGGCAGATATGAAACGAGCTCGCCGAGGAATTCGACCTGCGTGATCTTGTTCTCGATCTTTTCAGCGAGCGCCGCCGGCGGATTCACGAGCTGCCAGCCATGCTTCTTCGCGAGCGCTTCGATGCGAGGCGCATTCTTGAAGACGACGAGCTTCGCGCCTTCGTCCTTTGTGCTTTTCGTGATCGAGGCGGCCACTTCGGGAATCGAAAGGAGTTCGTAGGTGCCGAGAGTTTCAGTTTCGATTCCGGCTGCTTCGCCTGCAGCTACAGGACGATCGATGAGCCAGACGTTGTCAGGATATTTCGCCTGGATCTTTTCGGCATACGGCGTGCGGTTCGTGATGATGAAATAATTGCACAAGGCATTGGCTCCCGGCTCCATGCCGAGCGCCCGCTCGATATCCCTCGCTACATATATGACAGGAGACAGTTTCATGTTAGTGTGATGTGGTTAACCTACTATAGCATATTCATGGCCATTTTCTACGTTATCGGCACTCCGATCGGCAATCTCGAAGACATCACGCTTCGGGCTATTCGCATCATGAAGGAAGTCGATCTCGTCCTCTGCGAAGACACGCGCATGACCCGCAAGCTGTTCGATAAGTACGCCATCCCGACCGCGAGCATGAGCTATCACGCGCAGAGCAAGCTTTCGAAGACCGATACGATCCTCGACATGCTCGCAGCCGGCAAGAACCTCGCGCTCGTTTCAGATGCCGGAACCCCGGGAATTTCAGATCCTGGATCGATGCTCGTCTCGAAGATCCGAGAGCGCTTCGCTCCCGAGCTCGCTGCAGGAGAGATGAAAATTGAATCGATACCGGGGCCGTCTGCGCTCACCGCAGCGCTTTCTATTGCCGGAGTACCATGCTCGGATTTTACATTCCTCGGATTTCTTCCGCATAAGAAGGGCAGAGAGACGCTGTTCAAAGAGATGATCGCATCCGAACGCACGACAGTCTTTTATGAATCGCCGCACAGGATCCTGAAAGCACTCGAATCGATCGCTGCACTCTCTGCTGAACCAGCCGAAAAGTCGTATAAGGACAAGGAGCTATCGCCGAAGCGCTTGACCATCGCCCGCGAGCTCACCAAGATGTTCGAACAGATCGTCTCGGGGACTCCAGCCGAAGTTCTCGCCTATTTCAATGCGCATCCGGACAAGGTCCGCGGCGAATTCGTCGTAATCATCTCGGCTTAATCTCCTCGGAAATAAGTGGTATACTGGTCCGAGCAGTGTCGACTAGTTAATTCAACCCGGAAATTATATGAACACACCACCTACTCAGTCAGAGTTGCGTGTTCAGGGGTTAGCCGAACACGTCAGCAAGGGCAATCACAAGGCCGCAATGGAATGCATCCTTCGTGAAAAACAAGGTTCATCGCGAATAGCGCTCATATCGAAGCTCGTCCATTTCATCCAGACGAACAGATCGCATTTCAAGAAGGGAAATGATGAATTCAAGCCGATCATCGAAGCTCTTCTCAAGGTCCAAGACATTGATTCTGCAGTCATGCTGGCGCCTGTTCTCAGCCAGAGCCTCCGAAAGCAGGCAGATGCTGAAATAGACGCCGCAAGGGAGACCCTCGCAGAAAAGATCATCGCAGCGATCCGCTCCAAGACCGATATGTGAACGGAATAAGCGAAATCACATGGCCGGCAGCATTCATCCGCTGCCGGTCATTTCGTTTTCATTTTATTTTGAAAAATAATCCTGTATACTAGTGGCATGTCAAAAAGACAAGTATTGATGATTCTCGGAATCTGGGTAATGGTGTTCATGTTCCTCGGAGTGACGCCTTTCTGGCTGAAGATCTTCGCCGTCATAACCGGCGCGATCATCGTCGGCATCACAGTCACGCTTCGGCAGGAGGTCGAGATTCACCATGTGCCTCAGCAGCAGAAGCCGACTCCCGTACCGTCGGCAGTTTCCGAAAATAATCCGCAATAAGCCGTGAAGATTCCGATCGCCATAACTTCCTGCATCATTGCCGCTGCGCTCGGTGCAGCCTTTTTCGTGATCCGCACGCCATTTTCCTACAATGTCTTCGATGATCCGCACAAGGACACCGCTGCTACCTCGACCAGCGGCTTCGTCGTGACTCATATCAAGACTCCTCAGCAGGTGAAGGGCATATATATGTCAGGCTGGGCAGCGGGAAGCCCGAAGCTTTTTCCGAAAGTCCTCGATGTCATCGAAACAACCGAGGTCAACTCGGTCGTGCTCGACATCAAGGATTACAGCGGCCGCATCAGCTTCCTCGTCGGCGATGATTCGCCCCTCAAGGCCATCGGCTCTCCTGAAAATCGCATTCCCGATATCAAGCAATTCCTCGCGCGCCTTCACGACAAGGGCATCTATGTCATCGGCCGCGTCTCGACATTCCAAGATCCGTATTTCGTGAAGCTGCATCCCGAGTACGCCGTGAAGACGAAGGCCGGCGCAGTCTGGCAGGATCGCCATGGCATCAAATGGCTCGATGCAGGAGCTGAACCGGTGTGGAATTATTTCGTGACCATCGCGAAGGAGTCATATGCGGTCGGTTTCGATGAGATCCAATTCGACTATATCCGCTTTCCGACGGACGGAAACATGCGGGATATTTCTTTCACGTATGGCGGAAATCGCAAGAAAGCCGATGTGCTCAATGATTTTTTCGCATACGTCGATCAGCATCTCAGGAAGGAAGAGCATATTCCGATCTCTGCGGATTTCTTCGGACTCGTGACGACGAGCAATGACGATCTCGGCATCGGCCAGGTGCTCGAGAACGGCCTCGCGCATTTCGATTATGTCTCGCCGATGGTCTATCCGTCGCATTATCCGCTCAACTACAACGGCTGGCCGGATCCGAACAGGAAGCCGTATGACCTCATCCATTATGTTCTCTCGAAGGGCATGGCTCGCGCTGTCGCCATGAATGCTCCTGCGATAGTCGCCACCTCGACCGCCACGACAACTTCAGCGCGCAAAGTTCCTTCCATAGCGTTTGCTAACGCTTCAGCGATTCTCGCGGCTGCGTCTTCGACGATGAAGATAAGTCCGCTCCAGATTCGCCCATGGCTCCAGGATTTCAGCATACGCGGCGTCACGTATACTCCGGACATGGTCCGTGCGCAGATCCAGGCGACGTACGACGTCGGCCTCGACAGCTGGCTCATCTGGAATGCCTCGAATATCTATACGAAAGAAGCATTTTTGAAAGAATAGTAGTATCCTATGCATATGAATCCGACACTCCCGCAGAACCCGGCAGATGCTCCAGTCCCGAATGTTCCGACTATCTTCATCATCTTCGGCGTGACCGGAGATCTCGCCGGACGCAAGCTCCTTCCGTCGCTCCTCAGCCTCTATGTGAAGAAGCAGCTTCCGAGCAAATTCGCCATCGTCGGCTTCTCGCGCAGGCCTTTCACCCGCGAGGAATTCCGCCAGCTCATGCGCGACAACATGAAGATCAAGCATGGCCAATTCCGCGAAGAAGACGTGAAGCACTTCCTCGATCACATGTCATATGAGCAGGGCAATTTCGATATTCCTGAAGCATATGATCGCCTCGCAGAAAAGCTCGATCTGATCGATAAAGGCTGGAAGCAGTGCTCGAACAAGCTCTTCCATCTCGCGACGCCGCCGTCTTTCTACGAAGTCATCCTCGACCGACTCGCAGAATCCGGCCTCACCATCCCATGCGGCGGAGACCTCGGCTGGACGCGCATCCTCATCGAGAAGCCATTCGGCAACGATACCGATACCGCCAAGCTCCTCGACAAGAAGCTTGCGAAGCTCTTCAAGGAAGAGCAGATCTTCCGCATCGACCACTATCTTGCGAAGGAGGCTCTGCAGAACATCCTCACGTTCCGCTTTGCCAATTCGCTCTTCGAGCCGCTCTGGAATCGCGACTTCGTCGACAAGGTCCACATCAAGCTCTTCGAGAAGATCGACATCGAAGACCGCGGTCCGCTCTACGACAATGTCGGCGCATTGAAAGACGTCGGACAGAACCACATGCTGCAGATGCTCGCGCTCATCGCCATGGAGAAGCCGGCCTCATTCGAAGCCGGCCCCATCCGCAAGGAACGCGTGAAGGCGCTCTCGAAGCTCCGCCAGATCACTGCGCGCACCGTTTCAGCTACCTGCGTCCGAGGACAATATGAAGGCTATATGAAGGAACGCGGCGTTCGGCCGGATTCTCAGACCGAGACGTTCTTCCGCATCGAAGCCCACGTCGACAATGCCCGCTGGAAGGGCGTGCCATTCTTCCTCGAGTCAGGCAAGGCGATGTTCGAATCCCGCGTCGAGATCGACATGTATTTCAGCGCAGAGGACAGCGACATCGAGCGCCAGAATGTCCTCACATTCCGCATCCAGCCGGACGAAGGCATCAAGATCCGCTTCTGGGTGAAGACTCCTGGCTATTCGAATGAAGTCGAGCCGAAGACCATGAAATTCCGCTACAGCGAGATGACTGATACCGCGGCCCTGCCCGACGCATACGAGCGAGTTCTTCATGACGCCGTCGTCGGAGACCAGACGCTCTTCGCCGATACCGACGAGGTGCTCGCCGCATGGAAATTCATCACGCCGATCATGAACGTCTGGCGCTCCATTCCGCTCACGTTCTACAAGAAGGGGGCGAAGGAGGTCTAATTCACGTGTTATAATCCGTGCATTGACGACAAAAGTTTACTAAAAGCTTGTCAGTCATTAAAATAAACTATGATAGCAGTATTTTTACTAATTCCGATTTTTATTGTTTTTTCTATATTGCGATACAGGAGGATTTCCATCGGTACAAATCTCGCTTCCAAAATTGCCGATCAAAATTCAGAGCAATTCAAAGCAGTTAAGAATGCCGTTTCAAGTACGGGATTCAGGCAAGGGATCAATTTAAGGACAGCTTTTCTTTCAGAGGATGATATCCTTAAATTCCCTCCAGAAATCCGGGCTAATGTCAGAAAGGCGAGGGTTTTTGACAGAGCGACGGTCGGCATGATGCTAATTTTTCTTATCCCAATCTTCCTGATCGCTTTTTCAATATTAAGCAAGTTTATTTACTTTAGTCAGAATTTGCGATAACCTACATGAACTATGATAAAGAACTTTTTGATGAAGCAGATGGTGAAGAAGCAGCTCGCGGGACTTCCGCAGGATCAGCAGGACATGATCATCACCATGATCGAGAAGAACCCTGATTTCTTCATGAAGATCGCGCACGACGTCCAGGAGAAGGTGAAGGGCGGCATGGGCCAGCAGCAGGCGATGATGCTCGTCATGAAGCAGAACGAAGCTGAGCTCAAGGGGATGATGGGGAAGTAATTTTTGGGGAGAATAAGACTTATATAATAAATCTTTCTGATATGGATAATACGAAATCTAGGTTTTGGAAGGTTGGAATGATAATCCTTTTCTATGCAGTCTTTGCTTTTGTGGGAAGCTTCGCAATAGGCTTTATAGAAGGAAGCCTAAGATCTGCAGGTGTTGCGAATGTGAATGGTCCCGTGTTGCTTTTTGCGTATGTGATCGTTAGTCTGCTTGCGGGTATATACGGCATATATAGGGGAATAAAATTCGTTTCAAAAAAATCAACGATCGACAGTAAGGATAGGAATCTGACGATAATATGGTTCGCAGTGCTGGAAGTCGCCCTCATCATCTTGAGCTTGAAATCCATCACTATTTTCCCGGCAAACCTCTCGATACTAATAGTTACTGGCGCAGCAACTTTTTTCCTTTTTCAAAAAGCTCTTGCAAAAAAGGCATAAACTTCCTTTTTGCCCTGCACATGCTACACCTTTTGGATATCAGGAATATAGTGTATGAAAAATAAAATCATCCTTCGTCGCTTCGCATACGCATGCATTGTCATTGTCGCCGTAGCGGCAATCATCAGCACTGTGCATCGCATCGGGACAAGAGAGCCTAAGCCGCGCACGATCATCGTCACGGTCATTCCGGGTTCGACGATCAACAGCATAGCGAAGCTCCTCAGCGGCTCCGGCCTTCCTTCGCGGGATTTTCTGAAGCTCTCGCTGCCGACATTCGATGCTTCGACGTCGAAATCTGCCGCTGGCTTCGGGCTTGAAGGATATCTGTATCCGGACACCTACAATTTCACATCAGGCGAAAGCGCGGAACAGATCATCCGGACGATGACCGAGAATTTCGATGCGCACTTCCCGCAAGATTTGTTTGATCATCAGAAAGGGACCGTGCGCAGCAAGCGCGACATCGTGATCATGGCTTCGATCCTTGAAAAGGAAGTTGCCACAGCAGAAGACAAGAGGATAGTTGCGGGAATCCTCTGGAAAAGGCTGGAGCATCGCTTGCCGCTGCAGGTGGACAGCACTACGCATTATTTTTTAGCGCCGTCTGCGGGATTGGTATATAATACGTACCAAAGTGCAGGATTGCCTTTCGGACCGATAAGCGAACCGTCGTCCGAAAGCATCAGGGCGGCCCTTGAGCCGACAGTAACGGATTATTGGTACTTTCTCAGTGATCGAAAAGGGAAAATATTCTATAGCCGGACTCTGAGCGAACACCTTATCAACAAAGCTAAATATGTCGAATGACACTCAATAACAAAAGCATTTCCGTCATCGTAGCGTCGGTGCTGGTCATAGGAGCCGCTGTATTTTTCGGTCTCATGCGTCCTTCAGGACATATTCCAGCTTTTGAATATCAGGCAGTGTATCGATTGGTTCCGGAGAATGTGTCGAAATCGGCAGCGATCAGGATCGAGCTGCCGGCCGGAGTGACAGGTCAGCCGATAGACGTCGCAAAGCAAGTGAGCTTCGAGCCGTCCATAAGCGGCCGCTGGCTGGAGGAAACAGAAGTCTCGGGAGCGGCAGCGACGTACGATGCTTCTCAGAAGAAGGCTGTCTTTTATTACAAGCCGAATAGTTCTCTCGATGTCGGAGTGCATCATGATGTCATTCTGGCAATGGCAGGCGATCAGTCGATCCGTTCCGATTTCATGACCGTCGCTGATCCTGAGGTGCGATCGATTCTTCCGCACGGAGATGATGAAGTCATGACGAATACGAAGATAAGCATCGTCTTCAATCGTCCGATGGTGCCGCTCAGCACGCTGGACCAGTTCGATTCTGGGAATCTGCCGGTGACTATCGCTCCGAAGACTCCCGGCCGATACAAATGGATAAGCACCAACACGCTCCAGTTCATACCGGAGGGCGGCCTCATCTCGTCTGCGCACTATACGGTGAAGGTCAATGCCGGCTTCCATTCTCTGGAAGGACTCGATGCGAAACCTGCCGAATCGTCTTTTACTACGATACATATGCGTTTCTGGTCGGACGGATCCGACAGCTTCGGCAACGATTCGAGGACGAATGCAGTCCGCGGATACAACCAGCCGCTGCTCGTCAGGTTCAATCAGGCGGTCGATCTGGACAAGACTAGGCCTTTCATCAAGGTGAGCGACAGCAACACTGGAGGAAGTTCCGTTCAATATACTCTGAAATATGCGTCCGCAACTGCTGACGGAAAGACGACCGAAGATCAGACGATGCTTGCGATATATCCTGCTGGCGGCGAACAGAGCAGCTGGGAGGCGGAACATCAGTACGTCGTGATTGTCGATCGCGCATTTCCGAAATCGGGAGGAGACATATCCGTGTCTGCGCCTGGCCGCTTCGCCTTCGTTATCGACAAGATATATTCAGGATTGGATGTCCTTTCGCCGAGAACCAATCAGGCAAGCCTTGATCGATTTGATCCGACAGGACAGCTTGCGATCAATCTGTATGAGGCTATCGATCTTTCGAAAAGCAAAATCCGCGGGCCAGCGGTCGCTAAGGTCGAGTACGGCGAGAAGTGCCAGGAGAATGTGACTCCTTGCGCCAAGGTTCCGGACAGGAAGCGGATACTCGTCTCATTTAATGCCGGTATTCTGCGTACTGGAGCTACGACCGAGGTGGTCTTGGATAGCGTCATTTCTGATCTCGGCGCACAGCTTGCCTCGAAACCGCTGTCTATCAATCTCACGGTATATCAGCCGCTCTCGATCTACGGCATCACAGCCGATGCGTATCTTGATAGGCTCGTGATCTGCTCCAATAACCCGATCGATACCGAAGGCAAGAGCAATACCATCTCCGCAGATCCTGGTTTCGTCGCGACTTCATGGCAGAGGTCGTATCTCCATAGCGATTACGCGAGCAGCGCGGGCTGCGGAATCGGCAGGTTCGAAACGGCAGTATACGGATATTTGAACGGGCAGACGAAATATCGCGCATCATTGAACGTGAAGGACATATTCGGCCAATCTGCCCAGGGCGCTTTTGACTTCGTCACGCGCCAGGTAACCAGTCGGGACTATCTGCTCCGCTCATATCAGGACGGAGAAGTGGTCACCGTTCCAGCCAAGACGAAGCTCACTTTCGCTGTCTCATATCTGCCTGAAGTCACTGCAACTGTCTGCAAGCTTTCGCCGTACGACCTGTATCGTCTCCGCAACGGCGAAAATCGCAATCCGAAGGAGCTCTGCAGCCAGGCGGTGCAGAAGACGATAGCTCTGAAGAATGACGAATCTGGCCTGAAGGAATTCAGCGTGGATATCAAGGATTATTTCCCGCAGGCTGTCGGCAACTACGCGGTGCTGCTCTCAAGCCCGCTTATCACGGAGAACTCGGACTATTCGTGGAAATATTTCGATACGACCTACGTTTCAGTCACGAATCTGATCGTGACCGAAAAGCGCATCGATCCTCTCGATAACAATAATTACGATTCGATCCGATTGACCGGCGAGCAGATAGGCAAGCTGCAGAATCTGTACTGGGTCATCGATGCTGCGACGCAGAAGCCGGTTTCTGGCGCATCCGTGAGTCTTTTCAAGAACGGCGCTGCAGTCGAAACCGCCACAACCGACGACAAGGGTCTGGCATTCCTCACTCCGGTAGCCGGAACCGAGATGGCCGTAGCGAGCTATGGAGCTGACGCTGCTGTCATCTCCGGATATTCGACAAAACTCAACTATGCCGATAATGCAGTGAATATCAAGAAGATGTATATCTACAGCGATAAGCCGATCTATCGTCCAGGACAGGAGGTCGATTTGAAGGGGCTGTATCGACTGGGGTATGACGGATATTACGAGCTGCCTCCGACGGAGCCGGTGACTTTGACCGTGATCGATTCCGGCGGCGATGTCGTGAAGACGGTGAATCTGACTCCGAATAATTTCGGCTCCATACATACGAGCTTCGTGCTGCCTGCGTCAGCCCGTCTCGGCAGTTATTCTGCGTGCGTGAAATACCAGTGCACGAACTTCAGCGTGCTTGATTATTCGCCGGCCGCTTTCAAGGTCACACTGCAGACGACCGATAGCGAGTACTTCGTGGGGGACAAGCCCGAGGTAAATCTCGATGCTGCGTATTATTTCGGAGTTCCTGTTTCCAATGCGTCTGCCGAGTATCATGTGAGCACCCAGTATTATCATTTCGACAAGTACGCGAAGGAGTATTTCAATTTCAACAATCTATCCGACGATACGAGCAGCGAGGGATATTATTATGGCGATCGCTATGTCGGGGATGGGCATGCGGCTCTGGATGCAGGGGGTCACGGGATAATCAAGCCTGCGCTCGATGCGGCATCTCTCAAGGATCCGCAGGTAAGCAAGATCGTCATCGTGGACGCTACGGTCAAGAATCAGCAAGGTCGGTCCGTCTCGTCTCAGAAGTCATTCGTGCTCAATGCTGCTCCGACCTATCTCGGCAGCAAGATCGAGGAGCCATTCGTAGCGTCAAGCGATGCGATCAAGCTCAAGCTCAAATCGGTGGATACGAGCGGCAACGGCAAATCTTCAGGCGCGAGCGCAGCGCTCTATCGGGTTTCGTGGGTGAACAACGGGGGCAATTCATCTGGAAGCGGTTCGGATTGGCAGCGGAAGCGCGAGCTCGTAAAGACCTTTTCCGTTACTACGGACTCATCTGGCGACGGCGAGCTTTCATTGCCGCAGCAGACCGCAGGTCAGTACGAAGTGGACGTGACGTCACAGGGAACAGTCGGCAGCCGTTCGTGGTTCTATGTATACGGCGATCAGAATGTCTCGGTGCGCTCAAGCGATGACACCTCGCTCGAACTTGTGCCGAGCAGTGCGACCGTCAAGACGGGCGATACGGCCGAAATCCTGATCAAGGTTCCGGAAGGCGCTGGGAAGGCCTTGGTCACCATCGAGCGCGGCAAGGTCTTCAGCTATGAGGTGATGGATATCACCGGAACGATGAATCATTTCAAATTCCCGGTGACGGACCAGTACTATCCGAATGTATATGTAAGCGTGACCGTCTATTCGCCGAACCGATCCGTGAGGTTCGGCAGCTATTCCTTCGCCGTCGACAGCGGTCAGAAGAAGCTCAATATCACCGTGCAATCAGATAAGAAGTTCTACAATCCCGGAGATCCAGTGACGCTCCAGCTCACTGCAAAAGACGAGGCTGGTCAGCCTGTAGCGTCGGAAATATCGCTCGCAGTCGTCGATATGAGCGTCCTTGCGCTTCGAGGCAACCCGAAGAAGGATCCGCTCTCGTCATTCTACGGCCATGTCTACCTTACTGTCGCAACCTATTCGAATTTCAAGAATCTGCTGAAGCAGGTCGAAAGAAAATCAGAGGACGGCAAGGGCGGCAGCGGCGGCGATTCGAAGAATCAGAAGAGCAGAGGCATCTTCAAAGAAGTCGCTTTCTGGAAGCCTGACATCATCACTGATGCTGCTGGAAATGCTACGGTTAAGTTCATGCTTCCTGACAATCTGACGACGTGGCAGGCGGAAGTCGTCGGCATCACCGCTGATACTCATGTAGGAGCAGCCTACAGCGAGTTCACGACGAACAAGACACTGATGGTCGTTCCGCTCAAGCCTCGTTTCGTCCTGCCAGGCGACCGGTTCTCACTCGGTGCGACCGTATTCAATAACAGCAAGGTTGATTTCAATGGCATAGTGAAGCTCAAGGCTGATTCGCTCGTTGTTTCGAAAGCATCTCTGGAGAAAAATGTCGGCATCAAAGCCGGAAGCTCTCAGACAATATATTGGGACGCGGCAGTTCCATACTCCGTGCAGGCTGGAACGATGAGCTATTCGATTTCGGCTGGAGGTCAGGATCTGACTGACGCGGTCGACGATGAGCTGATCGTGAATGAGAATACCGCATATGAAGTCACTGCGACAGCAGGACAGACAGATACGTCTGCTCGCGAAGCGCTGTACGTGCCTTCTACGGTCATTCCTGGACAAGGAGGCCTCACGCTCAAGAGTTCGGCGACATTGGCCGTATATCTGGGAGACGCTCTCAAATATATGCTGGATTATCCGTATGAGTGCACGGAGCAGATATCAAGCCGCATCGAGACGTTGGCACTCATGAAGAATGCAGGAGCTCTTGTCGATGTTCAAAAGAAGAAAGACGCTGACAAGATGGTATTGTCCGGCCTCCAGTCGATATATGATCGTCAGAATCCTGACGGAGGCTTCAAGCTCTGGCCAGAAAGCCGAACCTCGAGCTACTGGGGAACTTTGGAAGCCATCAAGGCCTTCGATGTGCTGCAGAGATCCGGCTACTCGATAGATGCATCAGTCTGGGATAAGAGCGCAGCGTACGTGCACGATCAGTACTTCGCGCAAAATATCAATCGCGTCTTTCTCGATCCTGTCGACATGGCCGCGGCTTTGTTTACGAGACCTCGATACGTCGGACAGGAGGATGTGCGCCAGGCATTCGAGCAGGCGGCGCAAAATGCGATGAAAGATCCGAAAATTCCTAACGGCAAGCTCATCACGCTGAGCCAGATCATGCATCGGTATCAGCTCATGCCGTCACTCCAGGGCAAGACAGACCTCATGCTCGAGAACCGCATCGTCGTGGATTCTCGCGGCAGCTTCCTCGATATCGGGACGTCCGATTCATATGCTGATACCGCTATCAGCAATACCGCGCGCTTCATAAGCCTCTTGTCGGAGAACAAGCAGTCGAATGTCGAGCTGCCGAATCTCCTGCGCTGGCTCACGAGATCGAGGTCCAAAGACGGCGCTTGGGGGTCGACGGAGAATACCTTGGCTGTCGTACAGGCCTTCACCAGCTATCTGAAATGGCAGCCAGAGACATCCGCGACATTCACTCTGGACACCAGCCTGAACGGGACTCAGATCGATCATTTCGATTTCAAACCCGACACTATCCTGACCCAGCTCTCAAAGATCATACCGATGGCCGCCCTGCATTCAGGAGCTTTGAACACGGTTTCATTCGCGAAATCATCAGTCAAAGGCACCGATGTCGGAAAGATCTATTACGATATGAGCTTCAAGTATTATCTGCCGGCAGGCACGCTCGGTCCTCGTGATGAAGGCTTCGCGATACAGAGGAATTTCTACGCCTTGTCGGACAAGGACGGAGTGAAGCCGATGCTGAAAGCGAAAGTGGGCGATGTCATGCGCGAGCACATCGAGATCACGGTGCCAGCGACTCGAAATCAGGTCGCTCTCGAGGACTTCATACCTGCGGGCATGGAAATCGTCGATACGAGTCTTGCGACTGAAGACAAGACGCTCGACCAGGCCGATGCTACCGTCAAAAATCCGCAGCTCTGGCCTGATCACAAGGAGTGGCGCGACGATCGCGCGTTCCTGTACTTCGATCAGCTGTCTCCAGGAACGTACCAGTTCGACTATCTCGTTCGAGCTCTTGTCCCGGGAACCTATACGCAGCTGCCCGCGAACGTATCAGAGATGTATGTGCCGGAGAACTTCGGCCGAAGCGGTGCAGGCCTATTTACTATCGAGCAGTAATGTCCGAGCGGTCTCAGGCTCTTCCGCGGAGTTGATATCGTCGAACGAGAAGGGCGCATGCCGATCGTATGCTGTCTGCTGCATGAGCTGCATCACCTTGCTCCAGATCTCTCCCGCTCCGCTCTGTCCCGACAGGGACTTGGTCGGCTTGTTGTCGGAATTTCCGACCCATACGCCGACGACGTAATCCGCCGTGTATCCGACTACCAAGCTATCTCGATAGTCATCCGAGGTTCCGGTCTTGAGCGCATAGTTCTGATAGGGCAGATTGAGGTCGCTCACATAGCCGAATTGATCGATGCCGATATATCGGTCAGACAGGATCTTGGTTATGAGCTCCGTATATTGCGGATCGATGACCTTCTTTTCTTCTCCCGGGAAGAAAAGCCTGTTGATATTCTGATCGGAAAAAAGCCGCACCGGCTCGAGCTTTCCCTTATTCGGGAAGATGCTGTAGAAGTGAACGAGCTGCGGCAGCGTCATGTCGATCGTGCCGAGCGCTGCGCCGAGCTGGTGATCGTGGACTTTCTTGATATCGGCATAGCCGAGCTCGCCGAGAAAATTGCCGAACGCGTCGAGTCCGACGAACCTAAGCGTCTTGATCGCCGGAATGTTGATGCTGTTCGCCAGGGCATATGCTGCAGTGATGCGCCCGTGATATTTCATATCATAATTCTTCGGATACAAGGTTCTGCCGTCGAAAGTCACATATCTGTATTCCGCATCATCGATGAGGGAATCAGGACGCGCGCCCATCTCGAAAGCTTTGGCGTAGACGAATGGCTTTATGGTCGAAGCGACCTGCCTCGGCTTGGTGAGCATGTTGATCTGCTGGCCGAAATCTTCCGCAGCAGGATCGGCGCTTCCGATCATGCTGAGTATCTCGTTGGAAGGCAGCTTCATGATGATGACTGCCATGTTGTGCGCATCGCGGCTCGCCAGAGACGGCTGCGCATCTTCGACGATGGCACGCACTTTATCCGCAAGCTCTTTGTCGATGGAAACCCGCACGGTCTTCATGGGCAAGTCCTTGGACGCATATGATCGCAGTTCGAAACTGTCTTTCTGCGCCAGAAACTTTTTGAGATTCCTTGATGCGGTCTCCGGCGATACGAAGCCGTCTTTCGCTACTCGGATATTCAAAGCTGAAGCCAGTCGCATCGCAGAGTCAATATTGTTTCCGAGAAGGGGATTGTTGTAGCTCGGACTGCCGAGCGAGGAGAGGAGCTGGAAAATCTCCGCTTCAGACAGGCTGTCCGCCGACTTGGAGAAGTACGCTTGGCTGGCCGTCTCGACACCCTGGATATGGTTTCCGAAGTAGACGGTATTGCAGTATTTGAGCAGCACGTCCTTCTTTCCCAGGAAAAGGTCGAGCGGCAGTACCGACAGCAGCTCGGTGGATTTGTTCATGATCGTCCGGTCATTTTCCTGTTCGAGCAGGAGCTTGGTGAGCTGCTGCTCGATCGTGCTCGCACCCCGATGGCTGCCGATTCCTGCTTTGGACAGCATGAGTTCGCCGATGCTCACCGGATTCACTCCCGGATGCAGATAAAAGAATCGATCTTCCTTTCGGAGCAGCAGCTTTGAGAATATCTCCGGCGTGCTGGTGGCATAGAGCGCATAATTGCCTTTCGCATTCGGCATGAGCATGAGCAAGCGGCCATTCCTGTCTATGAAGCTGACTGATTGGTTTTGATCATAGAGCTGCACGAGCTTCTGCCTGTCGTATGCGCCGTATATGAGGAAAGCGCATATGATGACGATGCTTCCCAAACAGATGGTTGTGCGCGCGCGGCGGAGTTTCATATTTGTCAGCGAATTTTTGGTTTTTTCAGTATACCTCGAAATGAAAGCTTTCAAAAAGCCAATAAATAAGCTAGTATTTCATCCATGTCACTATCCATCGGAATCGTCGGCCTCCCCAACGTCGGAAAATCAACGCTCTTCGTCGCGCTCACGCGTAAGAGCGTCCTCATCGCGAACTATCCGTTCGCCACGATCGACCCGTCGGTCGGCGTCGTCGCCGTACCTGACGAGCGCCTCCTCAAGCTCGCAGAATTCTCCAAGACGCAGAAAACCGTCCCAGCCGTGATCGAATTCGTCGACATCGCAGGACTCGTGAAGGGCGCATCCGCAGGCGAAGGCCTCGGCAACCAGTTCCTCACCAACATCCGCGAGACCGATGCGATAGCCGAAGTTGTCCGAATCTTCGAGGATGACAACATCATCCACGTCGACGGCAAGATCAACCCGATCAGCGACATCGAGGTCATCAATCTCGAGCTCATCCTCGCCGACCTTCAGACCGTCACCAAGCGCCTCTCGAACCTCGGCCGCGACGTGAAAGCGGGGAAGAAGGAATCCATCCTCGAAGCGAGCGTGTGCGAGAAGCTCAAGGTCCTCCTCGAAGCCGGCAAGCTCGCGATCGCCGTCATTCCTGATCTTACTGAATTCGAGAAGCCATTCCTGAAGACGCTCCACCTCCTCACCTCGAAGCCGATCATGTATATTTTGAATAAGAAAGCAGGCGGAAAGAATCTCGACGAGATGAAGGATGATCCTCGCTGGATCGCGCTCATGAAATTCTTCACCGAGACGAAAGCCGGCTGGGTCATCGTCGACGCAGGCATCGAGCACGAGCTGAAGGACTTCGAGGGAACAGAGAAGAATGAGATGCGCGACGGCCTCGGCGCGAATACCGATGACGGCATCAACGACCTCATCAAGAAAGGCTATGAGATGCTCAATCTCATCACCTATTTCACGACAGGCGAAAAGGAAACCCGCGCTTGGACTATCGGCCGCGGCTGGACTGCACCGAAAGCCGGCACCGCTATCCATGGAGACTTCGAAGAGAAATTCATCCGCGCAGAAGTGATCGAATGGGACAAGCTCATCGAGTCCGGCTCATTCGGCGTCGCTCGCGAGAAGGGCCTCCTGAGAACTGAAGGAAGGGAATATGTCGTGAAGGATGGAGATGTGATGGAATTTAAAATCTGACATTGTCAGATTTTGATCCATCACTTCGAACGCAGTGAGAAGCCGATGGAATTCGACTATAAAAAACCTCAGCGCTCGCTGAGGTTTTTCTATTTGACTTCGCACTTCTTCTGCCTCCGATAGAGATGCTTCGATTCCTTGGTGAGTGCGAGGACGCCGACGACGACGACATAGGTCGCGCGCACTTCGGCAGGGAGCTCGTAATTCTTCTGGATGAAGACGTTTGCAGCCAGGATGCCGAAGACGAGGAGCGTCCAGCAGATCACATAGAGCTCTCCGGGATGCATCGTCTCATGACAGTCGTGCCAGCGCTTGAATTCCTTTTCCGCGCTATAGATCGCGAGCGAAGCTCCGTAGAGGACGGAGACGATGAGGATGACGTTGTCATGGTCGAGCGCATTGTTCATGACATAATCCGCAATGACGACGATGAAGAAGATGATCGTCCAGAAATTCGTCAGGCGGCGCCAGAATGCCTCGGTGAATTTTCGCGGGTGGTTGGTTTTCATGATGTTCCTATACGCGAATATTATACCATGTGTTCTAATACAGGCCTATTTTTCGTCATGAAATAGCCCTTGCGTCAATGTCGTATATGTGGTATTGTAGTACGCGGTACAGAGTTGTGCCGATCGTCAATCAAATCAAGTTTTCGTCAGAAAATCAGCAGAAAAGGACTATAAGTATGATATTATCCCGTTCCACCAGTTCCCGGATCAGCGAGGAGAGGCGCATCAGCAGGCCTTTCTTCTTTTCCAAAGCCCAGGTGCATCGCGGCGCAAGCTTGGGTCATCCGACGCTTCCAAGCGAACGGCTCCTCAGCAAGTGCTCGAAGCTCCTCAGCCTCTTCGGCCGGTAATCAGTCGGGAATAGTGCATATCCCGGATGATTTCATTCAACACCACACCCCAGACTTTAAGCCGCGCATGCACCGCGGCTTTTTGTTTTCGCATCATTTCACAATACTATTGACATATTATACCACATGCAGTATTATGACTTTACAACACTCTTAGAAGTTGATATAAAAGTATGACTATGTCTAACACCCAACTCAAACCAAAGCAGACGACGAAGCGACTTCTTGCGGTACTCCCAGATCGAGCGCGAGACGTGCTCATCAATCGTTACGGCCTTGGGAAGAGTTCGGAAAAGATGACGCTCGACGCGATCGGCAAGCTCTATGGCATCACTCGAGAGCGCGTCCGACAGATCGAGAACTACGCGATCAACAATATCCGCAAGTCGGATGTCTATAAATCCGAGAAGGCCGCATTCCAGGAAATGGAAGACATGCTCCACTCGCTCGGAGGCATCGTCGTCGAGGAAGATTTCCTCGGACATGTCGCAAAGGACGTCTCTACTCAGAATCACATCCACTTCCTCCTTGTCGTCGGCGATTCTTTCAAGAAGCACAAGGAAGACGAAGAATTCAAGCACCGATGGCATGTGAACGAATCTCTCGCGAAGCAGGTCGAAGACTCGCTCCGGAAGCTCTACGGATCCCTTTCAGACCAGGACCTCCTTCCTGAATCAGAGATGGTCAACCGATTCCTCGAGCATCTCGAAGGCGTCGCTGAGAAATACAAGAATCAGGAGATCATGAAGCGATGGCTCGGCATCTCGAAGCATATCGGCAAGAACGCCATCGGCGAATGGGGAGTCGCTCATTCTCCGAACATCAAGACGAAGGGCATGCGGGATTATGCATTCCTCGTCATCCGAAAGCACGGATCCCCGATCCACTTCCGAGAAGTCGCCAAGCAGATCAGCGTCGTCTTCAAGAAGAAGGCGCATGTCGCCACGACGCATAACGAGCTCATCAAGGATCCTCGATTCGTCCTCGTCGGCCGCGGACTCTACGCGCTCGCAGAATGGGGATACATGTCAGGCGTCGTGAAGGACGTCATCAAGAAGATCGTCGACAAGCACGGCCCGCTCACTAAGGAAGAGATCATCGAGAAAGTCCTCAAGGAGCGATACGTGAAGGAGAACACGATCATGGTCAACCTCCAGAATCAGAAGCATTTCAAGAAAGACAAGGAAGGCCGATATCATCTCTCAGACGAAAAGACGGCCGCATAGCTTTCATAGATAAAAAGAATAAAAAATAGTATACTCTTCATATGTTTGAAGAGTTTATTATTTGGTCCCCGATCTGGCTCACCGCGCTCGTAGGCTCCATCATCGGGCTGGTCTATTTCATCCCGACTGTCGCGCGCGAGTATGCCGGCTTATTCGAGCAGTCCATCGCGATGCTCCTCATCACCATGCCGTATTGGCTGCCGGTTCTCGGCATCATCATCTTCTGGAATACATGGGTGGTCTTCGTCCGCGGACGCTACTTGGCAGGCATCAAATGGTCGCTGCTCGAATTGAAGCTTCCGCTCGAGATCACGAAAACCCCGCTCGCCATGGAGACGTTCCTCATGTCATTGCATCAGGGAGGAAGCGAGGCGACGTTCATCGACCGCTGGTGGAAAGGCCAGACTCGCGGCATCTTCTCGCTCGAGATCATCTCCGTCGAAGGGCAGATCAAGTTCCTCATCTATACGCAGACGAAGTTCCGCGGCATGATCGAAGCCGCCCTCTATGCGCAGTATCCCGACATCGAGATCCATGAAGCAGTCGATTATACGCACTCGGTCCATTTCGACCCGAAGGAAAGCGACATGTACGTCATCGACTACAAATTCACCGCGCCGGATCCGTATCCGATCAATACGTACGTTGAATACGGCATCGACGATACGAATGTCGATGAGGAGAACAAGATCGATCCGATCAACCACATGCTCGAATTCATGGGCTCGATCGGAACGAATCAGCAGTGCTGGTTCCAGCTCATCATGCGCCTGCACAAGGACGATCAGCATAAGCCGGGAACGCTCTTCGGCAAGTGGGACAAATTCAAGGATGACGCCAAGAAGGAGATCGAGAAGATCCGAGCGAGCGCCGTGCAGAAGACCGGCGACGACAAGATCAAGTTCCCGAATCCGACGAAGGGCGAGCAGGAGCGCATCGCCGCGATCGAACGGAAGCTCTCGAAGCTTCCGTTCGACGTGGGACTGCGCGGCATCTATTTCGCGAAGAAGGAATTCTTCAATGGCGGAAATATCGGATCGCTCCGCACGATGCTCCGCGCGTACAGCACCGGCCATCTGAACGGCTTCAAGCCGATGAACTGGCTCAACGACTTCGACTACCCATGGCAGGATTACAAGGATATGCGAAAGAATGCCCTCAAGCGCGAAGGCCTCGAGGCATACAAGCGTCGTTCTTATTTTTACCCTCCATTCGTCGGAAAATTGAATCTCGTCATGAACACCGAGGAGATCGCTTCCATCTTCCATCTTCCTGGCCAGGTCGCGAAGACGCCGACATTGCCGCGACTTCCTTCGAAACGTTCGGAAGCTCCTGGAAATCTTCCAATATAATCCGTCATGCGTTTTCGAACCTTTATTTGCATAGTGTTGGTGATCGTCGTGCTCGCATTCGCAGCAGTCGCTGCTTTCGCAGTGCTCTCATCTTCGCCGAGTGATTTTCCGATAGGCGCTACCGTCAATATTCCGAGGAATGCGACGATTTCCGAAATCGCAACTTCGCTCAAAGAACGCTCATTCATCCGATCGGAGGATGCCTTCAAGGTTGCCGCGCTCATGCTCGGAGGCAGCAACGGGCTCCTGTCGGGCGACTATCTCTTCGATCGTCCGACGAATGTCTGGAAGCTCGTCGAACGCATCACGAAAGGCGATCAGGGGATCGCTCGGGTGAAAGTGACATTTCCTGAAGGCATCACGGTGAAGGAGATGGGGAATATCGTCGCGTCGCAGGTGAGCGGGTTCGATGCTGCGGGATTCGTCGCGCGCGCATCGACATCGGAAGGATACCTCTTTCCTGATACGTATTATTTCTTCAGCAATGCCAAGCCGCTGGACGTCGTTCGAGTCATCGCCGCCGAATTCGATCAGAAATATGCGACGTTGCTGAGCGATCCTGCCATCGTCGCCGGGACGATGTATGGCAAGACGAAACGCGAGATCGTCACCATGGCTTCGATCCTCGAAGACGAAGTGAAGAGCGCCCAGGACCGCTCGATCGTTTCAGGGATTCTCTGGAAGCGACTGGCAAAGGGCATGCCGCTTCAGGTCGATGCTCCGTTTGGCTATATTCTCGGCAAATCCACCGAGGATCTGACGCTCGATGATCTCAAGACGAATTCTCCATACAATACCTATTTGAATAAAGGCTTGCCGCCGACGCCGATCAACAACCCCGGCCTCGAAGCGCTCCGCGCGACGATGATGCCGACATCCACGCCGTACTGGTTCTATCTTTCTGATAAGAAGGGCGCGATCCATTATGCGAAGACATATGCGGAGCATCTCGCGAATAAAGAAAACTATCTCAACGGTAAATAGGCGTAGCAATAATTTCATTTGGAATGCCGAGAACAGAAATTTCCCGGGTAGGAAATTTCTTCGTACTCAGCTCGTCAGCTTCGTAAGCTCGGCATTCCAAATGAAATTATTGCTACGCCGCTTTATTTAGACTATAGTAGATTAATCATGGCAAATCAGGCCGGGCAAAAAGAGAAAAAGCAGAAAGTCTTCGTCGGCATGTCCGGCGGGGTGGACAGCTCCGTATCCGCGGCGCTGCTTGCCGAGGCTGGATATGACGTCACCGGCGTCTTCATCAAGGTCTGGCAGCCTGATTGGATCACCTGCACCTGGCGCGAGGATCGTCTCGATGCGATGCGCGTCGCTGCGAAGCTCGGCATCGATTTTCATACGCTCGATCTCGAAGAGACATATCGGCGCGAAGTCGTCGACTACATGATCGACGAATACAAAGCAGGCCGCACGCCGAATCCCGACGTCATGTGCAACCGCCATGTGAAGTTCGGCGGATTCTTCGATTGGGCAATGGAGCAGGGCGCTGACTATGTCGCAACCGGGCATTATGCGCGGGTTCAAAAAGATGAAGCTGAAATCGCGTCCGCCGCCCCTCGCTTCAAACTCCTTGCCGGAGACGATGCGAACAAAGACCAATCATATTTTCTCTGGACGCTCACCCAGCGGGAACTTTCGCATACGCTTTTCCCCGTCGGGAATATCGAGAAGCCGGAAGTGCGCAAGCTCGCGAAGAAATTCGGCCTGCCGAACGCCGAGAAGAAGGACAGCCAGGGCCTCTGCTTCATCGGCAAGATCGACGTGAAGGATTTCCTTTCGCGATACATCGAGAAGAAGCCGGGCAACGTGATTGATGAGCAGGGGAATATCATCGGCACGCATGAGGGCGCTTGGATGTATACGAAAGGCGAGCGCCACGGCTTCATCATAGATCCGCAGCATAAGACTCCTGACGACGCTCCGTATTATGTCGTCGCGAAAGGGATCGATACGAATACGATCACTGTCTCGAATAAGAAGATGGTCGAGGGAATCTTGCCGGCGCATATGCAAGCGGCAGTATCTATTGAGCGCGCAAGCTGGACTCTCGGCGAGGCGCCTGCGATCGGGAAGAAACTCACTGCGCGGCCGCGATATCGCGCGAAGCTTGTCGAGATGGAGTTCGAATCAATTTCGGCAGATACCGCAGTGATCCGCTTCGAACAGCCGCAGGAGAATCTTTCATCCGGACAATCGCTCGTGATCTATGATGGGAATATCTGCCTCGGCGGCGGATTCATACAGTGATATACTAAGCGCATCATATTTTCGCCATGAATCATCTCCTCTATGTCACCAAAGCCGACGGAAGCAGGGAGCTCTTCGAAGAAGAGAAGCTTGCGGAGTCCCTCAAGCGCGTCGGCGGCAGCGATGCCCTGATCGACGAGATCGTCGAGAAGATCGAGGCTGAAATGAACAGCAGCATGACGACCGGCGAGATCTATCAGCATGCGTTCGAGCTTCTTCGCAAGCATGAAGCGCCAGTCGCGGTGAAATATTCGCTTCGCCGCGCGCTTTCCGAACTCGGTCCCGAAGGATTCCCGTTCGAGAAATACATCGCGGAGCTTTTCCGCGCGCAGGGCTATCAGGCGCTCACTGATCAGATGGTCATGGGCGCATGCGTGCCGCATGAAGTAGACGTCGTCGCCTGGAACGAGCAGAAGCTCGTCATGGTCGAAGCGAAATTCCATAACGAATTCGGCCTCAAGTCCGATGTGAAAGTAGCTCTTTACGTGAAGGCGCGTTTCGATGATATCAAAGGCAACATGTTCGACTATGGCGGCATCCATCGGACGATGACTGAGGGATGGCTCGTGACGAATACGAAATTCACCGATCAGGCTATCAAGTACGGCGAGTGCAAAGGCCTGAAGATGATCGGATGGAATTACCCGCATCATGGCAGCCTCCAGCACATCATCGAGAGCTCGGGCCTCCATCCGCTCACCTGCCTCGTTTCCGTCAGCAACGTGCACAAGAAGCTGCTCATCGCCAAAGGCGTCGTCCTCTGCCGTGATCTGAAGCAGCGTCCGGAATTATTGAAGCAGGTCGGCCTCGACAATCTCCGGATCGCCCAGATCATCGAGGAGATCGATTCTGTCTGCGGGGTCAGCTTGGCTCCGCAGCAGTCGCCATCCGAATCCAGTTCGCAAGCCCCGTTTCCTGCAAGCACTCTGATATCAGCATAATTATTTACATACAAAACCCATGCCAAAGAAAACAGCAAAGAAATCCGCCAAGCCATACATTCCATCCCAGAAAATTCTCGAGCGATATGCAGACGTGCTCGTCAATTTCGCCCTCGGCGGAGGAAAGGGAATCAAGAAGGGCGAAGTCGTGCGCATCACCGCAGAGGAATACGCCAAGCCGTTTTATCTCGAGCTCCGCAAGGCAGTCTGGAAAGCCGGCGGCCATGTCCTCGGCAATTATCTCCCGAGCAACGACGAGCAGTACAATGTCGACCGCGACTTTTTCATCCATACGCAGGAGCATCAGCTTTCATTTTTTCCAGACAAGCATCTGAAAGGACTGATCGAGCAGCTCGACCATACGATCTTCATCGACAGCGAGACCAACAAGCAGTCGCTCGCAGGCATCGATCCGAAGAAGCTTATGCAGCAGGGCCGGGTGATGAAGCCATGGATGGAATGGAGGAACGAAAAGGAGAACGCAGGCAAGTTCACCTGGACGATGGCGCTGTATGCGACGGAAGCCATGGCAAAAGAAGCTGGGCTTTCGCATCAGGAATACTGGAAGCAGATCATCGACGCATGTTTCCTCAACGAGAAGAATCCGATCGCGAAATGGAAGCAGCTCTACAAGAAGCTCGAATCATACCGGGCGAAATTGAATGCGCTTCCGGTCGACAAATTTCATATACAAGGACCTGACGCGGATCTGTGGATCAAGTATGGCGAAAAGCGCGCATGGATGGGCGGCAGCGGACGGAATATCCCGAGCTTCGAGCTCTTCACCTCGCCTGATTGGCGCGGCACCGAAGGCTGGATCCGCCTCAATCAGCCGCTCTACCGGTACGGCAATCTCATCGAAGGCATCGAGCTCCATTTCAAGGACGGCAAGGTCGTGAAGTCGAGCGCCAAGAAGAATGAGAAAGTCCTGAAGGAAATGATCGCGCAGCCGAATGCCGACAAGATCGGCGAATTCTCGATGACCGACAAGCGATTTTCCCGCATCACGAAGTTCATGGCTGAAACTCTTTATGATGAGAATGTCGGCGGTCCGAACGGCAACACGCATATCGCCCTCGGCAATGCGTATCATGATTGCTATGCAAGCGATCCGTCGAAGGTCACGAAGGAAGAATGGGAGCGTCTCGGCTACAACAATTCATCAGTCCACACCGACGTCATCTCGACGACGCCGCGAATCGTCACTGCGCATATGACCGACGGCACGACCAAGGTCATCTACAAGAACGGCATGTATGTCCTCTAACAGCGGCGATACAATCATCCGGCTTTCATTCGCAAATACGACGAATCGCGATCAGTTCTATCCGGTCCGAGTCGAGATCGGCGATGACTTCTTCCTTCTTGAAAAGATCGGATCGGACGGATCAGGCGCACGATCGATTCAGAAATATATCTTTCTCGATAACCGAGAATTCGAATTCTTCAAGGAGCACAGCGCAGGATCAGGCATCGAAGCCGTCGCGCTCGAGCCGCTCATCACGGAGGCGAAAGCCACGCCTGAAGCTCCGAGCATTGGTCTTGGCATGCGCCTCGCGATAGTTATCCTACAGAAATATGGCGCAGGGCAGCCGGGCGCAAGCATCGAAGTGCCGAATTATTTTCCGCTCGATATGGCAGACTATCTCCGATCGAAGGGCATCGTGCTCAATGTGACGAAGCCGTTTCGGCCAGAGCGCCAATTGAAGAATGATGCGGAGATCGCAGCCATCGAGGCAAGCATCAAGAAGACGCAGCATGCGTATCGGAAGATCGAAGACATTCTCCGCGCGTCGAAGATTGAAGCGAAAGACGGCGCGAACGTCCTCGTCTATCAAGGAAAGATCCTCACTTCGGAATTCCTGAAGAAGGAGGTCGACAAAGTTCTCGTCGAACATGGGATGTCCAATGTGGCCGGCATAATCATTTCTTGCGGAAAGGATGCATCCATCGCGCATCATCCGGGAGCTGGCGCAATCCGTGCAGGCGAAACGATCATCTGCGATCTCTTTCCTGTTTCGACCGAGACCGGATATTTCGCTGACATGACCCGCACCTATGTGAAGGGAAAGCCGAGCGAGAAAGCGCAGCAGATGTACGATGCGGTGCTTGAAGCGCAGGAAGCCGCGCTCGAATTCGCCAAGCCCGGCGCGAAGATCGCAGACATGCACGAGCTCTGCTGCGAGATGTTCCGCGTGCGAGGTTTCCATGTCGGCGACCGAGGCTTCACGCACAGCACCGGCCACGGTCTGGGCCTCGATCTGCATGAATCGCCGAACGTGAGTTCATCTTCGACTGCGGCCTTCGAGGTCGGCCACGTCGTTACTGTCGAGCCAGGTCTCTACTATCCCGAGCATGGCGGCGTCCGCATCGAAGACGTCATCGCCATCACAAAAGACGGCAGCAGGAATCTCACCGAGTATCCGAAGGTTTTCATCATCGAATAGCGCAGCTGAAACTCGAAAAAAAAGCGCTGGTATGCTACTCTTTCAGTCATGACACTCCAAGAACTACGCAGCAAATTCCTCGCATATTATGAGAAGAACGGGCATGCGATCATCCCGTCGTCCTCGCTCGTTCCTGAGAATGATCCGACAACGCTCTTCACCGGTTCCGGCATGCAGCCGCTCGTTCCATATCTGCTCGGTCAGAAACATCCGCAGGGAACCCGTCTCGTGAATTCGCAGAAGTCCTTCCGCTCGGGAGACATCGACGATATCGGCGACAATCGGCACACGACATTTTTCGAGATGCTCGGCAACTGGTCGCTCGGCGATTATTTCAAGAAAGAGCAGCTTCCGCAGGTCTTCCGATTCCTCACTGAGGAAGTCGGCCTCGATCCGAAGCGCCTCTATGTGAGCGCGTTCATCGGCGACGAAGCTAATGGCGTTCCGAAAGACGCCGAAGCCGAGGCGATCTGGAAAGAGCTTTTCGCTTCGAAGGGAATCGATGCGAAGACTGTCGACATCGGCAGCGAAGCGCGAGGCGCCGAGATCGGCATGCAGGGCGGACGCATCTTCTTCTATGACGTGAAGAAGAATTGGTGGTCGCGATCCGGCATTCCGGCGAACATGCCTGCCGGCGAACCGGGAGGCCCTGACTCGGAGCTTTTCTATGAGTTTGATTTCATCGAGCACAATCCGAAATTCGGCGCGCATTGCCATCCGAACTGCGATTGCGGACGCTACATCGAATTCGGCAACTCTGTTTTCATGCAGTACAAGAAGAACGAAGCCGGCGGATTCGAATTGCTTCCGCAGTTAAATGTCGACTTCGGCGGCGGACTCGAGCGATTCGCCATGGCTGCGAACAACACTGCAGACATCTTCGGCCTCGACGTTTTCGCCGATCTCATCTCGACCCTCGAAACGAAGAGCGGCAAGAAATACAAGGACGCAGATGGAAAGGAAAATGAATATACCGCTGCATTCCGCGTAGTCGTTGACCACATCCGCGCATCCGTCTTCCTCATCGGCGACGGCGTCATTCCTTCGAACAATGAGCGCGGCTATTTCGTCCGACGCTTGCTCCGCCGCGCCATCCGCTATTGGGACAAGCTCGGCATCAACGAGGGCGGCATCGCATCGACGGTCGACGCGCTTCTCGAGAGCTACAAGGATGCATATCCTGAAACATACGCTCGCCGAACTGAAATCAAAGCTGAGATCGAAACCGAAGAGCAGAAATTCCGCACGACACTCCGACATGGCTTGAAGGAGATCGAGAAGATCTTCGTTGATCTGCAATCGCAGAAGAAAGACGTGATTTCAGGCATCGATGCAGCGACGCTCTACCAGTCATACGGCTTTCCTGTTGAACTGACGCAGGAACTCGCGAAAGAAAAGGGAGTCAAGATTGATATGGACGGCTTCCATGCTGAAATGAAAAAGCATCAGGATCTTTCTCGCGCCGGTTCCGAAAAGAAATTCAAAGGCGGCCTTGCAGACACGAGCGACATGTCCCTCCGCTACCATACTGCCACGCACCTCCTCAATGCAGCGCTCCGCCAAGTCCTCGGCGATCATGTCGGGCAGAAGGGCAGCAACATCACGCCTGAACGACTTCGTTTCGATTTCTCGCATCCTGCGAAGATGACCGACGAAGAAAAGAAGAAGGTCGAAGCCCTCGTTAACGGCGCGATCGAAGCGGCGTTTCCCGTTTCATTCAGAGAAATGCCGAAGGAAGAAGCAGAGAAGCTCGGCGCCATCCATGCATTCGGAGAGAAGTACGGCGACGTCGTGAAGGTCTACACCGTCGGCGACGAAGCGAAGCCGTTCAGCCGAGAATTCTGCGGAGGTCCGCATGTCTCGAATACGAAAGAACTCGCTGGTCCGGAAGGCAAGGCGCGATTCGTCATTCAGAAAGAAGAAGCGTCATCTCAAGGCATCCGACGCATCAAAGCTGTGCTTGCATAATCGATGCGCGAGCTTGCGCCTGTGTGATATACTATTTCGCATGATCTTCTCATCTCTATCGAAAAAAGAGAACAAAGCGCCCGGAGAATTATGGGCGCTCATCGACATCCAGAGCGGACTCGTCCGCGGATCTATCGTGCTCCTGTCGCCGAAGGGCATTCAGTCTCGAGTCATCTATACTATCCAGCACGCGCTTCCGCATAAGTCCGAGATGAACAGTGGATATATCACGAAGACCATGCTTCACGGAGTAGCCGAAGTCGCTGCGCTCCTCGCTCGCGATGGCATGCAGCGAGTCCGAGGCCTCGATCTCGGCCGTGATTTCCGTCCTGAGCTCTGCGGCATCCACTACATTCTCTCGTCTCCATGGGTCATGTCGCAGACAAAGCGGGTGAAAGTCTCATATGGGAAGCCTACTGCAATCAGCAGATCGAGCGTCGCCGCCATCATCGACAAGGCTCGCGAAGAGCTTGAAGCCGGCATGAAGGACTTCGATGCGACGCTCATCGAGCAGAAGATATTCGAAGTGAAGCTCAACGGCTATTCGGTCACGGAATATGAAGGAAAGACCGCCAACGATCTCGATGTCTCATGCGCGCTTTCCATAAGCTCGAAGAAGATGCTGCAGCGGATTTCCAACGAAGTGCAGCGGTACCTCCATGCGAAACAAGAGCATCATCACTCCGCGCTGCTCCTCGAGTATGCCGGCCTCCGCGCCATACTGCATCAGCACAATGAATACATGGTCATCCATGCGCATAGCGAGCTTACCGATGTCGTCGTCGTGAAGAACAACATGTGCGTGTTCATTTCTTCGTTCCCATTCGGCATAGCTACGATCATCAGGAAGATGGCGAAGACCTTGCGTCAGAGCATGCCTGCTGCGGATTCGCTGCTGACCCTTTTCGACGGAGGAAAGCTTTCCGATGAGGAGCGCGCTCGGATCTCTCCGATCATCAATGAGATCGGCAAAGGCTGGGTGCACGATCTCTTCGCGACGCTTGCTCATGCGGGCGAGACCATGGTCATTCCGAGGAATATCATCCTCTCGGCGCATAGTCATTTCAGTTTTTTCGCAATAGAGCTCAATTCGCCCCCGTCTGCGCCGGAGTATAAGCCGAACATCGCGGCTCTCGAGCTTCCGATGATCGCCGATTTCATAACGTATGATCCTGGCCAGGAAAGAAGTCTGAGAATCGGCATTTACACGACAGCGCTCGCATCACTCGAATAAAAAAACACATGTCACCAAGAAAATCACTTCAAGATATCGTTCCGCCAACACGCCGCCCGTCAGCAAAGGGCGCTTCTTCTCGCGCATCTGTGCCGAATGAGACGCCGATCCAGATCAGGAAGCACGAAAAGCCTCAGGAAAGTCCTCGTGAAAAGACGATTGAGCGCAAAGCTTCCGAACCGAAGCACAAGAAGTCATACCGACGTTCGTGGATGCTCGTCACGTTCATCTTTCTGGTCATTTCGCTCGGCGTGATCGGCGCAGCCATCACGCTCATCTTCTCGAAGGGAACTATCGTCATAAAGCCGAAGACCATATCCGTAGCAGTCAGCACTTCGCAGATCGCAAAGCTCAATGCAGTTCCGCCGCAGCTTGCGTACGAAGTCATCAGCGCTTCTGAAGAGGCAAGAACCGATGTTCCTGCGGTTCAGACGAGCGCAGTCGAAAAGAAGGCTGTCGGACTGATCACGCTGTATAATAATTTCAGCAATACGCCGCAGAAGATCGTTTCCGGCACCCGCGTTTCGAATGCGAAAGACCTCATATACAGAACGACCTACGATGTCATCATCCCTGCTCAGAAAATCGTCGCAGGAAAGGCGGTTCCTGGCAGCGTGAACGTGCACATCGCAGCTGAAAAGCCAGGCCCTGACTACAATTCATCGCTCACCGATCTCACGGGCGATTTCAAGGTCGTCGCATTCCAGAACACTCCGAAATACACGAAGATATTCGCTCGCATGAAGACTGACATCACTGGCGGTTACTCCGGCAAGCAGGTCGTTCCGGACAAGAACGCACAAGCCGCAGCGGAGAAGGCGCTTGCAGGAAAGCTCAATGCGAAACTCATCGCGAACGCCAAGAACCTCATTCCGAAAGGATATGTCGCGTACGACGGCGCATATGCTATCCGATACATTCCGCTGAGCCCGGCTGCGCAAGGCACGAGCAGCGCATCGGTCGGCGTCCGAGCTGTCTATACCGGCTATGTATTCAAAGCCGATGATCTCGTCCGTTCGTTTGCGAAAGATCAGCTTGCGCAATTTCCGCCGGAGGGCTATGCATTCGCCGGCCTCGATACGCTTGCGTTCAAGCAGGCAAGCACGAGCGCCGCTCAGGCATCATCGACCATCGCATTCAGCCTGAAGGGCAATATCAAGATCGTCGGCACCATACCCGTAGATAAGCTGAAGAAGGAGCTGGCAGGAAAACAGGTTCAGGATACCGGCTCGATCATCAAGAGGTATGGAACGGTCGGCGGCGCATATGCTAAGATATTCCCTGTCTGGATGCGATCGCTGCCCGATGATCCTGACCGTATCAATGTCGAAATCCAATCCGAATAGCGGAAATAGGGCTTTTTGAGGGCGATTCCTGTGAATCGCCCTGAATGGGCGTATTGACTTTTTTTGCGCTTTCAGCTACTATAGTTCGACGTGTTGCATTTGATGTGCGCACGCGGTTTAAGTTGAAGTTTCTATTGAAATTCATTGGCTAAAAGCAACCAAAACACAGCATACGGAGTCGTAACAGAAGCATTGCCGGATACACTCTTCCGAGTGAAACTCGATGGCAAAGATGATGTTGTGCTTGCATATCTTGCGGGCAAGATGCGCATGCATCGGATCAGAGTGCTTCTTGGAGACAAAGTCGAGCTCGAGCTCGACCCGTACGGAGGCCGCGCGCGCATTACGAAGCGTTTGTAATCTGTAACTAATTCATCATGAAAGTAAAAGCATCAGTAAAAAAAATCTGTCCTAAGTGCAGCGTCGTCCGACGCAAGGGGTATGTTTATATTATCTGCAAGGCGAACCCTCGCCACAAGCAGCGACAGGGTTAATAGTTTTTCAATATCACATTAATACAATCACATGCGTATCCTCGGTATAACAATTCCAGACAATAAGCGACTCGAGATTGCCCTCACGGCACTTTACGGCATCGGCACCTCGCGCGCGCTTCATATTTTGAAGACGGCTAATGTCGATCCAAAGATCATGGCGAAGGACGTGACCGTCGATCAGGAGAACACGATCCGAAAGATCATCGAAGGCTTCCGAATCGAAGGAGATCTCAAGCGAGAGGTCGCAGCCAACATCAAGCGGCTCAAGGATATCAAGTCATACCGAGGCAGCCGACATGCACGACGCCTTCCAGCCCGAGGACAGCGGACAAAGACAAATTCCCGAACCATCCGCGGCAACGTGCGAAAGACCATGGGATCCGGCCGAAAGAAGGAAGAAAAGAAGTAATCACCCAAATAACGCACACATAATCACATGGCAAAGAAAGAAACCGTCACAAAGAAAAGCACCGAGAAGAAGGAGGCTCCGAAAGCAGCCGCTCCTTCAGCTGTCTCAAAGAAGCGATTCGACTTCGGCGTATTGTATGTCCAGTCCACATATAACAACACCAAGGTCCTCCTTACTGATAAGGATGGCAACGCGCTCATGGCTTCATCTGCCGGAGCTCTCGGTTTCAAGGGTGCAAAGAAGGGAACTCCATTCGCTGCCGCGAAGGTAGGCGAGACCCTCGCCATGAAGGCCCAGCCCCTCGGTCTCAAGGAGATTGCCGTTGTCGTCAAGGGTACAGGATCAGGTCGCGAATCAGCTATTCGCGGCTTTGTTTCGAAAGGAATCATCATTAGCAGCATCAAGGACGTAACTCCTGTCCCATTCAACGGCCCGAAGCCGAAGAAGCCGCGACGAGTATAAGCAGCCTTCATTATTTTCAAATATTTAAACTTATGATTATTGGACCACGATACAAAATTGCCCGACGACTTGGAGTGCCTGTGTTCGAAAAGACACAGACGCAGAAGTTCGCTATGCGATCAGCAGCTCGCGATGGAGGCAAAGGAAAAGGCCGACCAAAGGCGAAGAGCGATTTCGGTCTCGGCTTGCTCGAGAAGCAGAAGGCTCGATACAGCTACGGCATCACGTCGAAGCAATTTTCGAACTACGTAGCCAAGGCTATCGAAAAGAAGGGCAACTCAGCAGAAATGCTCGTCCGACTTCTCGAATCTCGACTTGATAATGTCGCTCTCCGAGCTGGCTTTGCGACTACTCGAGCTGCAGCGCGGCAGATGGTATCGCATGGACACCTCACCGTGAACGGCAAGCGCGTCACTATTCCTTCATATGCTGTCTCAGTAGGCGATGTCATCGCTATTCGAGAAACAAGCAAGAAGAAGGCCCTTTTCGCTACCCTCGATGAACGATTGAAGGCAGTGAAGATTCCTGCATGGCTGAAAGCTGATTTCGACAAGAAAGCGGTAACGATCGATGGTCTCCCGTTCGCTCCAACTACGGAACTGATGTTCAATCCCGGGTCTGTCCTCGAGTTCTATAGCCGTTAATTATTAGTAATCATTTTAATACAAAAAATATGTCGAACTTCAACGTTGTATTGCCATCAAAGCCAAAGATCGTCCGAGAGGAGGGTATGAGCGGTGTGTATGAAATCGACGGACTCTATCCAGGATACGGACACACGCTTGGAAACTCGCTCCGACGAATCATCCTCTCATCGCTTCCTGGCGCAGCTGTCAGCAAGGTGAAGATCAAGGGCGTAGAGCATGAATTCTCATCGATCGACGGCGTGAAGGAAGACGTCATCGCCATCCTCCTCAACCTCAAGCGACTCCGCGTGCGAGTCGCAGGTGATGAGCCACAGGTCATCACCATCAAGGCGAAGGGCATCAAGTCCATCAAGGCGAAGGATATCGATGCTCCGTCTCAGGTTGAGATCCTCAACGCAGAGCTCCATATCGCTGAGCTCACCGACAAGAACGCAGAGCTCGACATGGAGATCACCGTCGTGAAAGGCCTCGGCTACGTTGCCAAGGAGGTCCTCGAGAAGGAGCGAATCGACATCGGCACCATCTCTCTCGATGCGACATTCACTCCGATCCGAAAGGTGAACTACGAAGTCGAGAATATGCGAATCGGCGACCGAACTGACTTCAACCGCCTCCGCATCACTATCGAGACAGACGGCACGCTTACGCCGAACCAGGCTCTCGAGAACTCGATCGGCATCATGATCAGCCAGCTCAAGGCGATCGTCGGCTTCAAGGAAGAAGAAGCTCCTGAAGCGAAGAAGTCCGAAGAATCAGAAGGCTCAGAAGACGCTGGCTCAGAAGACACTTCAAAGGAACCTGATGCTGATCTCTTGAAGACTCGCATCGACACCATCGGACTCTCTCCTCGAACCGTCAAGGCGCTCACTGCAGCGAACATCCGAACTATCGGAGGCCTTGCGCGAAAGAAGGAAGATGATATCCTCGATGTCGAAGGCCTCGGCACCAAGGGCATCCAAGAGATCAAGAAAGTGCTTTCGACTTATGGCATTTCATTGAAGTAACATTTATTAATCACCACCACCATGCGACACCATTCATCAATCAGAAAGTTCGGACGAGAGAAGGACCAGCGCAATGCGCTCATGAAGTCTCTTGCACGAAACCTCGTTCTGCACGAGCAGATCATCACGACGCTTCCTAAGGCGAAGTCTCTTCGCCCTATCATCGAGAAGCTCATAACCAAGGCGAAGACAGGAACGCTCGCGTCGCGACGACTCGTGAATGCGCGCATCGGCGGTGAGAAGGAGACGAAGATCCTTTTCGATACGATTGCTCCGAAGTACGCTACTCGAAACGGCGGCTATACCCGGATCGTGAAGCTTCCTCGACGACAGCTCGACGCAGCGCCTATGGCTGTTATTCAGTTCGTATAATCCATAACAGCACCTTTATGAAACCAACAACAATTACAGGAAATACCGTGACGATCGACGCGACAGGAAAGCGCCTCGGCCGAGTCGCAAGCGAAGCGGCTTCACACCTCCTCGGAAAGAAGTCTCCGACATTCGCGCGAAACGAAGTCGCTGACGTCAAGGTCCGCATCGTGAACTGCGCGCAGGCGTACATCGATACGAAGAAGAAGGCGGACAAGGAATACGTTACTTTCACCGGATTCCGCGGCGGCCTCAACACCGAGTCTCTCTCAGCGCTCATCGCGCGAAAGGGAATCTGCGAGCCTTTCCAGCGCGCAGTCTACCGAATGATCCCTGGAAACTCCCTTCGAAAGAAGCGAATGATGAATTTAACTATTAGCGAATAATATGATGACACCTACAAAAACCACAGCGACAGGAGAGCGATACATCGAAGCGGTCGGCCGACGAAAGACGGCTATCGCCCGAGTCCGGATCACTCCTGCGACGAAGACCACCTACTCCGTCAACGGAAAGGACCTTCCTGAATATTTCACGATCAAGGAGCAGGCAATCACAGCTGCAGAAGCTCTTGCAACATCAAAGATCGCTGCGAAGTTCAAGATCTCAGTCGTCCTCAAGGGCGGCGGCATGAATGCCCAGGCAGACGCGATGCGACACGGCATGGCGCGAGCGATCATCGAATACGATAAGGAGCTCCGAGGCGTATTGAAGAAGGCAGGCCTTCTCAAGCGAGACCCTCGAGCCAAGGAACGACGAAAGTTCGGTCTCCGAAAGGCGCGAAAGGCTCCTCAGTGGTCGAAACGATAAAACAAAAAACCCGCTCAATGCGGGTTTTTTGTTTTATCGTTTTGACGGCCGGAGCGTAGCCGCTATGCTGCGAAGCAGCTGCGGCAAGCGAGGCGGGGTCGCGCAAAATCTGCGGAGCAGATTTATGCGTGACCAAGCGATAATCCTTCGCTCGAAGGAAATAAAAGAAAAAGCACCCTTGCAGGTGTTTTTTCTTTTGCTTGCCGGAAATTGCTTTATATCAATATATATGTTATAGTATTCACATTGGAATTGGCTCTTTGAGACGATTCAGAAAGGAAAAGGTTATATGAAAGTAGAATGTATAACCCCCAAAAACACCAGCTTGCTCATTCAGGCAAGACAGAAGGTCAATCCTGACGAAGGCAAAACTCAAGAGGAGTTCGCTGCAGAGGCAGAGAAATACGCGATCGCAGGAGATAGAAAGGCGTTCGTCATGCTCGGAAATTCTGGCGTGATCGGATACATTCTCGTCCTTGCTATCGGGGCCGTCCCTGAGGCGATCCCCGATGGGAAGCACTTCTCAAGCTATGCGCATATTTCGAAGATCGGAGTCGATCAGGCCTTTCGAAGGAAGGGCGTCGGCAAAATACTTCTCGTGCACGCAGAGGCTTGGGCAAAAGCGAGGTCGATGAAAGGCATCTGGCTGGACTATCTCCCTGAAACCGAAGGCTTGGCGGAATTCTATTCCAATGCCGAGTATCGTAAGATCCTCGATTTCGAGGATGCAAAAAAGGGGAAGGTTAAGCTCCGGAGGATAGCCGCGAAAGGCTTCAAAACTGAATGAACAAGCGCTAAGCCGCCTGAACCAACAGGCGGCTTTGTTATTGCGCTCTGCCGCGATACCGATTAGAATGATCGCATGTTCATCACCCAATTGGTTACTATCGCCGTCGTCCATCTGCTCGCCGTCATGACCCCGGGTCCAGACTTCGCGATGGTGACACGCAACAGCCTCATCTATTCACGCAGGATCGGCGTCTGTACGTCTTTCGGAATAGCGCTCGGCATTCTCGTTCATACAGCGTACTCGCTTCTCGGCATCGGCCTTCTCATCTCGAAGTCAATCGTTCTTTTCAACGTCATCAAATTCGTCGGCGCAGGATACCTCATATACATCGGCTGGAAATCGTTGCGAGCAAAGCCTCAGTCTGCCGATAGTTCAGCCGAACTCCAGAAAGAGAAGCAGATATCTGTCGCTGCAGCCATCAAGACCGGCTTCCTGACCAATGTGCTGAACCCGAAAGCAACCCTATTCTTCCTCGCGCTCTTCACGCAGGTGATCGATCCTGCCACTCCGAAACTGATTCAGTCATTCTACGGTTTCGAGATGATGGTCATCACGTTCGCATGGTTCGGCTTCCTCTCGATCGTCTTCTCCAACAGCATTATCAAGACGAAAATCACGCGATTCCAGCATCGTATCGAACAGATGACCGGCGTCGTGCTCCTCGCGCTCGGCATCAAGGTCGCGCTTTCCAGCCATAAATAAAAGATAAAGTTCTTCTTGCAATCGGCGCATGTCAAGAATTGCAAAAACTTCTTGCTCCAGTATACTAAGAACATATGGCAAATACCTCAGACGAAAACAACAAAAATACAGATGGGAATTCGGCAGGCCCGCTCGAGAATGTCGCAGACGAATCGCTTCAGGATGCGGATATTTCCTATGAATCTGGCGCGGATGCGGATCTCGACGACAGCGTCGTGACCGAGGAGACTCTGCAGGAAACTGTCAAGAAACTCCGTGAGAAATTGAAGAAGGTGAGTGCAGAGAAGCAGGAATATCTCACCGGCTGGCAGAAGGACAAGGCAGAATTCCTCAATGCCCGCAAGCGCGACAAGGAAGCGAATGAGCAATTCATAAAGTTCGCAAATGAGAACCTCATCAACGAATTCATTCCGGTGCTCGATAGCTTCAATATGGCAATGGGCAACAAGGAAGCCTGGGACAAAGTTGAGAAGAATTGGCGAGTCGGCGTCGAATACATCTTCGGCCAGCTGAAGAAGGTGCTTGAGGAAAATGGATTGAAGGAAGTCGATCCGATCGGCCTGAAATTCGATCCGATGCGCGACGAGGCGATCAGCTTCGAGCCTGTCGACGATCCTGCAAAGGACCAGACCGTCACTACGGTCATCCAGAAGGGCTACATGCTCAACGGCAAGGCGCTCAAGGCGCCGAAGGTGAAGGTCGGAGAGTTCAAGAAATAGCAAATATCCGGTGTGATATGATTGTAAGTGCTAGCAGCTCGGTTGCTATTAATCAAATATGCATCAAATAAATCAAGCTTTTAAAAGCACTATAATCGGACTTATTCCGTCTCTCGCATTATCAACCTTCGTTATATTGCTCCTCTTCACTCAGGTTTCTGGAGACGGATATTGGATGATACCCGTACTTATTATTTCACCCGTAGCAATTTTGTTTCTGTCCTTTCTCGTCGGGCATTTCATTCTTAGCTTGAAAAGTATTTCTATCCAGGTAATAACCTTTCTGGCTATCTCGTTAGTGGCCATAAGTTTGGCATATTTCTTCGGAACGAATTGTGAATTTCAACAAACCTTCGGAGGGCGCTGCAAGCTTCTTGAGAAACCACAAAGCGTAAACATGCAATTGAAATTTCCTCAGATACAATAATGAATACTGAAGCATTCGAAAAACTCTACAAGAACCTGAATAAGGAACAGAAGAAAGCTGTCGATACGATCGACGGCCCTGTCATGGTCATTGCTGGTCCGGGAACAGGCAAGACCTCCATTCTCACGCTTCGCATCGCGAACATTCTGAAACAGACGGACACGCCGCCGCACGGCATCCTGGCGATCACGTATACGGACGCCGGCGTGAAGGCTATGCGTGCGAAGCTCCAGAGGGTGATCGGCGGCCGTGCCCACGAGGTGCGCATCCACACCTTCCACGGATTCGCCGCGGCTATCATCGCCGAGCATCCGGACCATTTCATGCACCTGAAGGACTTGAAGCAGATGACGTCGATCGAGCAGGAATCGCTCATCAGGTCGATTCTCCTCGATCCAGAATTGAGCGACCTGCGCCCGCTCGGCAAGCCCGATAATTATATTTCGCCGATCACCCGCACCATCGACGATGCGAAGCGCGAGGCTCTATCTCCAGCCATGGTGGCCGAACATGCCGAGAAGGAAAAGACTCGCATAACCGAGGATCCGGCCTCCATATCGAGCCGTGGGGTCACCAAGGGGCAATTGAAGGCTGAAGCCAAGGAATCCATCGCCAAATGCGAACGCACGGTGCTTTTCGCCAAGGCCTATGCCGCGTATGAGACGAAGAAGCGGGAAGCCGGCAGGATGGACTTCAACGATCTCATCATCGAGCTGCTTGCCGCGCTCAGGAATGACGAGCTGCTCCTCCGGCTCATCCAGGAGCAATTCCTCTATATTCATGTCGATGAACATCAGGACACGAACGATGCGCAGAATTATATCGTCGCGCTCATCGCGGAGTTTTTCGAAACTCCGAACATCTTCATCGTCGGAGATGAGAAACAGGCGATCTACCGCTTCCAAGGAGCATCTGTCGAGAACTTCCTCCTCATGCAGAAGCGCTGGCCGTCGATGGAGATCATCTCGCTTGCGACCAACTATCGTTCGCATCAGAGCATCCTCGATGCGAGCTTCGGCATGATCGAAAAGAACTATGAAGACGGCGAGCACGCCAATCTCCGCATCCGGCTCAAGTCGGGAAGCGAAGACGCTGCGAAGCCTGTTGATGTCGTCATCGCTGAGAATGCATATGCAGCCGATCTGCACCTTGTCCGCGAATTGAAGGCGATCGCCGTTTCGGAACCTGCAGCGACTGTCGCCATCATCACTCGCCGAAATCGCGACCTCGACCGCATCATCCGGCTTCTCGAATCGCACGATGTCGAAGTCTCTTCGGAACGAAGCGTCGATATCTTCAGCCACCCGGTCGGCATGCTGTTCTTCGATCTCATCGAATTCCTGGTCGATCCGACTCGGACAGATCTGCTCGCGAAGACCGTCATCGCCGGCATGTGGGGAATTCCTTTCAATGAGGCTGTTGAGATCATACGCGCGCTGAGGAGCGGATCCGGGCAGAAGGAGCATTTCGATATTGGAAAGAATTTGCCCGGTCTCGTTTCCATCCGCAAGGAGCTGCTCTCGGACGGAGCGGTCGGCTTCCTCGTGCACGCCGCGATGGAATCCGGCTTCACGCGGCTTGTCGCCGCTGATCCTTCATACGTATATATATGGCGCGGCATCGTCGCGCTCGCTGAATCCCTCGCACGCGAAAGCAGCATTCATGACCCATCGCAGCTCATGAAGCAGCTGCTCGAGTATCGCCTCTCAGCTGAAACCAAGGCCGTGAAAGTCACTGTCGGCGCACCGGATGTTCCGATACATGCGCTCACGGCGCACGGCAGCAAGGGCCTCGAATTCGATTATGTCTTCATTCCGCATGCGACCGAGGAAGCCTGGGTCGGACGGAATCGCGGCAGCTCTTTCATCCTGCCGAACAAGAAGGCGAGCGACTCCGATATTCGCGACAACCGCCGGCTTTTCTATGTAGCCCTCACTCGCGCCCGAAAGCATGTGACGATACTGACGCCGCTCGAAGAATCGGACGGCAAGATCCTCACCGAAGTGCGCTTCATATCCGAACTCGATCCGGGGCACATCTCGATCAATCGCATTCCGAGAGCCGAGATCGAGCTCAGTACGCTTGCCGCAGCAAGCGCCGGCTCTGACGCATCCGAACCTGGAATTTCGCCGAACGATTCGAAATTCATCGATCTCGCCAAGCGCGTGCTCACCGACAAGGGCCTTTCAGTTACCGCGCTCAATCATTTCCTCGCGTGCCCGAACACATTCCTGTATCAGAGCATTCTGAAGCTGCCGCAGGCTCCGGCGGTGCCGGCTGAAAAGGGAAACGCCATGCATGCAGCGCTTTCAGCTGTCTGGACATCCGAGAAGCGCGACGAGGCGACGATATCGGATCTCATTGTCGAAAAGACCGCCGACTATTTCGATCAATCGCTCCTGTCCGTCGCAGAGAAAGCCGCTATCCAAAAAGAGCTTTCCAAGAACGCGCCCGCAGTCGCAAAAGCCCTCGTGCCGCATTTCGCGCTTGCATCAAGCGGTGCGTCAGTATTCACCGAACACTGGGTGAAGACGAATTTCACGGGATCATATGAGGGAAAGCCGATCGATATTCCTATTCACGGCAAGCTCGATGCCATCGTCGATACCGGCAGCGAAGTCCTCGTCTTCGATTACAAGACCAAGCAATCCATGTCGGTCAATGAGATCAAGGGCGAAACGAAGAATTCCGACGGCGCGTATTTCCGCCAGCTCGTCTTTTATCGAATGCTCCTCGGCGATGATTTCAGATGGAAAGGCAAGGCGATCATCCCTGCGCTCGTATTCGTCTCGCCTGATGACAAAGGCCGATGCCCGACTGTGGCGCTGCCGATCGAGCCTGCCGACATCGAGTCGCTCAGGGAAAACATACAGACGCTCATCGAGAGCGTCTGGAGCGGCCGGATACTCGCAGGCCGATGCGATGATGAGAAATGCGAATGGTGTGGGATGCGGGAGCTATTTCGTGTTCGCGTATAGGATCTCGATCGTCGCTTTCATGACTTCGAGCGGCAATGCGCCGTTCACGCTGAGGAATCTGCCGTCATCGCTGAACATGACCGGGTAGTCTCCGTTCTGGGACCTGTAGGGTTCGTACACCTTCATGACCTGATCTCGGACGGAAGACGAGATCGGCTTATTGAGAGCGATGATGCTCGATGGCGTGCCTGAGATGCCCGCATTGAGTCCGTCGGTCTTGTCCGCATTGACTCGGGCAGCCATCCTTCCGCTTGCGAGGCACGTATTGAATTTCACGACGTCGATACCGACGTATTTTGCGATATTCGGAAGCTCGTTCTGGTCGAGTCCGTTCGGGCTGGTCGAAGTGACCGAAGGGGTGATCTCATAGAGGCGATTCGTATATGCCCAGAATTTATCGTTGCCTCCGACTTCGGCTGCGCATTCGAGCGCCTGCGATTCATGCCCGGCATTCTTGTGGAGGATGTTTCCAGCCGGGTCCGGGGTATCGAGAGGATAGCTGCGATAGACCCAGGCGACGCTGCCTGCCTTGCCATAGTCGCTCATGAGCTGCTGCATGACCGGGTGGAATATCTTGCAGAAAGGGCACGAAGGATCGGAGTACTCGACGATCTTTATCGGAGCATTCGGACTGCCGAGAATGTGGTCGGTCGCGCTCACCGGACGTATCGAGATGACGATCTGCTCGACTGGTTTCGCCGATGCTACCGGAGCTGGGCGTTTCGTCCAAATGACCGACGCCGCGACGATTGCTCCGGCCACGATGATCGCCACAGGGATATTGAGTATTGGTGCTTGTTTAGATGATTCCATGCGTATATACTTTGGCTATTAATTAGCTAATAGTATATCACACGCAATTCATGACTCTCATTCTTATCGCAATCGGAGCCTTCGTCGCGACGTTTCTCGGAGGGTTGTTCGCCCTCCGCGTCCGCGACAAGCTCCATCTCGTCCTCGGTTTCAGCGCCGGAGCCGTAGTCGGCGTCGCGTTCTTCGATCTTTTGCCGGAATCGCTCGACCTTGCCGGAACTCATTTTCAAGCGTCGACGATCACTGCGGTTGTCGCTGCAGGCTTCGTCCTGTTCATGATCGCAGATCGCTTCCTCTTCCCGCATCATCACGATGCTGATCATTGCGAAAATGAGCATCACGAGCATCACCTCCAGGCTCGTCGCGGATCGCTCGGAGCAGGGAGCCTTTCGATACACAGCTTCCTCGACGGCATCGGCATCGGACTCGCATTCCAAGTTTCCCCGACAGTCGGCCTCATCGTCGCGTTCGCAGTCCTGGCGCATGACTTCTCGGATGGCATCAATACTGTGAGCATGATCGTGAAGAACGGCGGCGAACGGAAGCTCGCATTGAAATGGCTTCTCGTCGATGCTGCGGCTCCGGTCATCGGCATCATCGCATCGAGCTTCATCAGGGTTCCGGAAGCTTCGCTCGGCATGCTGCTCGCCCTCTTCTGCGGATTCTTCCTCTATATCGGCGCGAGCGATCTGCTTCCTGAAAGCCATCACGCGCATCCGACAGTATGGACGACGGTCGCTACGGTCCTCGGCATCGCGGTCCTCTATGGCGCAGTCAATCTCGCTGGCTTGTAATCGCGCGCACAAATGAAAACCCCGCTTCGTATGAAGCGGGGGCGTCTTTGTTTCATCACTTGTACATGAGTTTTTCCTTGCCAAAGGTCACTCCGTACACCTGCTTCCACCATTTCGGCTGATCGATCCGACCGGTTATCCAGTCGAATGCGCAGAGCGCTATCCAGAAGAGGACGAGGAGCGCTGTCCATATCTTGTCCTGCGCCGTACCCTCAAGAAGGGTGAGGAGCGTGAAGCTCAGCGACAGGTACATCAGCAGCGGGACGATGAACAGCGTATGGTATCTGTCCGATGCGCCCTCCTGCCTGAAGATTCCTTGGACTACGATTCCGAGCAGCATGCTTCCGGTTATCGCGAGCGCGTGGAATGCTCCGCTTGCGAGCCATTGGTGGTGGATCCCGTTTTTCTGCATTGTGGACGCACCCATGAGGATGCAGCAGAGGAGCGCGATGTCCCCGATGCTTGCCGACCAGGCGACGTTATACCCGATGCCTTTGAAGAGGAACCGCATCGGGTGCTGCACTCCGTAGAGCAGCATGTAGAGGACGAAGACTTGGGCCCAGATTTCAGTGACGCTGAACAGATAGTGACTGCAATGCAATGCCTGCATTATGACCTTTCCGCGGATATTGCTACCCGGCTTTGATGATTGTTGACTGCGTTTTTTTGCAAATTTCGTACCTGTTTTCAAACAGCTGCGTACTGCAGCATTATATCATTAAAAGTCTGTATGGTCAATATCAGAACGGCAGCGTGAATGTCATCGCGTGATCGCTCTTGGTTTCCCAGTGCGTCGTATCAAGCTTGATGTCGCGGATGTTCGCATTCGGCTTCCCGGGAACTACAATCGCGCCGAGGTCCTTGTATTTCAGATGCTTGTTCTTGAGCGCATATTCATAGAGCTCCTTGGTGATCTTCACGTCTTCAAGGCAGTATTTGATGATCTTGTCGATCTCGCCGCTTTTCCACCACGCGATCGCTTCGAGGCCGTGGCCGGATTTGTTGCGGCCGAGCGTCGCTTCCGCGAGCGTATCGAGCTTGATGCGGCGGCCGAGCGATTTCTTCACTTCAGCCATGAGGTCAAGGCTCTTAACTTTCGTAAGATCGCCGGTGTAGTACTTGTTGAGGAGAGGAATATCGAAATGATCGCCATTGAAGGTGATGAGCATGTCAGCCTGCTCCATGATCGGCCAGAGCTTCGGAAGGTCTTCAACAAGATAACTCGAATAGCCGGAGCCTGCTTCAGCCGGAGCTTTTCCGGTGCCGTCATCAGCTGCTGAATCGTGGATGCAGACGACTGAAATAGTGAGAGCCGCAGGATCATTCGATCCTACATCTTGAAAAAGATCCCTCGTTTCGATATCGAATGTGATTTTGCGCATTTGTGGGTCGTTTTTTTTATTTGTTTTCTCTGCTATTTGCTGACGATTTCTGCGATCTGGTCCTGGGTGACTTTCTGCTCGTCGCCGGTCGCGAGATGCTTCAGCGTGAGCTGTCCGCTTGTCGCTTCTGTTTCGCCGATGATTATGATGTATGGGATGCCGCGCTTGTCTGCGGCTTTGATCTGGTCGCTGATTTTCTTTCCTGAATAGTCGACCGCGACGCGAACGCCCTGATTTCGGAGATCCTGCGCGAGGTCGTTCGCATATCCTGTCTGCTTTTCATCGATGATCGCGAGTGAAAGATCAGCTGGTGAGACAGCCGTAGCTGAAACTATTCTGTTGTAGGTTTCCATGAGGTCGCGCGCGGTGACATCTCCAGCTCCGAAGCCGACTGCAGGGATCTTGTCTCCGCCGAAGAGGGAAAGGAGATCGTCGTATCGTCCGCCGCCGAGGACGGCTCGTCGGTTCGCAGGGTTCTTGTCGAATGTCTCGAAGACGATGCCTGTATAGTAGTCGAAGCCGCGCATGAGCGTCTGATCGAAGCGTGCATTGGTGATGCCGAGCGATTCGAGTCCGGCAATGACTTCCTTCACTTCGCGGATGCCGGCGTGCTCTTCCTTCGTCTGCGGAAGATTGGAAACGAATTCTTCGAAATTCTTCGAGTTGAGAAGAGTGATGAATATAGGCGTCTTGTCCGCGAGGATTTCCTGAGCTGACGCCTCGAATGCATCTGCGGGGAGCTTGTTCTTGCGGTCGATGAGCTTGGAGATCTTGTGCGCCTGTTCATCTGAAAGGCTGAAGACGTCGCGGCTCACGTAGTCCATGAGCTTCCGGCTGTTGATGCGGATCTCGAAATCAGTTTCAGTCGGGCCGTACGACTTCGTGATCTCATGCGCCATCTGGATGCACTCGATCTCTGCCTGAAGGCTCGTCACGCCGAAGATGTCGACGTTGAGCTGCCAGTGTTCGCGGAGGCGGCCTCGCTGGGGATTCTCATATCGGAAGAGGTTCGGGATCGAATACCATCGCAACGGGAAAGTGAGCTCGCGGCGTCGCGCTGCTACCATGCGGGCGACTGTCGGCGTCATCTCGGGACGGAGGGTTACCTCGCGCTCGCCGCGATCGGTAAATGTGTATGTCTGCTCGTTGACGATCTCTTCGCCTGATTTCGCTCGATATAGATCTGCGGGCTCGAGGATCGACGCGCCATATTCCTGATAGCCATATTTCTGTACGGTATCGCGCCAGATCGAGAAGATCTGATTCTGGATCGCCATATCCTCGGGGTAGAAATCACGGACGCCCTTGTAGCTTTCGGTCGATAGTTTTTTGTTGTCGGACATGCGAGCATTTTAGCAAAAACAGCGCCAAACTGCTACCATATCGGGATGATACAGAAGAGCGCGCTCATATATAAGAAGCTCGGAGAGACGCCGCTCGAAGCGCTCGAGCGATTCCGCGTCATTCAGGCAAGCGAAGGCCGTGCAGAGTTTGCAGGCATTCCAATGACATATGCAGGCCGGCTCGATCCAATGGCCGAAGGCTTGTTGCTCATTCTTCTCGGCGACGAATGTAAAATGAAGGAAAAATATCTCGGACTCGGCAAAACCTACGAAGTCGAGATCGTCTTCGGCATATCGACCGATACGCACGACATGCTTGGCCTTGCGGAAATGAAGGATCGCTCCGGTGCGGCACATCCGGCAGCAGCTACCGATGTGGTCGTTTCGAAAGTCGACCTGCAGAAATATGTCGGAAAATTCGAGCAGCGATATCCTGCGTATTCATCGAAGACTGTGGACGGTCGTCAGCTGCATGAACTCGCACGGGCAGGAGAGCTGCCGGATGCTGAGGATATGCCGAGCAAACAGGTTGAAATTCATTCGATCGAATTGCTCGAAGTAGAATCGATTTCTGCGGACATGCTTCGCAATAGAATATTCAGCTCGATCGATCTCGTGAAGGGGGGTTTTCGTCAGGATGAAATAAAAGATCGCTGGACAGCGGTATTTTCAGAAAAGGATTTTCCAGAAAAATTGAAACTGATGAAAATCAAAGTCGATTGCTCGAGCGGCACCTACATGCGCGCGCTCGCGCATCGGATCGGAGCTGAACTCGGGTGCGGCGCGTTCGCGCTTTCGATCAAACGGACAATTCTCGGGCCGTATCAGTTCTGATTCGTTTCATACATGGTATAATCTCCGCATCATATGGATCGGAAGAAACTCATCTGGATATTCATGACGGTCGGTTCGGCTGCAGGCGGATATATGCCGCTGCTCTGGGGCGGTGCCTCATTCTCGTTGTCATCTGTCATCCTGAGCGCGATCGGGGGAATTGCAGGCATCTTTATCGGCTTCAAACTCGGCAGCTAACTTGAAATCATTCGACGAAAGAAAAAACCGCGATTGATCGCGGTTTTTTCTTTCGTATTACATGTCCTTTCGAGAAGCCTTCGCTCGGTCGGTATTCGTGAGGAACTTCTTGCGGAGTCGGACGTTCTTCGGAGTGATCTCGAGGTATTCGTCGCCGCGCATGGTTTCAAGTCCGCGCTCGATATCGAGTTCCCAGCATGGAGTGAGCATGATGTGCTCGTCGTTTCCGGATGATCGCATGTTGCTCATCGCTTTCGCCTTACATGGATTCACTTCCATATCTTCTCCCTTTGAAACGTCTCCGACGACCATACCTTCATATACTTCAGTGGTAGGGCCGATGAAGAGTCGTCCTCGCTCCTGGAGATTCCAGAGTGCGAATGCAAGCGCCTTTCCAGGCATCATCGATGTCATCGAGCCGGTCGCATGCTTTTCGATTTCGCCTGCGTATTCCTTGAATTCGATGAATCGGCTCGCGAGGATGCCGTTTCCTTTCGTGTCGATCATGAAAGCGCCTCGGTAGCCGAGGAGGCCTCGGGTAGGGATGCTGAAGACCATTCGTACTTGGCCTTCCTTTGTTCGCATATCCATCATGACTGCCTTCCTTTTTCCGAGCTTTTCGATGATGACACCTGAGCAATCCTCTGGTGCGTCGATCGTGAGCTCTTCATATGGCTCGCTCTTGATCATCTTTCCGTTCGCATCAGCGATGTCCTTCACGATGACCTGCGGCTGGGAAACCTGGAGCTCGTAGCCCTCGCGTCGCATGTTCTCGAGAAGCACTGCGATGTGGAGCTCGCCTCGTCCGTATACTTTGAAATATTCATTAGATGAAAAATCCACTTTGAGTCCGACGTTGATCTCGAGTTCCTTCTCGAGTCGCTCTCGGATCTGTCGTCCGGTAACGAATTTTCCTTCGCGTCCTGCAAATGGGGAATTGTTGACGAGGAAGTTGAGGGAGATGGTCGGCTCGTCGATCTTGATGGCTGGCATCGCGACCGTGTCGGTATTGTCGACGATCGTCTCTCCGATGAAGATCTCAGGGAGACCTGCGATGACGGCGATGTCGCCGGCTGCAGCCTCCTTCACTTCGACTCGCTTCTTTCCGGTGAATGTGAACATCTTGGTGATCTTGCCTGGCACGGTCTGTCCGTCGATCTGCTTCACGAAGACGCTCTGGCCGTCCTTTATCATGCCGTCGTATATTCGGCAGACTGCGAGTCGTCCGAGGAAGTTGTCGTAGCCGAGGTTGAATACCTGCGCCTTGAGCGGGAGGGTTGCCTGTTCCGGAGTATTGGCTGCTGGCACATGCGAAAGGATGCAGTCGAGGAGCGGCTTGAGGTCAGTCGCTTCGTCTGACATCTTCATCTTCGCGACGCCCTGTCGGCCGATCGCGTAGACAGTAGGGAAGTCGAGCTGGTTGTCGCTCGCGCCGAGTTCCATGAAGAGCTCGAGGACTGCGTCGTGCGTGCCGGTGACATCTGCAGCTGGCTTGTCGATCTTGTTGATGACGACGATCGGCTTCATGCCGAGTTCGAGAGACTTCTTGAGGACGAATCGCGTCTGCGGCATCGGACCTTCCTGCGCGTCCACGATGAGGAGGACGTTGTCGATAGATTTGAGCACGCGCTCTACCTCTGAACCGAAGTCGGCGTGTCCTGGGGTGTCGACGATGTTGATCTTCGTGCCTTTGTATTCGACTGAAGTGTTCTTCGCATAGATCGTAATACCGCGCTCCTGTTCGAGTGCGTTTGAGTCCATCGAGCCTTCATCGGTGTGACCGCACTGGGTCATGATGGCGTCGGTGAGCGTGGTCTTGCCGTGGTCCACGTGAGCGATGATTGCGATATTGCGAATTTCCATGATAATTAAATTAATGAAGCCCTTTCGGACGATTTATACCTTCTCTAAGCGATTTTCTTAAAAAAGACCCCTGCGGGCGTTTGCCCCCGGGGCGGTGTTATTAGATGACTATTAAAGCATAATTTTTGTTGCAAAGTCAAATTAGGCTACTATTGACATTCTAATATATATGATATATAATATGAACAGGTCAGATCGGCACATTCAAACGGGACGCAGGCGAAAGAAAAGCCTGGAGAATCTGTTTGAATAACGTTGCAAATCTGCTCATTGTCAGTTGAAAAAGTTGTATTATGAAAAAAGTTCTATTCTTTACCATAGTCTCTCTCGTTGTAATCTTCTCTACAATGATAACCTATGGTTTGTGGTATGCCGGAGGAGCTATGATAATAGGTGCAATTATATTCGGAATGATCACAATTATTGCGATATGGGTGCTACTCGAAATCATGGGCACAGGACAGTCAATGCCAATAAATTGGTATTTGGCAGAAAATCAAATACTTCGTGTATCCGTACTTAACTCTTATCAGGATAAGTATCACATTCTTGCCGAGATTAAACCTGGTAAGATAAGGTATTTAACGGTTAAAACCAAAAATCAACAAACTGATCTTAAGGTGGGTTATTACTACCGTTACTGCAGTGGCAGGCTTGAGACTTTGCCAATCGGCTGCAATTAGCCAGTAAGATCGAGAATCTCGTCTCCCCGCGCCAAATCCGGCGCGGGGAGTATTATTTATATCTAGATGCTCTTCAGATAGTACGTCCACCCCGGCTGCCATTTCCACGGCTTCACGATTGCGGCTTTGAGCGGTTCCTTGTTGATGAGATGGTCGAGTGCATACTGAGTTGCTCGATGGCCGATGATGAGGATCTTCGCGCCGCCCTCGACGTCTTTGTAGTCCTCGAGCAGTTCTTTCAGGAATTCCTTCATACGCGCGGTCGTCTGGATATAGCTTTCGCCTTTCGGGAATGGTTCCGCGATGCGGTTCACTCGTTCGGCCTCTACTTCAGAACTCGGCTTGCGGGTCCATTCGCCATAGTCGCATTCGCGGAGGCGAGCATCTTGGAATGCTTCAATATCGCGCCCTTCGAAAGCGATCTGCGCTGTCTTGTATGATCGCTGGAGGTCCGAGCAGAATATCGCGTCGAAGCTGCGGTTGGCATAGCGTACACCCTTTTCCTTGGATTGCTGGATGCCGAGCGGAGAGAGCTCCACGTCGAAATGCCCCGAAGAGACATGCGATTCGTTGTCGAGCGACGTGCTATGGGCTTCGAAGGTGATCTTTATCATTGGATTGATACTAGCAGATACGCGCGCATATTCATACTATGAAAATTCTAGGCTGGAAAAAGGCAAGCCGCGCAGTGATTCCGTCAATGACGAAATGTGCGCGGCAAGAGAGCTTTCTCACGGAGTCACATCTGACGTCCGGAAGAAACCTACGCCTTCATCTGCATAATACACTGCGCCCATATTCGTGGAGGTAGCCATTAATTTGTCGTATTCCACGAACCAGGTCTTCAAGTCCATGCTCGATTCGAGGCGGTAGTAGTGATTGGGAACGGTATCCCATTCGACTGATACTGCTTTCCGAATCTTGGTTTTGACGGGCACCGGACGCTTGCCGCTCGGTATCGTGATGTTTATCGAACTGTGGGTTTCCCCAGACCCTCCGTCAGAGATGTCGAAGGTGAAGTGGGTACTCGGGGTCTCCCATTTTCCGACGACCCAGGTGAATGACCCGGTGTTCGGGACATAGAAGGCGACCCAGCTCATCGTCCCTGTATCCTGGTCCTGGATGGAGATGAACACATGATCCCAGGCCGCGGAGTTGGTCGATTTCCATTTAATGGTGCACACGTCTCCGTTATAGAGCGTATCCCCGTCATGAGGAGACGATATGACCGGCTGCGCTGCGGTTTCGAATGCGAGCATGAATAGGAGAATTGCGACAACTGTCGTAATTGATTTCATAAGTATTATTCTTTCTGAAGGCGTATTTCAAAGATCGGCTATCCAACATGGAAGCCGTCTCATTGAGATTCGGCCTGCATATCTTTCTATGTATATTAACACATTGTTAGTAAATTGTCAATTAAATGCGACGAGAGAGGGCTGTAACATAGCGCATGCGAATGATTCGTGAGCATTTCCTTGCAATAATGAGGCTTCTTTGTTATAGTTTTCGGCATGAAAAAAGACATCCATCCAAAGGACTATCGCCAGGTCATCTTCGTCGACAACTCGAACGGAGCTCAGTTCCTCGTTTCATCTACGATCAAGACGAAGGAAATGGCGAAGTGGACAGACGGAAAGGAATATCCTGTCTACCATGTTGAAATCTCAAGCGCTTCTCATCCGTTCTACACGAACCAGGAGAAGACTATGGACGCAGCCGGCCGAGTCGAGAAGTTCAAGACGCGACAGTCGAAGTCAACTGCTTCGAAGAAGAAGTAGCGAAAATAAATACGCGTCCTTTCTCGGGTACGCTGTTGAAATCTCCTGATTTCACAGCTCCTCCTCGACCTCGAAGGTCTGCGGAGAGCCCTCGAAAGAACGCTTATTTATTTTCCTAAGCTATCTTCTTTAATGCTAGAATAAATAACCATATGGCCCTCGACCTTGAAGCGCTCCGCAAAAATCACAAGACAGCATATCTCGCAGATATGTATGACAAGCTTGCAAAGGAAGAGCAGGAGATTTTGTCGATGATGTCTGATCCTGCGATGAAAGAGCTTGCAGAACAGGATCTCGCATCGGTCGTCGAGCAGAAGAAGAACCTCGAGACGCAGATCGACGCGATCCTTGAATCTGAAAAGGAGGAGGTAGAAAATCCTGCAGAAATCATCCTCGAAATCCGTGCTGGTGCCGGCGGCGACGAAGCGGCGCTCTTTGCCGAGGAACTCGCGACGATGTATCGGCTCTATGCCGAATCCCAGGGCTGGTCTGCGCGCGTCATCGAAGAATCAAGGAGCTCAGTCGGCGGCTACAAGGAAGCATCGATCGAGATCAAGGGCAAAGGCGTCTATGAAGCGCTTCGATATGAAACCGGCGTGCATCGAGTGCAGCGCGTTCCTGAAACCGAGAAGATGGGCCGCGTCCACACCTCTACGATCACAGTCGCTATTCTTCCGATCCGAAAGAAGGTGAAATTCGAGATCCGACCGGATGAGATCGAAATGGAATTCTCTCGCGCAGGCGGAAAGGGAGGTCAGAACGTCAACAAGGTCGAGACGGCCGTCCGACTCGTACATCGACCGACAGGCATTGACGTTCGCGCGACCGGAGAGCGCAGCCAGTCGAAGAATCGCGAGACGGCGATGTCCATCCTCATGGCGAAGCTCGAAGCCCTCTATGACGAGCAGGAAGCGAAGAAATTCTCCGCGAACCGGAAAGGCCAGGTCGGAACCGGCGACCGATCCGAGAAGATCCGCACCTACAATTTCCCGCAAGGCCGCATCACCGACCATCGCATCAAGCTGTCGTGGTACAACATGGAATCGATTTTCGCTGGCAAGATCCAGCCGATAATCGACGCTATTTATAAATACAAGGAGACTGGAATCGCGGGAAACGAGGACGAAGAATAATTTCATACAGCAAATCCGCAATAGAAAAGCCCGCCACTTGTGGCGGGCTTTCAGTTTCAGGATTTTTCCTGTGGACGAATGCGGATGGTTTCATCCGTGCGTTTTTTCTTGCCGAGATACATGATGTTGAGCGGCAGGAAATATTTGTCGTGATAGAGCTCGAAGCGCGCATCGCGCCTGCCTTTTGCCTGCATCTTCTTGAAGATGCGAAGCATGTCTTTCACGTGCTTGAGCTTCCAAGCATCTCCCCGGTCCCATTTTTCAGGGAGCAGGGGGATGTTTGAGAGCCAGAATTCACGTAAGACCCTACTCATATATTCTGCGACGAAGGGCAAAGAACATTGCTCCATGCCTCTGAGCCATGTCATCGAAGCTTCCATGTCGCTGCGGACTTTTCTGGTCCACTGCACGTGCATCGAATGCATCGAGAGCGGGCCGCGATTTTCCAAGCTATTCATGAAGCGTACGAAATTCGATTCCGGCTGCTTCTTTTTCTTGGGCGGCCTGTTCTTCGGTGGCCGCCGACCGATGTAGTTGGTTACGGTGTGCCGAATGCGATTTTTCATACGTTGCTGAGCTGCGATTGCGATCGGGGATGCGAACTCATTCGATGATATCAGGAGCCTCAATCTTTTTCAACCGAAGGTATCTTCGAAGGCGAGTGATGTTATAATTGCCGCATGGAAAAAATAAGCCATGAGCCGCAGGAGGAATCTCAGCCTGAGATCGCATCGCATGAGAAATCATTTGCATCGAGCTTCGTCGATAAAGCGAAGAAGACGATCGGCCTCGCTGGAGTGATCGGTCTCGGATATTTCGGCGGCATGCAGGAAAACGAAGCCAGAGGCGCAGAACATTCTGGAGCAGATCAGGAGCCGCAGGCTGCGCTCGCAGTCGAGCAGTCGAAGATTGAACAGGCAGTGCATGCAGCGGCCGATGCTGAATCCGCCAAAGCCGAATATTGGACGCTCAAATGGAGCGAACTCAAATCAGATGAAAGCGAAGGGAAGCTGCAGAAGCATAAGCACGAGGCTTTCGACATCGAAGGCAAACAGCCGCTCGCTGCCGAAGATAGTTTCCGGCTTTACTCGATGAAAAATGAAAAAGGGGAGCTTTCATACGTAGCGAGAGATGAGCGTGGAGGAGAATCTTTCTATATCGACGCGGTGAATCCGGAAGTCGCTGAGACGATCGGACGTTATTTCTACTATACGAATCCTCAGCTGAAACAGCAGTTCAAGAAAGCCATGGATCACGAGCGTGAATTGAATGATGCAGGCCTGATTGAGCCGGGTGCATATAAGGATACCAAGTGGCCGTAATTCTCAAGTTCATGCTATCGTAATGTCATGAACATCCGCATCGAACCATCCTGGAAAGAAGCGCTCAAGGAAGAATTCGGCAAAGAATATTTCAAGCAGCTCACCGAATTCGTGAAGCGGGAATATCTTTCGACGACCGTCTATCCGCCGCCGAAGTTCGTCTTCAATGCATTCGAGCTCTGTCCATTCGACAAGGTCGAGGTCGTCATCCTCGGCCAGGATCCGTACCATGGCGCAGGACAAGCGCATGGACTTTCATTCTCAGTGCCGGAAGGGCAGCGCATCCCGCCGTCGCTCCAGAATATTTATAAGGAAATAAAAAACGATCTCGGCGCAGCTGCTGGCAGCGCGGCTGGAACAAATAGTGAAATCCCGAAGTCAGGAAATCTCGAGCATTGGGCGAAGCAGGGAGTGCTTCTTCTCAATGCGACGCTCACTGTCCGAGCGAGCACTCCGGGGTCGCATCAGCATCAGGGCTGGGAAGCCTTTACTGACGCGGTCATCCGCACGATTTCAGACAAGAAAGAGCATGTCGTATTCATCCTCTGGGGCCGCTATGCCAGGGAAAAGGCCGCACTTATAGACGGATCGAAGCATCTCATTCTCGAATCCGCCCACCCGTCGCCGTTTTCAGCCACTCATTTCTTCGGCAATCATCATTTCAGCCAGACCAATGCGTACCTCGAAAAGCATGGAAAACAGGCTATCAAGTGGATCTAAGTTGCAAAAAAACCAGGTATTTGCTACACTCTCCACACATTATTTTATGGAAAAAAAGATCGACAATATGTTCAAGGCCGGTGCGCACTTCGCATTCAGCAAGTCTCGCCGACACCCAACAGCAGCGCCATTTATTTTCGGCGTGAAGAATAAGGTTGAAATCTTCGACCTCGAAAAGACCCAGATCGTCCTTGAGAAGGCTCTTGCCTTCATCAGCGCTCTCGGAAAGGACAAGAAGCCTATCCTCATCGTCGGAGGAAAGAGCGAAGCTCGAAAGGCCGTCGTTGAAGCAGCTACTGCGCTCAACATGCCATTCGTCGACAAGCGATGGATCGGAGGAACCCTCACGAACTTCCCAGAAATCCGACGCCGCGTCGAGAAGCTCGAAAAGCTCACTGTCGAACGAGAGAAGGGCGAGCTCGTCAAATACACGAAGAAGGAGCGACTGCTCATCGACCGAGAGATCTCGAACCTCGAGTATATGTTCTCAGGAATCGTCTCATTGAAGGGCATGCCAGCTGCGCTCATCGTCGTCGACCCGAAGAAAGAGGCTATCGCAGTCAAGGAGGCTCAGGACAAGGGCATTCCAGTCATCGCTATCTCAGGATCCGACTGCAACCTCAAAGAAGTCACCTATCCTATCGTCGGAAACGATGCATCTCAGGCAAGCATCGCGTTCTTCATGAGCGAAATCGTGAAGGCGTACAAGGCAGCGTAGTCTCCCCGTCATGTGTGTTACAATACGTAGCACACTTTTCGTGTAATTATATTTTTATAATCATATGGCAACAACTATCACAATAGAGCAGGTAAAGAATCTTCGAGATCAGACTGGCATCTCAGTCATGCAGTGCAAGAAAGCGCTCGAAGAAGCCGGCGGTGATACGGAGAAGGCGCTCGTCATCCTCCGAAAGAAGAGCGGAGAACTCGCTGCGAAGAAGGGCGACCGAACATTCGGCGCCGGATCTGTCCAGGCGTATATTCACGCGACTGGCCAAGTCGGCGCGATGGTCGAACTCGTCTGCGAGACTGACTTCGTCTCAGGAAATGATGAGTTCAAAACTCTTGCTCGCGACATCGCGATGCATGTGACTGCTTCGAATCCGAAGTTCCTCAAGAAGGACGATATCGATGAGAAGGCTCGAGAGACAGCGAAGTCCGTCTTCATCGAAGAAGTGAAGAGCAAGCCTGCAGCGATGCAGGAGAAGATCCTCGAAGGCAAGCTTGCGACCTACTTCGGCGAGATGGTCCTCCTCAACCAGCCATTCATCAAGAACCCCGAACTCACCATCGAAGCGCTCATCGCTGCGGCTGTCCAGAAATTCGGCGAGAAGATCGAGATCGCTCGATTCACCCGTTTCGCCGTGCTCGAGAAATAAACCATGGCTGATGCTGCAATAATCATCTTCATCATTGCGCTCCTCGGCATCGTGGGCATGATTTTCCTGAAGATGCAGCAGCTCAAGACTGGGCAGAAGTCTGTCCTCTCGAAGCTCGGCGAAGGCGGTGACCATCATGTGCATGCGGCGTATGACAAGGTCAAGTTCTTCCTCAGCCATATCAATAAGCGCACCGGCATCGCGCTCATGCAGTGGATCGCATTCCATATCCTGAGCTGGGTGCGAAACCTCTATCTTCGAATCCGCGAGAAGGCGCATCGCCATCCGCACAGCAAGAAGGTCATCGACATGGTCACGGGGAGGGGCGAGGTCAGCAAGAACAAGGGTTCCTCTTTCTATATCAAGCACATCGCTTCAGAAACGATCAAGCCGAAGCCGCAGCAGTTTCAGGCAAAGGAGCATGTCGCGCCGCATTCCATGCCGTCAGCAGCAGACGTAGTTGCTGAAAGTCAGGAAAAATAGTATCTTGTTACATACGCCACCTTAGCTCAGTTGGTAGAGCAACGCTTTTGTAAAGCGAAGGTCCCCAGTTCGAGCCTGGGAGGTGGCTCTCGAAAGAAAGGCCTAATATTGATATAGTTATACGGCTATGGAAAACAAAAAAGGCCACCTGCACCCGATGACGCATGTCGTTCGAGAGATCGCGAAGATCTGGAGCGATATGGGTTTTGCAATTGCATCGGGTCCGGAACTCGAGAAGGAATTCTATAACTTCGACGGACTCAATATTCCTGCCGATCATCCAGCGCGCGACATGCAGGACACTTTCTGGCTGAAGCCGCTCAGCGACCGTAAGCTCCTCCGCACCCATACGACATCACTTACTGCGAGGACGCTCGAAAGCCACAAGGGCCAGTTCCCAGTCCGCCGGATATTTCCCGGCAAGGTATTCCGGAATGAAGCCACTGACGCGACGCATGAGGCGCAATTCTTCCAGCTCGACGGCATGTATGTCGACAGGAACGTCTCGCTCTCGCATCTGAAGGGAACGCTCACGCATTTCTTCACCGAGCTTCTCGGCAAGGACGTCGAGCTGCGATTTCGGCCGAGCTACTTCTCGTTCACCGAGCCGTCAGTCGAGATCGACATAAAGTTCAAAGGAAAGTGGCTCGAAGTGATGGGCGGCGGCATGCTCCATCCGAATGTCTTCAAGGCTGCGGGCGTCGATCCGAAGGAATGGTCCGGCTTCGCATTCGGCGGAGGGATCGATCGGCTCATCATGATCAAATACGGCATCGACGATATCCGCAATCTGTACTCAGGCGATCTTCGCTTTATCAATCAATTCTAATTTCAAAAAATATATGATGTCATCAAAACCAAACTACAAAGTAGGACTCGATCTTACGAAGGTCGCTCCGCGCAGCCCGAAGGTGAAGATGGGCGGATTCGTCATCATCGGACGAACTATCGACAAGTGCCGCGCGAAGCTCTGGGGCAATATCGGCGAATATCATTTCGACTGTCCGCTCGACAATATGCTTTTCGGCTTCAAGGGAATCAAGGGCGAGGACTTCAAGAATTTCGTTGCTGAAGGCCATTCGGATGACGAGATCGTCGCTTGGGTGAAAGAGAACGGCATGCCGAAATCGGATGCTGAAGTCGCAGAGTGGGCAGCGTCTGCCGAAAAGGTGAACTATGCCGAAAACCCGGACAAGAAAGCGTGGCTTGAAGGAGAGAACGCTCGCCTCGGCCTCGACAAGGACGCGACGCTCTTCGATATGCTCGACGCTGACGATACGGCAAGCTTCAAGAAATAACATCGCGACGAATATCACATGAAAACTTCGACCAGCTGGCTCCAGACGTATTTTGAGAAACCGATCCCGTCGGCTGAAAAGCTTGCGGATCTCTTCACGTTCCACGCGTTCGAAGTGGAGTCATCGGAAATCGTCGGAGGTGATACCGTGCTCGATGTGAAGGTTCTTCCGGATCGCGCTCATTACGCGCTCTGCCATAAAGGCATCGCGCTCGAAGTCGCTGCGATTACCGGCCTTGCGAGAATTCTTCCGAAGGCTGCAGCAGTCAACGAGTCTGCTATCCCGGTTTCGCTCACAGTTGAAACAGACCTCTGCCGCCGCTATATCGCCCGAATGATCCGCGACGTGCAGGTCAGCGATTCTCCTGCATGGCTCAAGGAAAAGCTCGAAGCTGTCGGTCAGCGCTCGATCAATACTATCGTCGATGCGACGAACTACGTCATGCTCGACGTTGGTCAGCCGCTCCATGCATTCGATGCTGATAAGGTATCGGGAGGACTCGTCATCCGAGCGGCGCGAGCAGGCGAGAAGGCCGAGACACTCGATGGCAAGATCGTCGAGCTCGCAGCCGACATGCTCGTCGAGGCAGATGCAGAACGCGTCCTCGCGATCGCCGGCATCAAGGGCGGCAAATACGCCCAGATCGATTCGAATACCAAAAACATCATCATTATCGCCGGCAATTTCGAGCCGACGACTGTTCGACGCACCTCGACCAAGATCGGCATCAGGACGGATGCTTCGAAGCGCTTCGAGAATAACCTGAGCCCTGAGGTCGTCGCTGACGGCATCGCGCATCTTTCGGCGCTCATCGCGAAGCTTTCTCCGGATGCCAAATTCGGTGCAGCTGTAGATCATTATCCGAAAGCAGCGCAGCAGACCAAGCTCATCGTGAAGCCGCAGGACATCAGCAATCGTCTTGGCGTCGCTATCTCTGAAAGCGAGATGATCGATATCCTCGGCCGCCTCGAAGTCGCCGCAGAAAAGATGGGCGACTCGCTCGAGCTTTCGATTCCGCTCTACCGCCGCGACATGGTCATCTTCGAAGACATCGTCGAAGAAGTCGGCCGCATCTACGGATACGACAAGATCTCGCTCCAGCTTCCTCCGAAGCCTGCTGCCGCGCCTCAAGCCGACAAGTCTTTTTATTATGCTGAAAAAATAAAGAATACGCTCGTCGACCTCGGTTTCTCCGAAGCATATCTCTATACGCTCGTCGCCAAGGGCGATGTCGAAATCGCATATCCGCTCGCCTCAGACAAGAAAGCCCTCCGGACGAATCTCACCGAAGGCATGCAGCGATGCCTCGATCTCAATGTGAAGAATGCGGATCTCCTCGGACTCGATCAGGTGAAGATGTTCGAGATCGGCACAGTCTTCAGCGGCGGCCGGGAATACATGTCGCTCGCCATCGGCGCGCAGCAGGTGAAGAAGGTGAAGGGCCAGAAAGGCGAGAATCTCGTCGCTGACGCGATTATGGCGATCGAAGCAGGCCTCGGCATCAAGCTCGAGAGCAAGGTTCAGCCATCGCCGGTCGGAGCTACAGCCGAATTCGATCTCGGAGCGATCATCGCAGGCCTCCCAGGAATCGAGAGCTATGACGATCTCAAGTTCGGCAAGATCCCCGATATCAAATATCAGAAATATTCCCTCTATCCATTCATCGTCCGCGACATCGCGCTTTTCACTCCTGACAGCGTCACTGAAGCAGAAGTCTGGGCTGAAATCAAAAAGGGAATCGCAGACGAAGACTCGCTCGATCTGCTCGCGCGCCATGCGCTCTTCGATGTTTTCAAAAAAGACGGCAAGACCTCATACGCTTTCCGCATGGTCTTCCAGTCCATGACCGAAACGCTCACCAACGACGACGTGAATGCGATCATGGAAAAAATCTATTTCCGCGTGAAAGACAAGGGCTGGGAAGTGCGATAAACAAGAAAGCCCGACACTAAGTCGGGCTTTGCTTTAATCAAACGCTGGGTTAAGGTTTTCGAAATACCGCATTTTCAATTTCGCGATACGTCAGTCGAAATAATTCTAAGACATCCGGATACGATAGCTTCAAATTTTTAGCCAAAGTCTCCAGATTTTTTCTGAGTTCCTCAGTGGGAAATTCTTTCCTGCGAATTACTTCTGCGACGAATATTGCCTTTGATATTTCGAACGAACGCTTAGGCTTGAAGCTCCTGTGCACGTTGTCGTTTATGACAGCGTTACAAAAACGATGATATTCAAGCTCGCCCACGTTTGTCGATCTTGAAAGATTTTTTGCCAGTATTTTCGATTCACGAGAATTAGGCTCCTTCAAAGTCTTCTGGATCAAAAAACTAACGATGTTCAATGTAAGTATTGCTCTTTGTTCGGATTTCATCTATTTCCTTCCTTTGTTCCATGTGATAATGCCTTATGTAATATGCTTAGTCAAGCGTGTTTTAAGCTTATAAATTTGCTATAATCCAAAGGCAATAACAGCGCTCAAAAAGCCTCATATAAGCCCAAAAAATCTACCCACAATGGCCAAAGACCTCGAAGAAAAGACAGCGAAGAAGAAAGACAGCTACGGCGCCGATTCCATCCAGGTGCTCGAAGGGCTTGAACCGGTACGAAAGCGCCCGGGCATGTACATCGGAACCACTGGTCCCGACGGTCTTCATCATCTCGTCACTGAAATTTTCGATAACTCTCGCGACGAGGCCATGGGCGGCTTTGCCAATGAGATCGAAGTCGCGCTCCTCCCGGGCAATCGCGTTCGAGTCGTAGACAACGGTCGAGGCATTCCGGTCGACATTCAGAAACAGACGAAGGTTTCAGCTCTTGAAACCATCATGACCGTCCTCCATGCCGGAGGAAAGTTCGGCGGCGAAGACAGCGGCTACAAAGTCTCCGGAGGTCTCCACGGCGTGGGAGCGTCAGTCGTGAATGCGCTTTCAGTCTATACGCAGGTGGTCGTCCATAAGGACGGCGGCATCTACATGCAGGAATATTCGCAGGGAAAGAAGAAAGCTGCGGTGAAAAAGATCGGCAACACAAAGACTCACAATACTATCGTCACCTTCGAACCGGATCCGATCATATTCAAGGAGGGTATTATCTTCGATTTCAATCGTGTCGTGAATCACATGCGACAGCAGGCGTATCTCGTGCGAGGCCTCCGCATCACCGTCATTGACGCCCGAGAAGGCAAGGACGGCATCCTGAGCGAAAGCAAGCGCAGCAAGGACGGTCGAGTGGAAGTCGATACCGATATCGTCTATCTCCGCGACCTCTTCCTCCAGGTTCCTTCGCATACCTTCTTCTTCGAAGGAGGCCTTGCGTCGCTCGTGAAGTTCAACAACCAGATTCTGAAGCCGCTCCACAAGAATATTTTCTATATCGAAAAGAAAGTCGAAGGCGTCGAATCAGTCGAGGTAGCTCTCCAGTATGCCGATGATATTTCATCCCGCATCCTCGCATTCGCAAACAACATCCACACCCCTGAAGGAGGAACGCACATCACTGGTTTCAAGACCGCTCTTACTCGTACGCTCAATACCTATGCCAAGAAGAACAATATGGCGAAGGACGGGGAAGACAACTTCACCGGAGATGACGTGCTCGAAGGTCTTACTGCGGTAGTCTCGGTCAAGCTCCAGGAAATCCAGTTCGAAGGCCAGACGAAGGCGAAGCTCGGTTCAGTCGAAGCGCAATCAGCCGTCGCGACCGTATTCGGCGAATCATTTGCCGCATTCCTCGAAGAGAATCCAGAAGATGCCCGCGCCATCATTCAGAAGGTGATTCTCGCCATGAAGGCTCGAAAGGCTGCGAAGGCTGCGAAGGACTCCGTCCTCCGAAAGGGCGCACTCGAAGGCATGACGCTCCCTGGAAAGCTCGCAGACTGTCAGTCAAGCAACGCTTCAGAATCAGAGCTCTTCATCGTAGAGGGAGACTCTGCAGGAGGTACTGCGAAGACCGGCCGCGATCGACGCATCCAGGCCATCCTGCCGCTTCGAGGCAAGATCCTCAACATCGAGCGAGCTCGCCTCGATCGAATGCTCGGCTCTGAGCAGATAAAGAACCTCGTGCTCGCATTCGGTACCGCGATCGGCGATACCTTCGATATCAGCAAGCTCCGCTATCACAAGATCATCCTCGCGACAGATGCCGACGTCGACGGAGCGCATATCCGCACGCTCATTCTCACGCTATTGTACCGATACTTCAAGCCGCTCATCGAAGGAGGTTTTGTCTACATCGCGCAGCCGCCGCTCTACAAGGTGAAGCGAGGAAAGGAATTGCTCTATTTCTACACGGAAGAAGAAAAGGTGAAAGCCCTCGGCAAGGAAGTTCCTGAGATGAACGAAGTCGACGCGGACATGCTCATTGAAAGCGACGACTCTCGAGAACGGCTTCTTGAGAGAGCCGGCACCGATACTGAAGTCGAAGAAATGGATGCGGAAACGGCGAGCGCGATATTGGCGGGGAAGAAGAGCGTCAAGGTTTCCATCCAGCGCTATAAGGGTCTCGGAGAGATGAATGCCGACGAGCTCTGGGAAACGACGATGGATCCCGAGCGACGAATCCTCAAAAAGGTCGCAATCGAGGATGCGCAGGATGCGGACAAGGTCTTCGACATGCTTATGGGGACTGATGTTCCGGCGCGAAAGATGTTCATTCAATCGAATGCCAAGAAGGCTTCTATTGACATTTAATATAGATTTAAGGTAAGTTACTGGTATCTGAGTAGGTATTGAAAACAGGAGAATTTCAGCATATAGAAAGGAGGGCCTGTACAGCCCTTGACTTTTTATGCTATTACATATATAATAACCCGCATAACATTTAAACACATATTTATGAATTATCAATCAGCAAAGACCAATATCGCCAAGCTTTCAGGGACAATCGCAGTAGCAATCGTTCTTGTGGGCGTTGCTGCGTTCGCTCCTGCGAAGACGCACGCGTTCGATCCGATCCAGCTTGTCGATCCACTTTGCCTTTGGAGCGGCTGCGGAAGCAAGCCGGCGCCGACGACTGTCGTAAATAAGAAATATGTCAACAATTCCAACAATACTGGAAACATCGGCAGCCCAGGAGGCACCGTGGTGAATGGAAACAATAACACTACGGTCGGCGGCAACGGAAGGACTACTCCTGTTGCTGTTGCTGCTGCGACTCCTTCGTATACATATGGCGGCAATGGCGGAAGCAGCTACAACTCTCTCGGTGGAAACTGCTACCCGGTCTCTTCGACTGCGAATGCCGGCGATAGCGTCTCGTGGAGAGTTTCATCATACGGAGGCAATGGCAGCTACTACTATTCATGGTCTGGAAATGACGGCCTGAGCGGAAGCGGATCGAATGTGAATATCCGATACAATTCTCCTGGCACCAAGAACGCGACGGTCACTATCGTCTCAGGCTCTCAGACGATCACTCGAAATTGCTCGCCTTCTGTCTATGTGCAGCAGGACAGCTCGTATTACGACAACAACAACTACTATAACAACGGCTACAACAACAATAATTACTACGATAACGGCTACAACAATAATTACTACGATAATGCCTATAACAGCGGCTACAGCAATTATTCTCAGCTCTCTGTCTCATGCGTCGCCAATGCTTCATTCGCTCCGATAGGACAGAATGTCCAGTGGACTGCGAATGCTTCAGGAGGAAACGGCGGATATACGTACCGATGGACGGGAACTGACGGCGTTTCAAGCTCAGGATCATACCTCGGCGTAAACTACGGGACTCCGGGCGTGAAGTACGCATCGGTCACCGTGTACTCAAGCGGCCAGTCGATCACTCGCGATTGTTCGGGAAGCGTCACAGTCGGCGTCCGAAACGACCAGTACGGAAACAATAATGGAAACGGAAACAACGGCAATCTCGAGATCGCATGTTTCGCTGATGCTGATCGAACCCGCATAGGCGTTCCTGTCACCTGGGGCGTAGAAGCTACCGGCGGAAACGGCAACTTCTCATACTCATGGTCAGGCAGCGAAGGCCTTTCCGGATCGCAGCGATCCGCAGTCACTTCATATTCGACTCCGGGAACCAAGAACGCGACTGTAACTATTACGTCAGGCGGCATCTCGGCTTCGAAGCTCTGCGGAAACGTAGTCACGGTTGTCTCGCCCTCGACCGGCGCTAACAATAGCGGCGCGACCGTCACGAGGAATCCTCAAGCAGACAACTCCTCATTCACCGGATCATCGCTCTTCTCGCTCCAGAACGTGCCATGGGGCTGGGTGGCGATCCTTGTGATCCTCGTCCTCGTCTCGATGGTCATGTACCTCCTCTTCACCCGACGAGAGCTCGAGATCAAGAAGTAATAAAGGGTCCGATGAAGATTTTATAAGGAATTCATTGCAAAAAACCACCCTGAGGGGTGGTTTTTTGCTATACTACGATGCATGGAAGAACTCACGCTGCATGTCAAAAATGGAAATCTTTATCACGCATACTGCATTCCTGGCAGGGGCGGCGATATCCTCCCTGGGCTCAAGGCATTCCTCGAAAAAGAGCTCGGGCTGGCGACTGTCGGAAATCCGGACTTCCGCCACATCTCGGTCGAATCATTCGGCATCGATGACAGCCGCAGGGTGAAAGAGATGCATACTACGCTGCCGCTTGCTGAAGGGGGGCGGAAGGTCTTCATCATCGAGACGAATGCGGTGACCAATGAGGCTCAGAATTCGCTGCTGAAAATCCTCGAGGAACCGCAGTCCGGGACGCATTTCTTCATCATCGTGCCTACTGCTGAGATGTTCCTTCCGACGATACGATCGAGAGTGATGATCATCCGCGATGTTGGCGGAAATCAGGCCTCCAGCCGAAACGAAGGCGGAATTCGAGCAGAAGCATTTCTCGCGATGCCGATGAAGGATCGGATAGCGTTCGTCGACGACCTGGCTGCGGATATCAGCGATGAGAAAGCGGCGAAGCAGGACGCGGTCTGCTTCCTCAATGACCTGGAGTCGCTTCTCAGCAGGAACATTGCAGAACTCGATACCGCAGCGAAGCGGCAGTCCGTCGAAGCGGTGATCCGGGCTCGGGACTATATACGCGACCGGTCGCCGTCGGTGAAGCAGCTGCTTGAGTACGTAGCGCTTTCAGTATAGTATTAAGAAATAACAAATATATATGGCTACATACGATTTCACAAAATTCAAGAAAGGCATCGCAGGAGCTGAGGAGTGGCTCAAGAAGGAATTTTCAGGCATCCGGACTGGTCAGGCTTCGCCTGCGGTTCTCGACGGCGTCAAAGTCGAATCATACGGCACGGTCGTGCCGATCTCTCAGGTAGCCGCTGTCACTACTGAAGGCCCTCGCACTATCCGCATCATTCCGTGGGACGCTGGGCAAGTGAAGGATATCGAGAAGGCAATTACGATCGCGAATCTCGGCCTTTCAGTCGGCGTCGATGACAAGGGCATTCGCGTCAATTTTCCAGAACTCACGTCTGAACGACGCACGGCGATCCTCAAGATCGCGAAGGAGAAAGTAGAGGAAGGCAAGAAGCAGGTCCGATCGCATCGCGACGACGTCATGAAGGAACTCCAGACAAAAGAGAAGGACGGCAGCTTCGGCAAGGACGATGTCTTCCGCTTCAAGAACGAGGCGCAGAAGATCGTCGATCAGGCGAACAAGAATCTCGACGCATCCTTCGAGAGAAAGGAAAAGGAGATCCTCAGCTAATTAATCCGATCGGCGAAGCTTGCCTACTAAAACATGCATATCATTATTTTCTTGCTGGTGCTCGCGGTGCTCATCTTCGTGCATGAGCTCGGGCATTTCGTCATGGCGCGCGCTTTCGGAATTCGCGTCGATGAATTCGCGCTCGGCTTCGGACCGAAGATCTATTCGAAGAAAGTCATGTCTGCCAAGCACGGCGAGACCGCATATTCCCTCAACCTCATCCCGTTCGGCGGATACGTGAAGATCTTCGGAGAGAATCCTGACGAGGATTCCCTGAAAGGTCCTGATGCGAAGCGGAGTTTCGTCAATAAGCCGAAATACGTTCAGGCAGCGGTGCTTGTCGCCGGGGTGATCTTCAATTTTCTTTTCGCTTGGGCGATCTTCGGAGCGGTCTTCATGGCTGGCTTTCCAGCATCGACCGACAGCTATCCTGAATACGCTTCGAGAATCACGGATAATCGCGTCCTCATCACTTCGGTCGCTGCAGACAAGCCAGCTGCGGCCGCCGGCATCAAGCCTGGAGACGAACTCGTCAATGCGGACGGATCGGCAGTCAGCGTCACGGACTTTCAGAACAGGATCAATGCGAGCGGAGGGAAGCCGGTAGCGATCTCATATAAGCATCTCGATCTGATGAGCACTGCGACAGTCATTCCGACGACAGGCATCATCGAAGGACGATACGGCATCGGCATCCAGATGTCTGAAGCGGGCACGCTCAAGCTTCCGATCCATCTCGCGATCTGGGAGGGCGGCAGACTCGTCATCGACATGATCCAGCAGACTGCTGTCGGCATCTATAACCTCATCGCTACATCGCTCGGAGGAAAGGGGTCGCTCTCGTCAGTCACCGGCATCGTCGGCATCGAGGGCATGGTGAAAGATGCGACGGATATGGGCTTCTCGCATCTTCTCGCATTCGTCGCCCTCATCTCCATCAATCTCGGCGTGCTCAATCTCGTGCCGTTCCCGGCGCTCGATGGCGGACGGCTCCTTTTCGTCATCATCGAAGCGGTCAGCCGACGCAGCATCAAGCCTTCGGTCGCCAACGCGATCAATGCTGTCGGATTCTGCATCCTCATCCTTCTCATGGTCGTCGTCACGTGGCACGATATTGCAACGAGGTGGTTTGTGAAATAGAATACTTCCATATCATTTTCCCATTAATAATCATTATTCATGCGCCAATCACAGCTTTTCACCAAGACCCGAAAAGAAGCCCCGAAAGACGAGGTTTCAAAGAACGCGCAGCTCCTTATCCGCGCCGGTTTCGTGCACAAGGAAATGGCAGGAGTGTATTCGTTCCTGCCGCTTGGACTTCGAGTGATGAATAGAATCTCAAACATTATCCGCGAAGAGATGAACTTGCTTGGCGCTCAGGAAGTTTTGCTCACTGTTTTGCAGGATAAAAATATATGGGTGACAGCTGGAAAATGGGATGACAAAGTAGTGGATAATTGGTTCAAGACAAAATTGAAGAATGAAACCGAGGTCGGTCTGGGATATAGCCATGAGGCAGAGCTCACAAATTTGCTCAAGGATTATGTGCGATCGTGGAGAGATTTGCCGCTCTACATATATCAGATTCAAACTAAATTTCGAAACGAGTCGCGTGCGAAGAGCGGCATTATGCGCGGCAGAGAATTTCTGATGAAGGACATGTATTCATTTTCGCGAACTCAAGAGGAGCACGCTTCATTCTATGAGAAAGCCAAAGCCGCATACTTCAATGTATATAAAAGGGTCGGCATCGGCGAACAGACTTATATAACTTCATCGAGCGGAGGCAGCTTCTCGAAATTCTCCGATGAGTTCCAGACAGTGACTGATGCGGGCGAAGACGTCATCTATGTTTGCGAAAAATGCAGACAGGCAATCAACGATGAAATTTTTAAAGAGGTGTCAGCTTGTCCGCTGTGCGACAATAAGGATTTGATGAAAAAGAAAGCTGTCGAGGTGGGAAATATATTCAATCTCGGAGTAAATTTTTCGGAGCCGCTTGACCTTTCTTTCGCAGATGAAACCTCAGTAAAAAAGTCAGTCATCATGGGATGCTACGGCATTGGAATCGGCCGGCTTATGGGTACGGTTGTTGATGTGTTTGCTGATGAAAAAGGCATCATTTGGCCGAAAGAGATCGCGCCGTTCGATGTGCATCTCACGCCGATTTTTGATAAGGAAGGAAAAGTGAAGCCGGCAGCCGATGCGCTGTATGCGGATCTCGTCTCGAAGGGAATTTCCGTCCTCTACGATGACCGAGATATCCGTCCAGGCGAAAAGTTCGCTGACAGTGATCTTATCGGTATTCCTTTACGCGTCATCATGAGCGAGAAGACGATGGCAGAGAATATTCTCGAGGCAATAGATCGAACGACCGGCGAGGTGAAGAGAGTTCCTGTCAGCGACATTGAAAGAATTATCAAATAATATTTTTACATGAATCCACAAAGCACATTGCAGCAGCAGTTTCCGCTCAGCCCGAAGAAGTTCTATAAGAAGATGATATCGCAGCTGTTCGGCTCGATCTTCCTGGGCATTGCCGTCGGCGTCATCTCGGCTTTTATCTATGCGGCGATAACAAATCAGCATGCGAATCTCTGGACTGGCATCTCGATCGGCGTCGCCGGCTTCATCGTCGGCTTCTGCATTGCAGCTGTCCCGTATGCTGTCTATGTGAAGGCATACATCAAGCGCTACTATTATGCCGGCGAAGAGCATTTCCTCACGATAAAGAAGGGAGTATTCGCACCTACCGAAATCCATGTCCAATTTCAGAAGATCCAGGATGTGTATGTCGATCAGGATATCATCGACCGCATCATGGGACTCTACGACGTACATATCGCGAGCGCGACTGTGGCTTCGGGAATCGAAGCTCATATCGACGGCGTCGAAAAGGAGGCTGCAGAGGGGCTGAAGAAATTCCTCCTCGAAAAGGTTTCGGGCACCGGCATTTATTCGAATCAGCAGAACCAAGTCGGCGGACAAGGACAGCCGACTGTCCAGTCGCAGCAGGGCCAGCAGGCAAAAAGCGAACCGGTCAAGCTGAATCTTGCGGAGGATATTTCCGAGAAGACATATCCGCTCACCGGCAAATGGGTGACAGTCTCGGTGATCAGTCGCGCGATCTCATCGATAGCATTCGCATTCTTCCTCGTGCTCATCTTCGTCATAAAAGCGAAGGACATCTCGATTCAGGATAATCTTGGCGTCATCATCCTTTCATTCGTCGGCCTTGTCGGCGTGTCTTTCGTCTGGAGGCTCATCACGCTCTTCCTCTGGAAGAAGAATTACGCATTCAGCTTCAATGCGGATAATATTTATTACAAAGATGGCATCTTCAGCCTCTCTGAAAAGCACATGCCGTACTCGTCGATCCAGGACGTGACCGTCTCGCAGGGATTCGTCGACCGGATGTTCGGGCTTGCGACGGTGAGCATCGAGAATGCGGCTTCTCAGGCTGTCGTCACTTCGAAAGGAAGCCGGGCGGTATTCAATGGCATCCTCATCCAAGGACTCACCCCGCAGAATGCGAACAAGATAACCGATCTGCTCAAGACCAATGTCCTCGGCAGGAATTCATCGAAGTACGGATTGTAGAATCGGAATCGCGTCTCACTGCGTTCGACGTGATTCGGCGGAATTCGATAATTCGAAATCCAAGCCGAATCAGAACACAGAAATAGCTTGAATCTAAGCCATACTAGTAGTATAGTTCCAGTATAAGCGCGAAAATATGGCTCAAAACCTGAAAGAACGGATATACAACTATCTTTCCAATGATATTGGAATCGACCTCGGAACCGCGAACACGCTCGTGTATTTGCGCGGACACGGCATTGTCGTGAATGAGCCGTCAGTCGTAGCGGTGAATCAGAAGACCGGACGTGTCGTCGCGGTCGGTCAGTCTGCGAAAGACATGCTCGGACGAACTCCTGCGCATATCACTGCGGTCCGACCTCTCGTCGATGGCGTGATATCCGATTTCGAAGTGACTGAAGAAATGATCGCATACCTCGTGAAGAAGGCAGAGGAGTATTCGAAGAAGATGCTCGGTCCGCGCGTCGTCGTCGGAGTTCCATCCGGAGTGACCAATGTCGAGATCCGCGCAGTCCGCGATGCGACCCGCAATGCGGGCGCACGCGAGGTCTTCATCGTGGAGGAGCCGATGGCCGGAGCGATCGGCATCCGGCTTCCGGTCCATGAGCCTGTCGGCAGCATGGTCATCGATATCGGCGGAGGCACGACTGATATCGCGGTCATTTCGCTCGGGGGCATCGTCCGGTCAAAGAATCTCAAAATTGCCGGCGACAAGCTCAATAACGACATCATTTCTTATATCAGAAACGAATTCAAGATCCTCATCGGCGAAAAGACCGCTGAGTATATCAAGATGACAGTAGGTACGGTAATTCCTGGCGAACCGATGGAGACGACTATCCGCGGGCGCGACCTCATCACCGGTCTTCCTCGAGAAGTGGTCATCACCGATTCCGATATCCGCGAAGCGATGGCTCAGTCGATCGATGTCCTCGTCGAAGCGACAAAGGAAGTCCTCGAAACCACCCCTCCTGAAATCCTTTCCGATATCATGCGCATCGGCATCTATCTCGTCGGCGGCGGCGCCCTCATCAAAGGCCTCGCGAAGCTTATTTCAGATACGATCAAGATTCCGGTCCACGTCGCAGAAGATCCGCTTACAGCCATAGCCCGCGGCACCGGCATCATCCTCGAAGATCTCGTAACCTACCAGGATGTCCTCATTCAGAACGAAGATGAATTACCAGCTCAAAAATAGCTCCCGCCGCAGGAAGAATCCTGCATTCGCATTCCTCGGAATAGGCTTCGTCATCATCCTCATCGCTTGGCTGATCTTCTCTCCGAATTCTCTCAGCCTCGCCGTTTCGAAGATCATTTCGCCATTCTGGAATATCGACAAGGCAGCTTCCGGTTCGCTATCGACCAAAGCCTCTCTTGAAAAAGAAAATGCTCGATTGCAGCAGAAGATCGAGGAGCTCGCTCCTTCGGATGCACGCATCCAGGAACTCACGCAGGAAAATCTCGAGCTCAAGGAGCTGCTCGGCAGGACGGCGATCAAGGACGGAGTGCTTGCGGCAGTCGTGAAGAAGCCGCCCTTTTCGCCCTATGACACGCTCATCATCGACGCTGGAACCGCAGAAGGAATCGCTGCAGGCGATATGGCTTACGCGCTCGGCAATATTCCGATCGGCAAAGTCGAAGAAGTCCGGGTCAATTCCGCGAAGATTTCCCTGTATTCGAATCCTGGCCTGAAATATGAAGTGAGCATCGGCCCGAAGAACATCATGGCGACCGCAACGGCCCGCGGCGGCGGCGCGTATGAAGTGACGCTCCCTCGGGATGCGATGATCCAGGTGGGCGACCCCGTGACGATGCCGAGCGTCTATTCGTCGGTATTCGGAACGGTTTCGACAGTCATCGCGGTGCCAGCCCGAGCGTTCGCGACGATCCTATTCAATAGTCCGGTCAATGCGAATGAGCTCCGATGGGTCATCATCCAGCATTCGGGCATCGAAACCTTCTAATCAGATGGATTTCATCAAGACATACAATATCCAGATCCGCATCGCTGCCGCCATCCTCATGCTTGCCCTCATCGCGTGGGCACCTTGGTGGCTCATCATCCTCGCGATGATTGCGGGAGGAATCTGCTTCGATGTCTACTATGAAGTTCTCATTTTTGGAGTTATGATTGACGCACTCTACGGAACTTCAGGGCAGGGGATCTTCAACCTTCAGATCAAATATACCCTCATCGCAATCCCGCTATTCTTCATCGCGATCATGCTCCGCAAAAGGCTCCGTACGAAGTAACTATGACCAGAAAGCTGAGAAAACTATTCCAGCGCAGATCATCGCTCCATGAGATCGATCCTGACGAGATATTCCTCGATTCGCACAATATCCCGCAGTTCGACACGGACCAATTCGAAGGCCGAATCGACAGGCCGATCTCAAGAATGTCGCTCATCATGACGCTGCTCGCCTTCGCGCTCATCCTCTGCGTGTACCTTTCGCGCGTCTGGGATCTCCAGGTGGTGAAGGGCGCAGACTTCAATCAGAAAAGCGAGAACAACAGACTTCGGCACTCGCCGATATTCGCCGCTCGCGGCGTCATCTATGACAGGAATAACGTCGAACTCGGATGGAATGCTCCGGGCGACGATGCTGATGTCTCGCTCCGCAAATACAAGAACATCCCAGGACTCGCCCATGTCCTCGGCTATGTGCGATATCCGTCGAAGGACAGCTCCGGCTTCTATTATCGTGAGGATTTCGAAGGCGTCGACGGAGTCGAGAAATATTTCAATGACAAGCTCCGAGGAACGAACGGCCTGAAGCTCATCGAGGTCGACGCGCACGGCAAGGTTCAGTCCGAGAACGGAATCCAGGCTCCGAAAGAAGGCGAAAACATCGCATTGTCCATTGATTCGCGCGTCCAGAGCGAACTCCACGCTGCGATCAAGCATATCGCCGAAAGCGTCGGTTTCAACGGCGGCGGAGGCATCATCATGGACGTCCACACCGGCGAGGTCATCGCTATGACGAGCTATCCGGAATTCGATCCGCAGATCATGTCAGACCGCGCTGACAAGACGCTCATCACGAAATATCTCACTGACAAGAATACTCCGTTCCTCGATCGCGTCATCGACGGCCTCTATACGCCAGGCTCGATCGTGAAGCCGTATGTCGCCCTCGGCGCGCTCAAGGAGAATATCATCGATCCGAATACGAATATCCTCGGAACCGCATATATTTCGATCAAGAATCAATACGATCCGACGCAGGAGACATTGTTCCGCGACTGGAAAGCTCAGGGCCTCGTCGACATGCGCAAGGCGATCGCCGTATCATCTGACGTGTATTTCTATGAAATCGGCGGAGGATACAAGGATCAGAAAGGCCTCGGCATCGCCAAGCTCGACCATTATTTCCAGCTCTTCGGCTTCGGCGAGCAGATCAAGGACTCGTTCTTTACCGGCGGTTCGGGCTTCATTCCGACTCCTGAATTGAAGGCTAAGCAGTTCAACGGCGAATCGTGGCGTCTCGGAGACACCTATCACACCGCCATCGGACAGTACTCATTCCAGGTGACGCCGATACAGATGGTGCGCGCAGTCGCTTCGATCGCGAATAACGGCGCGCTCCTCAATCCGACGATCCTGAAGGATCAGCAGGGCAGCGTCGAACGGCAATTGGATATCCCAGCTTCTGATTTCGAAGTCATCCGCGAAGGCATGCGCAAGGGCGCGCTCGAAGGTACCGGCGTATCGCTCAATGTCCCGTATGTCCATATGGCTACGAAATCCGGCACCGCCGAGCTCGGAGTCACCAAGGAAAACGTCAACTCATGGATGACCGGATTCTTCCCGTACGAGAATCCCCGCTATGCATTCGCAGTCGTTCTCGAACGCGGATCGCGCCACAACCTGATTGGTGCAGGGGCAGCGATGCGCGAAACGATCGATTGGATGAGCAAGAATACTCCGGAATACTTCAAGTAGGATATTCGCATCTACCTCAGAAGGCGCTAGTCCGGTCTGCTGACCGGCTAGCTTTTCTCAGACATCTGCATGTCTTCCGAAAACTTCTTCGATAGATGCGAATATCCTACTTGAAGTTTCTCGCCTATTCATCAGTATGTTAATTAAATAAAAAACGAAGCTCGCGGGATGCGCGAGCCTGGTTTCGTGGTATGTATTCATGCTTGGTGGTCAATGGAACTTTTTTCGTCCGGTCGCAACCTGGAATAGATTCCATGAGAGCGATGCGAGGAATATTGCGGCACCGATGATCGCGGATGCTTTCATGAATCGGGCGTCTGTCTCTATGCCTTCCGCGCTGCAATAGCAGATGCAGAAATAGAATGCCATGAGGCCGCAGCCGATGCCTCTGGCCAGGGGAATCAGGATCATTTTCATAGTATGAAAACTGGAATGTTCGGGCAGTTCCATCGTCAAAGAACGATTTCACATCAAAACTGTATCACTTATTTCTGATTAGTCAATAAATGTGGGGTATTGCAGGATTCTTTACTTAGTGCCGATTTTGGGTTATGATAGCGACACATTATTAATTTCTATTCAACCTTCATGCTCGACGAAAAACAATATCTTACCAAGGAGAAGTTCCATGAATTCACGAAGGAACTCGAACAGCTTCGCATGGTGAAACGCAAGGAAGTCGCTGAGCATCTCGAATACGCAAAGAAGCTCGGAGATCTTTCCGAGAATGCCGAGTACCAGGAAGCCCGCGAAGAGCAGGCAGAAGTCGAAGGCCGCATCAGCCACCTCGAGCAGGTTCTGAAATCAGCACTCATTCTCTCTGAGAAGCATGGCGACGTCACCGCTATCGGATCTACGGTAGTCATCCAGAAGGACGGCGATTCTGAAAAGCGCACGTACAAGATCGTCGGTTCCGAAGAAGCGGACATGGCTGCAGGAAAGGTCTCGAATCATTCTCCGATCGGAGCAGCGCTCATCGGCAAGAAGAAGGGCGACTCTTTCTCATTCAAGACTCCGAAAGGACCCGTCTCATACAAGCTTATCAGCATCGAATAATGCAGTACGCGCCGCTCTGCGCGCCTGCAAGAAATACAATATGGCTTCACTCGAAGAACTCCGCGCGACGCGCATAGAAAAGCTCGAACTGCTCAAGAAAGCAGGCATGAACCCGTTCCCGGCGAAGGTGCCGCGAACTACCTGTCTCGCTGACGCGAAAGCGAACTTTGCCGAAGGCAAGGCGTATTCGGTCGTCGGCCGCGTCATGGCGATCCGCGGACAGGGAGCGATCATATTCATCGTTCTCGATGACGGCAAGGCGAAATTCCAGGCAGTCTTCAAGAAAGACGCATTCGAAGCTGCTGGCACTGCGGATTTTTTTGAGCTTTTCACGAAGGCGATCGACATCGGCGATTTCATTTCAGTCACTGGAACATTCTTCACGACGCAGCGCGGCGAGCAGAGCATCCTCGTCACGAGCTGGGTCATCGCAGCGAAAGCCCTCCTTCCGCTGCCTGAGAAATGGCACGGCATCACCGACTCCGACGAACGATACCGCAAGCGCTATCTCGACTTCGTCATGAATCCGGAGCTCCGCGATGTTTTCTATAAGAAGGCGAAATTCTGGGAGGTCACCCGGCGCGTCATGAATCAGCATGGCTTCCTCGAAGTAGAGACGCCGACGCTCGAAGTGACGACTGGCGGCGCGGAGGCGGCTCCTTTCAAGACGCACCACAATGACTTCGATCTTCCGGTCTACATGCGTATTTCCATCGGCGAACTCTGGCAGAAGCGGCTCATGGCCGGCGGTTTCCAGAAGACATTTGAAATCGGACGAGCATATCGAAACGAAGGCTCAAGCCCGGATCATCTCCAGGAATTCACCAACATGGAATTCTATTGGGCATATGCAGACTACAAGGATGGCATGGAACTGACGCAGGAACTCTATCGCACGATCGCGACGGAGGTTTTCGGCACGACGAAATTCACTTCGCGAGGCCATACATTCGACCTTGCAGACGAATGGAAGCTCATCAATTATGTCGATGAGATCAAGGCGCAGACAGGGATCGATGTGATCGCTGCTTCGGAAGATGACATGAAGAAGAAGCTCCAGGAGCTCAAGGTGAAATATGACGGCGAGAATAAGGAGCGCCTCACGGATACGCTCTGGAAATATTGCCGAAAGAATATCTCCGGTCCGGCGTTCCTCGTCGATCATCCGCTCATCGTCGGTCCGCTCGCGAAGCCGGTCATTGATGAAAAGGGAGTCGCGCAGCCGAAGGTGCAGATGTTCCAGCCGCTCTTCGCCGGAAGCGAAGTCGGCCGCGGCTACTCAGAGCTCAATGACCCGATCGATCAGAAGGCGCGATTCGACGCGCAGGCGAAGCTCCTTGCTGCAGGCGATACCGAAGCGATGATGCCTGACTATGAATTCGTCGAGATGCTCGAGCACGGCATGCCGCCTACCTGCGGATTCGGATTCGGCGAGCGCGTCTTCGCCATCCTCATGGACAAGCCGATTCGCGAGATGCAGACTTTCCCGCTCATGCGGCCGAAGGAGGAGGGGAAGTAGGCAAATTTCGGAATAATAGATGCAGAAAAGGCGATGACCGGAGTCATCGCCTTCGCGTTTAAACTTTTCTCTTCAATTAACCTTTGGTTGGGCTCGTGTAGTCTTGCGACGACTTGAGCTGCAGGTTGGGAGTAATGTGGTACGCTCCCGCCGGCAGATTCGTCGTCACACCGGTTGCGCCGTTTGGCACGTCGATGATCAACTTCGTTTTCGTCAGCAGATTTTCTGCGACGAACTGCGTAGCGTACTGGGTGTCCGTATGGACGCTCAGGTATACTGGGTTTACGCTCTTCTGGTCCCATGTGGCGACCAGGAGGGGTACCTTTCCGTATCCGTTCCATGACCAAACATACGTGTCCAAGTTGCTTTTGTTCCGGAATGACTTGAAGTCTTCAGAATCATGCAACAAGACTTTGATGAGCACGTCGCTGATCTGTACTTCCGACAAGCTTCGGGCATTGTAGGCTTTCACCTGCCAGCGCCAGTAGCCGTCGCAGTGCTGTTTCCATGTCGAGATGACGACAGTATCGTCGCTTCCAGCTCGTCCCGACGGATACATCATGTATTCGCCGTAGCCGACCGTAAGCTGCATGCCTTTATAGTTCGCCGGATTATAGCCATCGTGCGAGATAATGCGAGCATCCTGAATGCCATCCACGGGAATTTTGATGAACTCACGCAGATACATTGAGGGTGTTTCGCTGTATTCCGGCAGTGACCAGTTTCCGTAGTTATCCTTTGAAGGATACCCGCCACTGCTGCCTTCGAGCAGAATAGAGTTGTCGGTATTCCAGCCGTAGAGCACGCTGGCGTCATTGGTGTCCCAAAGCCGCGCATTGATGCCGATATAGGCAGTCGGATCGACCACTTGGTAATCCGTCGTGTACATTCCCATGATGTCGGCGAATGCATCGAGGGTTTTATTGTCGTTGGTCAATTGGAAGAACGGGATTTGATCCCCGTTCAGTGCCTGACTCCCGACCGTAAACTTCTCGCTGCCGCCCTGTACACGCTTGATCGACCACGAGGTCAATGTTGCGTGGTTGGTGAGCATCCAGAGATCTGGTGCGTCATCCAGGTGACAGACAGCAGGCGTGGTGGTAACCAATGCTGTTGTGGTTGTGGTCTGGCCATTGCTGGAAGCAGTGGCGAAGTTGAACAGTGCGAGGGCCGCACAAGCCATGATCAATTGTTTCATTTTCATAATCAGTCTTTCTTCCGTTACCGAGTTTCTGTGTTTGTTTACCGCAATTGTTTAGTTTGTTGTTGCCTGAACTGCTGCTGATTGCACGTTTTGTGCGCTATCAGCACGAGAACCACCAAGCTTGAGTCCTCTCATTTTGATTTGGATCACATTGCCGTTCGTAGGATGAGGAAGTTCCTCAGGCTGCGGGGCTTTGCTTTCCGAAACAAAATTGGTTTGGGTTATGTGGTTAACGACGGTTAACTCACGGGTTATTGTTTGGACGTTAGTCGCTTTATTGAGCAATAGCAGGGCAATGAATGCCACTAGCAACAAGCTCAAAAAGCCCAGTAATTTGGTCTTTTTGTTCATTTTAGAGAAAAGTTTTCAAAGATCGCTTCTTTCTTGTCGAGATGTATATTAGCACTCTATTCAAAAAATGTCAATAGTATCCCTATCGGCTATTCAGAGCTGCAATCCGTGATCATTGACTATGATGTATAAGAGTGTTAGTGTTTCGACAAATTAGTCAGGCCTTACAAGCCCAAAAATTGAATACAGTCGACAACAACAATGCGGTTCCAGAAGAAGTAATTATGAAAACTAACAGTAAAGTCCCGAAGTCAGCAACCTTAGGTTACTTGATGGGGGTGCTGAACGATCGGACGCTT
>JAQBRD010000013.1 GCA_028286665.1 Candidatus Tayloriibacteriota bacterium
TGATTCCATCACGTAGTTGATGAACTTCGAAACCTTCTCTGATTCGTAGACCGGCTCTGCTTTGAGCGGGTGCTTATTCTTTATTCTTCGTCGCATATATTTGTGTTATGAATTAGGAAAGGATTACTTGGCTGCCTTCGGTCGCTTGTTTCCGTACTGGCTTCGACCTTTTCGTCGCTTCTCAACGCCGGTCGCATCGAGCACTCCTCGAACGACTGTGTATCGGAGACCGACATCCTTCACTCGACCTCCTCGGAGGAGAACGACTGAGTGTTCCTGGAGCGTGTGACCTTCTCCTGGGATGTATGCAGTGACTTCGATTCCATTAGAGAGTCGTACTCGGGCGATCTTTCGGATAGCTGAGTTCGGTTTCTTCGGAGTCTTCGTGGTGACCTTGATGCACACGCCTCGCTTGAACGGAGCAGGCATGAAACCCGGTCGGTTCTCGATGGTGTTGAAAGTTCGGGTAAGCGCGATCGACTTCGACTTTCGAGTGAAGCGCGTACGATTCTTTCGGACCAATTGATTGATTGTTGGCATTCGTAAATTGCTGATTAACGCTATAGCCGCGGGCATCTCGGCGCCCATTTCGGCCTCTTTATAATGCAGAGAGCTGACTTTTTTCACCGAGTGGTTACTCAACTCTTGCGGAATCGCTGGTCTGGCTTGGCTTGTAGGCCGTTGCCGGAAGTGGCGAAACGTGGGGATACTCTACTATATATGGGGAGGAAAGGCAATATTTTTGGCAGATGCAGAAATTAGTATTGAATTCATATTTTTATCCCTATTTTGGGCATACGTTTTATCTACTCCTAATACGATACTAAAGACTATGGCAATTCCAATAAAGACAGCAATGACGATATGAATATAGTTTTTCACTAATTGATTTAATTACAATAGATACTGATCCATAGCAGTGTTATACTGCCTCCTTAAATCGTCAATGGTGTTTTTTGGATAATTAGTATTCGAGGCTTATGTAGTAAGGGTATTTATCAATATAAATATATTTGTTAATTATTTTGACAAATAAAACTAATTTAAATCCAACTTAAAATGGAATTTGATAAGCAATTGCAGCTATTAGGTTTGCCTGAAAAAGAAGCGCGAGTCTATATCCACGCCCTATCTCTAGCTTCCTTTAATGTATCGCAGATATCGGAGCGATCGAGTTTAAAAAGGCCGACCTGCTATTTGATTCTTGAAGAATTAGCTAAAAAGGGATACGTATCAAGAATCCCGAATATGAAAAAGGTACATTATCGAGCTGAGCCGCCGGAGGTTGTTGTTCGCCAAGCAGAAAATAACGTGAACTTTGCTCACAAATTGCTGCCGAAACTAAATGAAATCTACAGAAGAGATCGAAAAATGCCTGTCGTACGATATTATTCAGGCCAACAGGGATTTAGAAATATATTTGAGGATACGCTAAAGAGCAAAGCTAAGAATTTCTACAACATCAGCGGATCTGTTGATGTGCTCAAAATAGCAGGGATTGAATTTGCTAAGAATTATGTATCGAGAAGAGTTCAGAAAAAGATCAGTATTCAGAATGTTCGTCCGAAGAGTTATGACTACCTGCATGAAGAGCTCCACGAACAATCAAGTAGCTATTTAAGAGAAGTTAGATTTACGCCTCCAGATATAGATTTTCTAGACACAATATTTGTCTATGGAAATAAAGTTGCAATACTTTCAGCGAAAAAAGATAACTTTGCAGTACTGATCGAAAGCCAAGAAGTCGCAGATACGCACCTCGCGCTCTTCAAGGCGCTCTGGAGAGTTTCAACGCCGGGAATATAGAAAACCGCCGGCATGCCGGCGGTTTTCTTATGAGTGTTACTTTTTTATTTCTCTCTATTTCCCATACTTCACATACTCCCCATTCTTCACCGTCCAAAGCTCCATGTCGTAGATGACAGTTCGATCATCCTTGTATTTGAAATTCTTGATCGCAGGATTCTCGTATGCGTATGATTTCACCTGCTCGCCGACATTCGCGCCTCCGCTGACGCCCTTCTCCATCGCGCCGACGACATAATGCGCGACATCGAAGCCGAGCGCGCTCGTGTAGTCAGGATCGATAGTGTTCGCCTTCTTGAAAGCGTCCATGAAATGCTGCGAGAAATTGCTTGGTGCGATTCCAGGAGCAAGAGTTCCTTCTACTGACGATCCGAAGTCCTTGAGGTTCTTCGTATCGACGTCGATGAAGGTGATGCGCATGCCGTTGAAGCCGGCTTCCTTGAGCTGCTTCGCGAGGAGAAGCGCGCCAGACGGAGCGTCGGTCGCTGTGAAGACCGCATCGGCGCCTGCTGACTTGATCTTCGCGGCTGTCGTGCGGAAATCTTTGAGGTCCTTCACGAGGTCATTGTGAACGATCGAGTAGCCGAGCTCTGGCGCGTATTTCTCGACGACTTTCTGCGAGTTGATGCCGAAATCTGAGTTGCTGTCGACGATGGCCATCTTCTTCACGCCAGCATCGGTGATGGCCTTGAAAGCAGTCTTGATCTGATCCTCCGCTGTCGGATATCCGCAGAAGAGATTGTCGTACTGCGCGAATGCATCGCTGCAGTAGCTGAAGGTGAAGACGAATTTGCCTGCAGCCTTCGCGGCCGGAGCTACAGCCATCGCCTCCTCAGGAACATATGTGCCGATGATGACGTCGACATGATCGACATCGAGCAGCTTGTGCGCAGCAGTGACCGCATCGGTCGGCTTCGAATGACTGTCTTCATAGATGAATTGCGCTTTGCTGCCGATCTCTGATTCAGCGATCCGGACGCCTTTGTAGATCTTCTCTCCAGTGATCGCAGCATCGCCGGTTCGCGGAATGATGACGCCGATCTTGAGCGGACCTGCAGCCGTCTTGCCTGATGATGAAACGATCAGGACGAAGATGATGGCGAGAACGATGAGAACGACGATCGCGATCGCAGAATTCTTGTAGCTTTTCTTTTGAGGTTCCATGATGAAGGGGTTATTGATAATACTCATCTATTATAATCAGATCCTCCCTCAGCACAAATCCGCCGAGCCGCTATTTTGCCTTGCTTGGCTGCGTCATCCCCCACATCGTCTTGAAGACCTCGCGCATGTTCTCGGCCATCGCCGCATCGTGGATTTCAACCATATAGAATGGCGCCTTGCGAGTGTATACCATGATGAGATAGTCGCCGACGACCCAGGTGGTCGAAGTGAATTGAGATGTGGGGAGGAAACGGATATCACGCATGCCTAGTTTCCCCTTCATCTTCTGCTCGATCTGCGAGACGTTGCTGAAGAGGCGGACTTTGAAATTGGTCGCTTTGAATTTGTCCCCGGCCCATTCGACCCATTCCTGATACTGCTCGACGAAGCTGTGATCCTGGAAGCCGTACATCGCTCCGTCAGGGTCAGTGATCGACCGCTGCCATCGGGCGATGTTGTGATAGAGAAAATCGCTGATCCCGCCCTGCTCGACGAAACGGATCTTCGGCACTGAGAAATTCTTTTCGGCAGTGAGTACGCGGAGACTTTCGACCGCGGCGTCGACGATTTCTTCTTTCTTCTTCAGCTCGCTCTTCGATTTCTCGATCGATGCTTTCAAGCTCTCGGGCGGAAGCGCGACGAGATGGAAGCTTTTGTCGGCGAGGTCTTCTGAGATGACGCCTTTCGAAATGAGCGTCTTCGCCACGCTATAGACGGTGGGGCGGTTGAGCTTGGTGACCTTTGCGATCTTCGACGGCGTGGACTTCCCGAGGGTGAGGACTGCGAGATAGACTTCAGCCTCTTTCTTCGAAAAACCGAGCTGTTCGAGCGTGTTTTTGATTTCCATAGCTATAGTATATGGGTTTTACGTACATGTTGTCAATCTATGTTCAACACTTATTGACGTTTATGTAAATAAAATATATTCTTATCTATGTCAAGATAATCAACCAATATATGAAATCAAACAAGAACATTTTCATCGGAAGCCTGATTGTGATCGCAATTACCGCCGTCGCGACCTTTGCAAACTATCGGAATCTCCCGCAACAAACAGCTTCGCAAGAAACGATCCGAATCGGCCTCGACTATGCCCTCTCAGGCGCAGCTTCGATCTGGGCTGAGAACGGCAGGAAGGCCGCGCAAATGGCAGCAGATGAGATCAATGCTGCCGGTGGCGTGAACGGACACAAGCTCGAGCTCGTCATCGAGGACAGCAAGACTGATCCGAAATCCGGCATTGCCGCTTTCGACAAGCTCACGAGCATCGACAGCATCCATATCGTGCTCGGCGACAGCTGGTCATTCATCACGAATCCGCTCATCCCGCTCGCTGACAAAACAAAGACCATTCTCATCTCCCCTACCGTCATGGATGCATCCGTCGAAGGCAGCAGCCCGTACTTCTTCACCCTCGGGCATACCGTCGACAGCCAGGAAAATGCAGTGCGGAAATTCTTCTCATCAAATCCTGAGATCAAGACGGTATATAACGTCTGTTGGAATGATGCGTGGGGCACAAATCACACAGCACTCCTTCATAAGATAGCCTCCGAACTCGGCATTCGCATAGCAGGCGAAACATGCACGGGAGATTTCGGCAGCAACTACCGAACTGAAGCGGCAAAAGTAAAGGCATCCCATGCCAATGCGGTATTTCTTACAAGTACGCATGAGGACGATGCAGTAAGAGCGCTTGTTGATCTGCATGTTCCCGTAAAAATCCTCACTACAACAGGCATGGTTGAAGCGGTACATGCTCGCAATTTTCCGCTCTCGTATACCAAAAACCTCTGGTTCATGGACTGGGTTCCGAATGAGGGTTTCATGAAGAAGTTTCATGACAAGTACGGAACGTATCCGATCATGGAACCGCAGAACCATTACGAAGCAGTGTATGCTGTTGCGAAAGCGATAGAGAAAAATCCAAATGATGTGCTCGCAGGACTCAAGCAGGTGAAATATAGCGGCGCCGACGGAGACATCGATTTCACAGGCAATCCAATCAGGATCAACAAGGCGGAGGCGAAACTCTATACATTCGGAGCGAATAGGGAACTTATCGAAGCGAAGTAAATTCTGAATAGAATTCGAGGGATTTCTTCGCGATAGCATCTCCATGCTGTCCCCAATCGAAGAATGCGCGGAAGTCCTTCTGATCGACAAGCTGGATCGCATCGATGTCGCCATCTGGATCAGCGATGAACGGACCGATCGGTTCGACGATTGCGACGAAGCGCGCCTGATGCGCGACGACGGACGGCTTCCTGTCTGTTCCTGATTCGAAAGCGACCTTCTCATAGCCGAGCGGCTTCATGGCGATGACTCTCATATTGCTCTCTTCCCTGATCTCTCGGATCATCGTCTCCTCGAGCGTCTCGCCGGGTTCGCACTTCCCTCCGGGCATTTCCCAGACGCCGCGCTTCACCGCGTGGACAAAGACGATCTTGTCTCCACAGAAGCAGATAGCTCCAGCGGAAAAGAATATAAGATGCCTGTAGGGATCGAAGCTGTCGACCTCATAATAGGTTCCACTCTTGGCCTTGCCAGCTTTCGACGTGAATGAATAATTTAATTCCATATCAGACTGAGTTACTTTGCCCCGGTGATTATGGTGAAGAGGAGCGGCACGATCGGCGCGATGAGCCTCCAGAGGAAGAGGACGATGATGACCATGAGGAAGAGGGAGTAACGCTCGATGCTGAAGCGGATGCGTTCGAAGCGAGGAGTCGGCGGAAAGAGCGAGAAGAGGATCTTCGAGCCGTCGAGCGGCGGAATCGGGATAAGGTTGAAGACGGCGAGGACGATATTCACGAGGACGACGTACGCGGCGAGATTCACGAACGAGCCGGAGAACAGCGTCGAGTAACGGATGGTGAATCCGAAGATGACAGCGATGAGGAGATTCGATGCAGGACCTGCTGCTGAAATGAGGAATTCGCCGAGGCGGCGGTTCTTCACATTATATGGGTTCCAAACGACCGGTTTCGCCCAGCCGAAGGTGAATCCGCCGAGGGATGTGATGATCGGGACGATGACCGAACCGAAAAGCTCGAGGTGCTTGAGCGGATTGAGCGTGAGGCGTCCGTCGAGGCGCGGGGTCGGGTCGCCGAGCAATTCAGCCACATATCCGTGCGAAAACTCATGGATGACCACGGACATGATGAGGATTATGATGCTGAAAATGAGTGAAATTGGCTCCATAACGCGTGCAAATGGCTATACTACTTGCTTAATTTATACTATATGATACCATGTCGTGACGTTTAAGTAACAATATTTATATGGCAAAAGTCTGTGCAATCACAAAAGTAGGTTCAATGATGGGCGGTCGATATTCGAACGCCACTCGAGCGACGCAATACAATCCTTGCGGCGCTATCCGAAAGTACCCAAACCTCCAGAAGAAGCGAATCTACGTTCCTGAGCTCAAGAAGACTTTTGTCCTCACGATCTCTACTCGAGCCCTGAAGACCATCCAGAAGAACGGCGCATTCGCCACTCTCAAGAAGGCAGGCCTCATATAATAGCTGACGGCTTCGGCCGGCCACGCTTACAGGAAAACTCCGCGAAGGCGGGGTTTTTCTTTTGCGTCAGCATCAGTTTTTCTGCCCGCTGTACACTCTTCCCTTTTTCCGCATAAGGAGTAGAGTGGGGTAAATTGTTCGGTCTTAAAAACGTATGGAAACATCATCCAACAGGATCAGTGCATCCATCATCGTCTCGACAGGTTTCAAGGTTTTCGAAATCGGAAAAGGAATGGAATTCTGCGTGCTTCTGGTGCTCAAGAACGAGAGCGACGATCCGAAGAAAGTCGCAGCCGGCAAATGGACTTTTGCCGGAGGAAAACGCGAAGGCGAAGAGAGCTCGAAAGGCTGCGCTCAGCGTGAGAACATGCAGGAGGTAGGCTTCTGGATCACGGAGAAGGGGCTGATCAGGATCGGGTGGATCGAGGGCTATGCGACGCGAGGTTCGACGGAAAGACTCTGGAACGTCGCGGTGTATACTACGCACCATGACGAATTTCTGCCAGAGATAATCCTCGAGCCGGCCGAGCTGCAAGAGTACCGTTGGTTCCGTTTCAGCGAAATACCCTGGGACAAGATGATGTCGAGCGATGTGCGGTGGCTGCCGAAAGCGATAGACATGAAGGAGTTTCACGAAATCGTATATTTCGATGAACTCTGAGCATCAACTGCCTGCCGGTTTCAATCGGCAGGCTTTTGTTTTGCCCCGATGACACGCAGAGTCACGCCGTCGGAAACGAATTCGACAGTCTTCTCCCGATCGAGCCCGAGCACGCGGAGCTTCTGCGCAGAATATGCGAACAGATCGAATGGAGGATCTTTCGGAGGTGCGGGCTTTTTCAGCGGCACAGGTTTCGGAGGCTTTGGCAGTGCGGGTGGTTTCGCTTTCGCTGGTTTTCCTGATTTTGTCAGCTTCGGCGGCTTGGGCGGTTTCGGTATTGGAGGAGGCTTTGGTTTCGGCAATGCCTTCACGATCTCAGGCTTCGGTTTCGGACGCAAAGGCATCTTCGAAACGACCAGATATTTCGGGCTTGCCGAATCGAAGAAGAATGCAGAGATGCGAGCCTGCGAGGCGCTCCGGAACTGAAGAACATCTGCCGAATTTTTGCGACCGAATCGCTCAGTGAACATTTCCTGATCTTTCCGCGACAGGATATCTGCAAGCAGAAAAGACGCTTTTCCATATGAAAGCTTGAGCATTGAAGACGCCGATGATGTGCCAGCTGAGATAGATTCGAGCACGACCTGATTCCCTTTCATTTCATCGAGAACGATGCGCAGGCCGCTGCTCGAGTCCGCAGTACCGATCCTTTCTGTCGATGAGGCGAGGCTGATCGTTTCACCGATATCATATCGGCTCGCGACATCTGTCAGGCCGATCCCATTTGCTGGATCAGCAGGATATATGACGGTATCGATGCGATGACGATAGAATGGCATGACGTCGGTGAGCTTGCGGATGATGTCGCTGCCCTGTCCGCCGCCCACGAGTGCAGTCTTCCCCTGCGGAGTTCGTATGAAGATGGCTGAGCCTTTCGCAACATCGAAGAAATAGACCTCGAGCAGCAGCTCGCGGTGCTCCCAATGCCAGACATACCAGCCGAACCAGGCCGAAAGAGCGATAGCGGCAGCAATCGGCATGAGGGCCTTCTTCTTTTTGACGATTCCCTGTAACAGGCGTTGGAACATAGCGGCATCATAGCAACTGAAGGTAAAGAGGCTTTCAAGGAAGTCTGAAATAAGAATGAAATGCTGCGGAAATTTGCGGCGGTCCCAAAATATGCGACAATAGCCGCATAGCACTAACAGCGAATTAATAAGCAAAAAACTCCCATGATCAAGAAATTCGAAGAAAAAGTATTCACTATCCCTACACTGAAAGGCCTCACGCCGAAGTCTATCGGCGAGCACCTCAAGCTCTATGCCGGCTATGTGAAGCATGCCAATCTCATTCTCGAGAAGCTCGAGGAAATGAAAGCTGACTCGGAAAAGAACGCGTACGCGATGGGCGAAATCATGCGACGTTTCGGCTTCGAATTCAACGGCATGCGAAATCACGAGGTCTACTTCGCATCATTCGAGGGCGGCCCGAAACCGGTTCTCGGCACAAGCGCGCTCAAAGTAGCGATCGAGGCTGAATGGGGTTCATTCGACGGATGGCTCACAAGCTTCAAGGCGCTCGGCCTCACCCGAGGCATCGGCTGGGCAATGCTCTACTACGACCGATCATCGGGACGGCTCATCAATGCATGGATCGACGAGCAGCACCTCGGACAGCTCCAGAACTGCGCGCTCGTCCTCGGCCTCGACATGTGGGAACACTCATTCGTCGCTGACTATCAGCCATCGGGCAAGAAGCAGTATGTCGAAGACTTCTTCGCGAATCTCAACTGGGAGGTGATCGAGAAGAATTTCGCAGAGGCGACGAAATAACACCGGTTTCGATAAGTAAAATAAAAACGCCACATTGTGGCGTTTTTCTTATTTGAATACTGACTGATTAGAGATTAGTCCACCTTTACAGGCATTCCCTTCACGAGCTTATATATGCTTTCCGATATCGGTGCCGCGCCGTTTGAACCCATCGATATTTCACCGGTGATTCCTGCATAGGATCGAATTCCAAGAAGGCCTTCTTTTATTTTTCTTGCATCAACATTTCCGCTGATTGATGGGAGGATTTTCTGAGTGAGTATGTTAACTACATCATATGCAGGATGCGTCGTCAGCGGCAGAATTGGAGATCGACCAACCGAAGCGATGAATTTATTATTGAATGACTTTGCGAGCACATTGTCCGGACTCGCATCCCAATACGCAAAGAGTGTTCCTTCGGCGTATCCCTGCGCGGCTTTCTGAGCTCCAGGACTCGTGATAGTTCCTGTCGCAAGGAATGGAGCCTTGATACCGATATCGCGGGCCTCCTTCATAATGACACCTGTTTCATCGTGGCCAAGAAGAACAAGTGCGTTCGGATTTGCAGCCTTGATCTTCGAAAGCTGTGTCTTGAAATCCTTATCATCGTAATTGAATGATTCAACAGTTGTTTTTCCTCCCGCTGCTTCGTATGTCTTTCTGAAAGAATCGGTCACGAGCGACATGAATATGTCCTTTGTCGAGTACATAACACCCGCAGAGAGCTTCTTTTCAACGATCAGACGCTGCGCGAGAGATTTACCGATCGATTCAGTTTCAGTAGCGACGCAGAAAATATTGTTCGATGCATCTGCAAGCTGCGCATTGCAATCGAGCGGATCAACAACGATAACCCCATCCTTCTTTGCGAGATCTTTGATAGCGAAGACTCCGCCATATGTCGCGACCAGGATGATTTTCACATGATCGCTGTCGACAAGCTTATGGTACGCTGAAACGGTGTTCTTTGTGAGGTACTGATCATCTTCGGAAACAAGCTTTATCGGACGACTAGACACGCTTCCCTTCATGTTCGCTTCATCGACAGCTATCTGGACAGCTTTGATCGCATCCATTCCAAGAACCGCAGAAGGACCAGTCAAGGGGCCGATATAGCCAATGACGATAGGCTCGACTACCACTATTCTGTTAGAATAGGCTATGCAGCCAACAACGACTATCAGAAGCACCGCGAACAAAAAGATTATCTTTTTCATGATGTAGGTGATTAAATTGGTATTGACTTTCATAAGAAGTATAGCATACTATATACATATCTGTCAACTATATTAGATGACAATTTATATTATCAAAAAACCATGCAAAATAAGCCTAAAATCAACATAATAGACTTGGGATTCTCAGAAAATGACGCTTTGGTTTATCAAGCGCTTATTCAGGACGGCCCCTCTCCTGCTGGCAATATCATCTCTAAAACCAAGCTGCATAGAAATGTCGTATACACATCACTTGATCATCTAATCGATAAGAAGCTTGTTTCGTCGAAAAAAAAGAACGCGAAGGCAATTTTCGAATCAATTTCACCGGATATCCTCGTGACAGAATTTAAAGAGAAACAGAAGGCAGCCGAAGACTTGCTCGAATATTATGCCGAAACAAGCAAGAACAAGGAGGTTCAGGAAATTTCGGTGCACGAGGGCAATGACGAGTATCTGCGGCTGCTCACGACGCTGCTCGAATCGATGCCGAAAGGCAGCACAAAATATGTGCTCGGTACCGGCGGCGAAGATTTCATGAAATACACGATGCACCCGCTTTGGGAGCAATATCATAAGGCCGCGTCGAAAAATTCGATCAGAATACGCATGCTCGGTTATTCTTCGCAGAAAGCATCGATCGAGCCCGATACGAAGGAAATGAAGATGTATGAAACAAAGTATATCGATTCTGCCAATCCGAATCCTGCAGGAATTCACATATATCCTGAAATCGATACGGTGCTCAACATCATTTACTCAAACAAATATCTACCAGTGACCGCAATACGGATCAAAAACAAAGCGCTTACTGCTGGATATCTCAATCTATTCAACAACCTCTGGAATGGTGTGAAGTAAAGCTCCCTCTTCGACTTCTTTCGGCTTCCTGAAATACAGATACAGACAGAAATAGCCGACATATGTCAGGCACATTGCCATGAATGAAAAAGATGTCACGGCAAAGACCGCGCCAGGCAAATGCGCAGCAGTCCGCACCGTCCACAGCTCATATGAAAGGAATGCGTGAGCTGGCACCGCAAATGCGACCGCGATCCAATGCCATGCAAATCCGCCGAGACCGATAGCGGTGACGACGAACATGGTCGCTGGAATGATCGGCAAGACGACGATATTTACAAGAACTCCGATGATCGAGATCTGCCCCATGAGATAGAAGATGAAGGGCGACACGAGGATCTGGGTAGCCATCGTCGTCGCGATAAGCCCGCGGATTCCGAGGAGTTCCGGAATCTTCCAGCGTTCGAGCAGGCCTTCGATCGGCGATGCGAGGAGGATGAGCGCAAGCGTCGCGAGGAATGAGAGCTGAAAGGACGGATCGTAGATGAGGATGCTTGGATTCTGGAAAAGCATGAGATATGCGGCGATGCCGAGAGCTCTTCCTACCTGATATTTCCGATAGAGAAGTTCTCCGACAAGGGCAATCATTCCCATGAGGCATGAACGGACGACGGTCGCTCCCCCGCCGACCAGAATACAGAACAGGATCATGCATATGCCGCCAGTGATGATCGCAGCTGATCGCGGCATGGATGAGAACGAGAGCACCCGGCGGATGGCCGCAGCGACGATGGTGATATTGAAGCCTGACAGCACGACGATATGAATGAGTCCGGCGCGGCGGAAATCATCGACGAGGTCTTTCCCAAGTGCGCTTTTTTCGCCGACGACAAGCCCGCCCGCGAGCGCAGCATGCGGCTCGCCGAGCACTGACGTGATATGCGAGAGAAATGCGCGCTTGATCCATATGAGCGAAGCCACGATGATACTTCCTTTGCCGTGCGAGATGACACGCACCGTAGGATTCTTCACCTGGTAGTAGATGTCGTCCTTCGACAGGAAATGCTCGTAGTCGAACGAACGGCCATTCGAACTTTCGATCGGCCGAGGTTTGAAAAGATTGCGGCCTGAGATTTCAATCTCATCGCCATATGCATATCGAGGATAGCGCGACGTCTGCACGAGCACTCTGATTTCATCTGAATTTGAAATAGCGACAGGAAAAGACTGCATCAGGCCTTTATCCTCTGGATCCGCGTCGATCACGCCTATATACGCATTCTGGCGCGGCAGTCTCGGCGGCGAATGATGGAAGAATAGCCAGAAGCGCATTCCGAGCAGGAGGAGGGCGACGACAAATATGATCTTTTCTATTTTCTTTCGTCTTGATGCGATTTTCACCTCTGCATTCTACGCTTCGGGTATGAAATTTATTTCAAAGAAATATGAAATGTCCCGCTTTGCTTCAGCTATCATTTACCGCTCCAGTGCACGATCCGCCGTTCAGCAAGAGCAAATATCGCATTGAGGACATAGCCGAGAACTCCAGTCAGGAATATGGCGGCGTACATGCCAGGCAGATCATACGTGATCTGAAAATCGATTATCCTATGCCCGAGTCCGACATTGGTGCCGACGAACATTTCCGCGGCAATGATGATGAGCACGATCCATGCTATTGCATTGCGGATTCCGACGAAGATCTGCGGCAGGCTTTCCCAAAATATAACCGATCGAAATATCTGAAGCCTGCTTGCGCCCATGATCTGCGCGGCGAGTATGCGGGATTTTTTGGAATGCATGACGCCATATGCGACATTGAAAATAATGACGACCGAAGAGCTGATTGCTGCGACGGCAATCTTCGACGCATCGCCGATGCCAAAGACGATCATGAAAAGCGGAAAGACTGCCAGAGGCGCGAGCGATCTGCAGAAATCAATGATGAATTCGAGGCTGCGATATGCCTTTTCGAATCCGCCAAGGAGAAGGCCGGCAGGCAGACCGATTCCAGCCGCTACAATAAAAGAGACGGAGATCCTGAACAGTGTCGCGAAGATATCGGGAAAGATGCCGCCGTCTGAAAATATTTTCAGGAGCTTGCCGAATACGGCGACCGGGCTTGGCAGGAAAAATGCATTCACCAGATGGAAACCTGTGATGGCTGCCCATATCAGCAGAAACAGTATCGGCCCGACGTATGCGTATTTTTTCATAGGCTTCATATGGTTTCAGTTTTCAGGAATGCGTTCAGGACGGCATCCTTGGTCCGATGGAAAGCTTCTGATTTCAGCGTGTCGATGTTTCTCGGGAATGCGAGCGGATTATCGACAGACGCGATGACCTTCGCAGGCTTTGACCCGAAGACAACGATGCGGTCGGACAGATGCACTGCTTCCTCAATGTTATGCGTGATGAGGACTATTGTCGGACGATATGCGAGAAAATAGGCCTGCAGATGCTTCCGAAGCTTCAGATTATTCCCGTAGTCGAGCGCCGAGAACGGTTCGTCGACAAACAGGAGCTTCGGCCGAGTGATAAGCGCTCTCAAAAAAGCGAGGATCTGCTGCTGGCCGCCGCTCAACTCATATGGATACCGCTCCCAATCGCAGTCGAATTCAAACAATTTCTGCAGCTCATCGATCCGCTGCGCGATGAATTCCCTGCTCTTCCCCTGAAATTCAAGCGGCAATGCGAGATTCTCGAAATTCGTCCGCCACGGCAAGAGCGAATCCCGATAGTTCTGGAAGATATAGCTGAATTCGCGATGATCGAAGCCGTCGATAGTGAAAATTCCCCCATCATGCCGGACGATGCCTGCCAGGATATTGAGCAGCGTCGATTTCCCTGACCCATTCGGCCCGAATATGGATGTGATCTTGCCAGCTTCTATTTCAAGATTGAGGTTCCCATACAGCTCGCCCCCATTGAAGCTTTTTCTGATATCCCTGATCGAAATAAGGCTTTTCATTTGGGTGCGAATTACCTTATACCAAATTCTTATTGGCGATACATGAGGTCAATGGCTCGCACCGGGTTTTCGATGACTTTATACTTCGCGAAGACATCGATGAATTTCTGCACCGATGCGACATCGTTCGCATTCATATCAGCAGACATCTTGTACGTTGGAAGATTCACTGACTTCGAAAGCTCAATCGTAAGCGCGGTATGCCCGACCAGATGCGGCCGGGCTGCTGCAATATCCGCGTCGAGTTCCTTCGTTGCCCTATCGAAGACAGCAAGGACTTTTTCGAATGCTGCGGGATCTTTTTTCATGAATGAAACTGAAACATCTCCTACGCCAGCGTAGAAAGGGTTCGAGATGTACCGAAGATTCGGAGATATGACGAGATCCCGCGATGCGCCGAGAGATTTCGCGATAGTGAGTACCGGCTCAACCGCGAGAAGAGCATCTACTTGCTTCGTTGCCAATGCCTGAGCTTGAAGCGGAACAGCGAGCTCGACGAGCGTCACATCCCTATTGATATCGAGGCCGTTCATGTCGAACATATTCCGCGCGATCGTCCTCCACTGGATTCCCGGCAACAAGCCGATTTTCTTGCCCTTGAGTTCGGCAATCGTTTTCACCTGGCTATCTTTCTGAACAATGAGCGCTTCTGCGATATGTGCATCGTCTCCTCCCTGCACCGCGAATATCTTGAGCGAGCCTGGCTTTTTGCCTTCAGCGACAGCAGTGATTCCGGTAGCAGCAGCCATGGCCACATCGATTTGACCGGAAAGAAGCGCGTCGATGATCTGATTCGGCGCTTCGAATTTGGTAACCTCGGCGTCGATTCCAGCGTCTTTGAAATAACCCTTGTCAATCGCAACATAGAGCGGCAATGCATGAACGACCGGCAGGTAGCCGATTCGGACCCTGATAAGAGCATTGCCCTGCGATGCTGGCGAAACTTTCCTATTCGAAAAGCCGATTACTACTGCAAGAATCAAGACAAGAACGCCAATGCTGAGCCATATTTTGTGGGTGTTTTTCATACTTTCGAATGTTAGCTGATTCAGCAATCATGGCCCATATTGGTGAATCTGTCATATATGTCGACGAATGCATGATAATTGACTGATGTATACTTATTATGTATTGTTATACTGTTGTCGGAATTTCCGACATCTTTTATGAAAAAGAATCATCTTACCGGAATACTGCTTGAATTAGGCCTCGACGAACATGAATCTATGGTCTATTTCGCCCTGCTTTCGCTTGGGCCGACGACTATTCTGAAAATCGCACAAACTACAGAAATCAAAAGAACGACGGTATATTCAGTCATCACTTCCCTGAAACAGAAGGGCCTCGTGAATATCCAGGTCACCGGCTTCAAGAAGAAATTCGTCGCGGAAGATCCCGCGAAACTCGAATCGATGCTCGAGACGAAAAGGTCACGCCTGAAGGAACTCCTGCCGGAATTCTCCGCGCTCTACAATCTCCAGGGCGGCGAAAGCTTCATCAAATTCTATGAGGGGCTTGAGGCTGTGAAGAATGTCTATGAAGGCCTCATCCGAGACATCCGCCCAGGCGAAGATTACATCGTCATCGGAAATCAGGACCAGTGGATAACGCTCGATGAGCATTATTTCAAAGATTTCCTTTTTCGGCGCGCAAAGCTGCCGATAAAGATCCGCATGCTCTTCCAAGATACGCCGCTCGCGCATAAATGGAAAAACGAGCAGCGCAATTTCAATTCGATCATAAAAATCCTGCCGAAGAATACGGCCTTGAAAACAAATCTCGTGATCACGCCGCAGCGAGTGCTCATCCATCAGCTCACTGAGCCGATCCTAGGAATAGTTATCGAAAATAAGAGCGTCATCCAGATGCACCGGGAGATGTACGAGATCATCTGGAAGTCGCTGAAGGACTAGAGTGGACCTATTTGGACTTCGACCCGAATTCCGCAGCAATCGCCCGCTCCTCTCCTGGAGAAAGTGCCTTCTTGAATCGCGCGCGCTTTCCTTTCACTCGAGCTTCGCATTCGGCCCAAGAGTAATGGACCATGACCTTTCCATCGACTTCGCTCACATAGGAATAGGCCTTTGCTTTCGAACGGCTGTTCTTTTCGCTTTTTTCTGCAGATTTTTTCTTGGTGGCTTCGGTGTCGATAGAGATGTCGAGAATATTTGAAACGAGATAGTCTGCAAAGGTGCCTCGATAGAGTGACGGCTTGAGCGACGGGTCATTTTTCAAAATACTATCTGCGAAACCCGTCGCGATCTCATCGCAGCGTTCATTGCCGGCGATGCCGACGTGGCCGCCGACATATTTCCAAGAGATGCGCGCGCCGGTCGCTCGTTCAGCTGCAGCAACCGCGCTCATGAGCGCTTCCCAGAGGTCGCGATTCTGGACCTCTTCCTTTGCTGCGGTAATCCAGCCCTTCGCCTGCCAGCCTTTCACCCACTTCGTGATGCCATTGATGAGGTATGAGGAGTCGGTGTGGATGGCGATCTCTGAAGCATCTTTCGCTTTTAATTCTCGGCCAATATGCGCGAGAGCTTCAGCTGCAGCCATGATCTCCATGCGGTTGTTCGTCGTGCGTGTCTCGCCGCCGCCGAGTTCGATCACCTGAGAATCAGCCGCTGAAACAGCGCCAGCGACTATGACCGATCCCCAACCGCCAGGGCCAGGATTTCCGCGAGACGATCCATCAGTGAATACGGTTATTTTCATGGAGTGATTGTATCAGATTACGCGGCTTTGGACAGAATCCCGTTGATGAATTCGGTCTTGCGGCGATAGTAGGCTTGCGTGCTGAGGCCGTTTCCCTCTTCCTTCATCTTCGCATATGCGGCGAGCGCGTCCGGATGACTCTTCAGGTATCCTTCGAAACGGCAGCCGTCGGTCCAGCTTCGGCCTTTCTCATTCACGAGAAAAATTTCGGCTTTCGCGCCATCGATGCGCGTGACGAAACGCGCTCGGTCCAATGCGTATACGCTTCCCGGCTTGCCGAAGATATCTTCGAGCGGAATGAGCATCGAATCGAATTTTTCAGCTGAAACTGGAATATAGATATCGAGCTCGCCCTGCCCTGAAATTCCCATGCTGCTTGCGCCGCAATGATGAACCGGCACGCTGCTGCCGATGAGGGATGCGATGAGCTTCTTGATGCGTTCGAATTTTTCGGCGGCTTTCGGATCGTGCGGGAGGATAACAGTGCAGTTATCGTCCTGCAGATGCGCAAGCCATTTTTCCTGGTCGGGAGTGATCATCAATTTTGAGTGTTTTTATCTAAATCCATCTGCGCTTTTATCTCCAAAGCCCGAGCCATGAGATGATCGCCGACCACACCCCAATCGAAGTATTCTTTCTTATACTCTTTCGGATCAATGAGCCGCATTTCAGTAATGTCGCCGTCGGGATCGCTTACGAAAGGACCGTACGGTTCGACGATGCAGACCGAGCGGGTCTGGGATACCATTCCCTGCGCTTCATATATGTCTTGGCATCCGATGAATCGATGGCTGATCACTCTCATATTCGTTTCTTCCTTTACCTCCCTGATCACAGCAGATCGAGCATCTTCGCCTTTTTCAACGCCGCCGCCTGGCGGAGTCCAGTATCCTTTATTCTCGGCATAGACTACGACTAATTTATCCTTATAAAAACAATAGGCGTGGACGCCTTTGATCTTCTTGCCTTCGAGATCGAGCTCGCTTTCGATATCGCGATATATGACATTGAGGACTTGCCCTGATCGGTTTATGAGAGTGGATTTGATTTCCATATGCGCCTTACAGTATATCAACAATTCTGAGTCGCAGCTCCGGCCTTCCCCGGAACATCGATTTCTCGAATGTGGCAACGAGCGAGAGCTGCTCGCCAGCGGAAAGCTTGCGGCCTGCGCCGAGCTTCTCTTCCCAGCTTTCGGCTGTCATGAAGAAGCCGATGGCTTTGGTGCGGCCGCCCGGACCGAATGAGAGCTCGAGATGATTGCCTTCCTTGCCGAAGCCTTTGACCTCGGTCGGCTTCACGCTCTTGAACATGAAGAGCGGCTTGGGATTGCCGGTGCCGAATGGCGCGAGCTGCTCGATCTTGCTGTAGGTATCCCAAGAAACATGATCGATGGTGAGTTCTGCGTCGACGAAAAGCTGCTCGCCGGTGCCGCTGGCTTCGTCGGATGCGCGGGTGGCTTTCTGTTTCACGAAGGCCTCATTCAGACGTTCCTCGACTTTGTGTACCATGCCAGGTTCAACTGCGAAACCTCCTGACTGCGAGTGTCCGCCGAATTGAATGAAGGTGGGCGAGGACTTTTTTGCTGCTTTGCCTTTCTTATCTGTCGCATCAGCAGCCTCCCCGATCGCCTGCGCATCGCGCATGAGCGCGACGAGATTGCTCACGCCGTCGGAACGGCATGAGCCTTTGAGGATGCCTTCGCCGTCGCGGCCCCAGAGATATACTGGGCAATTGAATTCTTCAGCGAGGTTGTTGGCGGCTAGTCCGAGGAGCGACGGCTTCCATGATGGATTCCCCGCGAAGATGACGCCGGTCGGCGCATTGCTGTAGCGCTCTTTCACGACTTTCTTAACTTCCTTCACAAGCTGAGCGACTGTAGTCTTGCGCTCGTCATTGATCGCGTTGAGATGATCTGCAGCGAGTGATGCTTCGGTTTCATCCTGCGTTGCGAGCAAGCGGAAAGCATCCATCGGCACGCCCATGCGCGAAGCAGCGTTGATGCGCGGGCCGATGGTGAAGCCGATGTCTTCCTCGACGAGATGCTTCTGCTGCACCTTCAATTTCGAGAGGAGCTTTACGAGGCCGACGCGCGGCGACATGCGGAGAACCTTGAGGCCATAGTGCGCAAGCGCGCGATTCTCGCCAGTGAGCGGGACCATGTCCGAAAGTGTCGCTATGCCGATCATATCGAGCAGCCACTTTTCCCAGCCGGGCTTCACGATCGATTCGCCGGTCTTCGGATCGATGAATGCCTTCGTCTCGTTGCCGCGGATGATGAGCGCCTGGATGAGCTTGTAGATGACGCCGGCGCCGCAGAGCATCTTTTCAGGATACTGACAGTCGGAGCGCTTGGGGTTCACGACGGCAAAAGCGGGCGGAAGGAGTTCCGTTTCAATTCCACCGACGAGAACTTGTGTCGGGAGATGGTGATCAGTGACGATGACATCGATCCCTTTCGATTGCGCGAGCTTCACGAGTTCGACGTCGGCGATACCGCAGTCGATGGTGATGAGGAGGCGGACTTTTTCATCGGCGAATTTCTCGATCGCGTCCTTGTTGAGGCCGAATCCTTCGTCGTGGCGGTGCGGGATATAGTTTGTGAAATTCTTGAAGACGATCTTCTTGAAGAAGTCATGGAGCGCGACGCCGGCAGGAATGCCGTCGGTGTCATAGTCGCTATAGATGACGGTCTTCTGATCCTCGCGATAGGCTTCGAGGATTCGGGTCACGGCGGTTTCGATGCCGGCGAGCTTGAACGGGTCGTGCGTATCGCGATCATAGTCGGGAGTGAGAAATATAGCCGCAGTTTCAGCATCAACTATGCCACGATGGTAGAGGAGGTGCGCAAGAAAATCTGGATATTGCACCAGATTTTTCCTTGCATCGTCGGGAATTCTTTGGCGCACAGAGTATGACATGCACCAGAGTATACCATTTGCTGAAGTTACTTGTATTCGGCGAATTTTTCGTTCTTTACTATCTTGAATACGTTCAGCTTCGTCACCGAATGATCTTTCGGATCGATGGTGATCGAACCGCTCACGCCGTCATAATTCCGGACATTCGAGAGATTTTCTGACATGCAGTCGGTGTTCCCTGCGCATGCGACGTACGCATCGGCCTGGAGATGGATCGCATCATACGCGTTCGATGCGAGGACGTCCGGAAGTTCGCCATACGCCTTCTGATACTTCTGTTCGAAACTCATGACTTTGTCATTCCGAATCGCAGGCTGCGACGACGAGAAGATGAGGCCTTCAGCAGCAGCTCCAGCATACTCGAGCACCGTCGGATCCTCTGACTCATAGTCCCCGACCAAGGTCGACTTGATGCCGATCTCGCGCGCCTGCTTCACCGCATTGCCGAACGATACGCCGAAGTGGATGATGATGACGACATCGGGATTGAGCGCCTTGATCTTCGTCATTTCTGTCCTGAATTCAGTCGCATCCGGCGCTTTCTTTTCAGTGAGCACGACCTTTCCGCCGCGCGCTTCGAAAGACTTCGTAAAATTGTCCTTATAGCTCTCGCCGAACGATGAAGCGAGATGCACGATGGCGACGGTCTTCGCATGGAGCTTGTCGGTCACGAAATTCGCGAGAGTTTCCGAGTCATTTCTGATCGTGAAATTAGTCGAGAAGACATATTTCTTGTTGAGCACAGATTCTGGATTCGCCGCAGTATTGAAGAAGATGACTTTCGAATTTTCAGCGATCGGCACGACTGCATCTTCGCCGAAGAGGCAGAACGCCGAGCTGATCACTTTCACATGATCTGCATTGACGAGCTGCTGAGCCGCATTGAGGGAGGATTTTGCATCGCACGCGTCCTGGTAATTGATCGAGAAATCCTTGATCTGGCCTGATGCGACGACTTCCTGCCGAGCAAGCTCCATGCCGTTGCGCATATGCTCGCCAAGGACCGAAATCTGGCCGGTAAGCGGCGCAATCGCTCCGAAGACGACCTTTTCAGAACTGATGGCCTGCTTGCTTGCTGTGATATACCAAACCCCGAGGATTGCGACAATGACGATGATAGCGGTGATAATCTGTGTCTTTTTCATATGTGTATAGGAGTTATATTGACTATCTTTAATAATCATTGGATAGTATACCGATAGAATCAAAAACAGTCTAAATTGTTTATCTAAATAGATTATGTGCTACAATAGCTATAATATAAGTCCTATAATGTTGTCGAATATATAAACATGAAAGATAATTTTAAAGACAATGGGATACTTATATCCCTCGAAAACATTGGATTGAGTCACAATGAAGCCGCGGTCTATCTCGCCTGCCTCGGCATCGCCCAGCCTACGGTGCTTCAGATATCGAATTCGTCGGGAGTGAAACGAGCAAGCGTATATGCCGTCCTCAATTCCCTGATCCAAAAAGGTCTCGTTTTCGTGAAAATCGCCGGAATGAAGAAGTTCTATAAGGCTGAGCATCCTGAGAAGCTTACGAAAATGTTTGACTTGGAACGAGAGCTCTTCAGCAAGAAGCTTCCCCAGCTCGTTGAAATGTATACGCATTATGGCGATGAACAGGTCATCTCGCATCATCAGGGCCTGACAGCCGTAAAACACGTCTATGCTGACATCCTGAGTATGCTGAAGCCGGGCGACTACTATTATGTGATTTCGAACATCAAGGGATGGCAGGGTCTTGATGAGGAATTCTTCATGGGACATGTCGAGGAACGTTCGCATATGGGAATCGATACGAAATTGCTCTTTCAGGATTCCGACGTGACGCAGCGGCGCATCAGAATGCAGCAGCTGTATAATGAGAAGATCCGCGTCCTTCCGAAGGAAACCGTCCTCGACATAGATATCGCAATTACTCCCTACAGAATAGTCATGCTCCAGCTTTCAGGCAAGGTAAGCGCAATCGTCATGTCGAATCAGAGCATCATTTCCGCCCAGAAGCAGATGTTCGAGATCATGTGGAATGATAGAAAGGACGTCCAGGCATAATTTGCTATACTAATTCTATGAAAAACGAAACATGCATCTTCTGCAAAATCATCGCTCGCGAAATTCCGTCGACCGTCGTCTATGAAGACGATCGCTTCATCGCATTCCTCTCGATTGCGCCCCGATCTCCGGGACATACGCTCGTCGTGCCGAAGGAGCATCACCGATGGGTCTGGGATGTGCCGCAGTTCGACGAATGCTTCGCTCTCGCTCGTCGCATCGCGCTCGCGCAGCGGAAGGCTTTTGGCCAAGACCTCATCTGCTCGCACGTCGAAGGCGAAGAAGTTCCCCACGCGCACATCTGGGTCTATCCGGATGTTACTACCGCAGGAGACAAAAAGGATTTTGTTGGGAATGCGAAGCGAATCATCGAGAAGCTCTAACGATCGAGGGGAGGTTTCATGCTCTTCAAGAGTTTCGCTGCAGCATCTTCGCCCCCGCCGCTACTGAACGCCCTCAGAAGCGCGCTTCCGACCACCGCGATATCAGCGAGGCCAGCGACCGCCTCAACATCTTTGCGGGATGAAATGCCGAAACCGAGCGCGATTTTGATATCCGACTGCTTCCGAATCGCTTCGATGACCTTTTTCAGATCAGCTGAAATGGAAGTCTGTCCGCCGGTCGTTCCCCGCTTCGTCGTGCAATAGATCATTCCTTGGGAGCAAGCGATGGATCGTTTCAGACGATCTCCGCTCATTGAGGGTGAAACTACCTGGATCAGATTCAGTCCATATTTCTTCGAGCATGCGAGCAGCTCTTCGCCCTCTTTCGAATCGAATGGCAGATCGGGGACGATGAGTCCTGAAACTCCTGCCGCCACAGCCTGACGGCAGAAGCTGTCGATGCCGATGCTCATGATGGGATTCGAGTACGACATGATTACGATCGGTACACCGAACTTCGAAACCTTATGACAGAAAGCGAATATTTCTTTCGATCTGAATCCGTTCTTCAATGCGACATGGCAGGCTTCGACGATCGTCGGACCGTCCGCGACCGGCTCGGAAAACGGCATCTGGATTTCGAGGATGTTTGCGCCAGAGGCAGCGAAGGTTTCCGCGAGCCTGAGAGAAGCGCCGGTGTCCGGATATCCAGCGACGAGATGCGCCATTATTTCAATCTGTTTTGCATTTTTCATAGTGCTGTTTATATCAGTAGTTAGTTATTTCTTCCTTGAGAAAATCGCCGAATTTCTCGTCCTTGAGCGCTCGAGCGATATTGAATATGTCCTTGTCGCCTCTGCCGGAAATATTGACGACGAGCAGCTGGTCCTTGCGCATCTTCGGAGCGAGCCTCATCGCATGCGCGAGCGCGTGGGATGATTCGAGCGCAGGAATGATGCCCTCGAGCTTGCAGAGCATGCTGAAAGCATCGATTGCTTCGACGTCGGTTGCGGAGACAAGGCCGAGGCGCTTGCGCTCGTAGAGGTCGGCTAATTCTGGACCGAGGCCTGGATAATCAAGTCCTGCAGCGACGCTGTGCGTCGGGGCGATCTGTCCGTCCTCGTCCTGGATGACGAGCGATTTGTATCCTTGGAATATGCCGAGCTTTCCAAATTCTGATCTTGAAGCATTGAAGCCTTTCTTTCGTCCCGTGCCGCCAGCTTCGACGCCGATGAGCACGACCTTCTCATCTGGAATGAATTCCGCGAACGCCCCGATGGCATTGCTGCCACCGCCCACGCAGGCGACGATGGCATCGGGGCCTTTCCCTTCGCGCTTCAGCAATTCTGCCTTGATCTCCTTTCCGACGATCGACTGGAACTCGCGATTCATCGTCGGATACGGATGCGGACCGAGCACAGAACCGAGGACATAGTGGCAGCCTTCGATATTATTCATCCAATACTTCATCGCTTCATTCACTGCATCCTTGAGCGTCTTGCTGCCGTAGTCGACTGGGACGACTTCGGCTCCAAGGCGCTCCATGAAGAAGACGTTCGGCCGCTGGCGCCGCATGTCGGTCGATCCCATGAAGACTTTGCATTTGAAGCCGAACTTCGCAGCAACGGTCGCAGTCGCGACGCCGTGCTGCCCTGCTCCTGTTTCAGCGATGAGCTTATCCTTGCCGAGACGCTTCGCGATGAGGGCCTGGCCGATGCAATGCGTGATCTTATGAGCGCCCGTATGATTCGCGCCTTCGTTCTTCAGGTAGATCTTCGCTCCTCCGAGCTTCTTCGTCAGATTCGCTGCTAAGATGAGCGGCGTCGGCCTGCCGGAGAAATCCTTCAGCATCGATCTGAATTCATCCTTGAATTCCTTCGACCGCATCGCCTTGTCGAAAGCATCTGACAGCTCCTGCAGCGGCGCAGTGAGCATCTCGGGAACATATGCGCCTCCGTACTCTCCGAAAAATCCTTTGTTCACATTTTTTTTCATATATTTTTAATTACTGATAATGTCTTGATGTTACTTTCTCGTGTTTTGTGATGCGCACACGAGAGCGCTTGACGGACCTGCCGTCTTCCGGAACGATCGTCAGCCGATCAGTTCGTATCCGATATCGCCGCGGCGGTTCTGTTCCGCGAGCAATTGCCCGTACCAGAGAATCGTCGCCTGCCGCTGTTCCCGTTTCCGGTCTTCAGTGGATCCAGCGAATTTTTCTGCATAATACGGCTTGAGTTTTTCCCTGATCTCCTCGATAGTCATCGGGGGTTCGGGAATATCCGACGCGAGCATTGCGAATTCATCCATAGCTTTCCTTTCTCTTGCTGATTCGATTTTCATCCATGTCCCTGAAAAACAAAAAACCCCTCGTCTATTCACCTGCAAAAAGCAGATAAAGGGACGAGGAATCTCGTGGTGCCACCCTTGCTTCCGAAACAAGATCCGCCGCACTGGCAGGCTCCCGCTTCGCTTATCGACTCATGCGCCTTTCGGCAGACATCGATTTTCCCTTGATTACGGAGGAATCCGGATCTCCACTTGCGCAGAGATCTTCCTGCCTTTCGGCGAACCAGGCCCAATCCCCCACACCGCAGGGGACCTGATTCTTGGAATTTATCTGGGAATATCATATCCCCGCTGGAAATCTTTTGCAAGCTCTCCTGCAAACAGAGTCTCCATGGGCTTTGACTAAAAAGCCCGATTGAAGCAATATGACTATGGACTAGGATTTTTCCTACAGCTGTCCAGCGCAAACGAAACAAGGAGGCTAGGTGAAAAAACAAAAAGAAGAAGGGAGACACCCCTTCCTCGCAACACTGCTCGACGGATCGGATGCTTCATGGGAATCGATCGAGCCTCGGATACTCGTCTGCGGCTTCGAACGATTCGGACCATATCCGGAAAACTCGACGCAGCTGCTTGCCGAAAGCATCGAGGGGAAGCAGATCGGCGAACACAAGATATTCACCATGATCTTCCCGCCGACGATTCCCGAAGAAGACCGCGGAATGGCTGCATTCGAAAAAGCGAGAGCCATCGATGCGCTTGGCATCGTCTGCCTCGGCATGGGTTCTGAGAAACCGGGCTTATGCATCGAGACGGCGACATTCAATCGTATCGACAATGCGACATACTGCCCGCCGGAACTGAATGGCAGTTCGATTCGCACTGATCGGCCGCGTCACGAAGGCCTGTCGCTCGATATCAACAGATGGAATATCCAAGCCTTTCGCAAAAAGGCAGCTCAGGAGGGCATCACGACTGCCCTTTCGATAGATCCGGGCGGATACTGCTGCAATCATCTGATGTATCAGATGCGGCTGGCTCAGGAATTCCATATGAATCGAGATACGCCCTGGATCTATATCCACGTGCCCTGCTCTCCGGAATGCATTCCGAAGCCGCTCGGCGGATTCAAGAAAAAAGGAAAAGTATTCCTTCCGATCAAGACGCTCGAACGAGGGCTAGCATTGCTCCTCGAGAATGCGTCCCTTTAGAAAAATCGCGCTGCTCCCATAGGGACCAGCGCGATTTTCAATTGAGATGCTTCTTATGATGAAGCCGATATCTAATTCACCGTCACCAGGCTCAATTCCGAGAAGCGGATGCCGACGACGAGGCCTCGACCGAAGTCGACCGTAGCACCATCTGATGAAACCGATGTGACTTTGCCGATCGCGCCGCGGCCGATCGGCTGATCGAGTCGTCCTTCGAGAGTATCCTGAACATATGAACCGACTGCGATATCGCCGGGGGTCTTCGTCCATGATTTGCCCTGCGCTCGAAGCTGGCCTTCGACAGAGTCGGAAGCAGCAGCGTCAGTAGAATGCCAGTAATATCTGGACTGAACGACAGGATTCGTCACCGTGAGGAGCGAGAGTTCAGAAACTCGGATGCCGACAGCATAGCCGCGGCCGAAATCGACCATAGCAGTGCTCTGCGATACCGAGCTGTCATAGGTCACGTATGAGACCTTTCCGATAGCGCCGCGGCCGACTGGCTGATCGAGGCGGCCTTCGAGAATATCCTGCACATACGATCCTGCAGTGATATCGCCTGATGCTTTTGCCCACGTCTTATTCTGAGCGCGGAGCTGGCCTTCGATAGAATCAGATGCAGCAGCATCGCTTGAATGCCAGTAATATCGAGATTGTACCTGAACGACCGGCGACACTACTGAGAGAAGCGAAAGCTCCGACGCGTGAATTCCTACTGAATAGCCTCGGCCGAAATCGACCGTAGCATCGAGCTGGCCGTTGGCGTTATAGCTCACTGAAGTGACCTTTCCGATCGCGCCTCTTCCTCGAGGCTGATCGAGGCGGCCTTCGAGAATATCCTGCACATATGATCCTGCAATTATCGTTCCGTATGATTTCGTCCACGTCTTGCCTTGAGCGCGGAGCTGGCCTTCGACAGAGTCGGAAGCTGCTGGGTCAGTAGAGTGCCAGACGTATTGCGTCTGAACAACCGGAGGAGTGACGACGACAGGGCTGATGACATAGAGCGGCGAAAGCTCGGAGAATCGGATGCCGACAGCATAGCCGCGGCCGAAATCCACCATGGCGACGCGCTGCGAAGTCGAGCTGTCATAAGAAACCGAGGTTACCTTGCCGATAGCTCCGCGGCCGACTGGCTGATCGAGGCGGCCTTCGAGAATATCCTGCACATATGAGCCGACAGTGATGTCTCCTGATGACTTCGACCATGTATTATTCTGAGCGCGGAGCAGGCCTTCGACAGAGTCGGAAGCTGCTGGGTCAGTAGAATGCCAGCCATATCGAGTCTGAACAATAGGAGAGCAGATGAGTCCGACTGGGCAAACGATTCCTCGAAGATCCGAGTTTGCGATCGGGTTCCAGACAGGAACTGCAGCGACTGGCGTCGAGGTCGCGCCGTTGCAATCGATATCTCGAATCTTGGCTCGCGTAACCGGTCCTACATATCCGCTCGCGCTGATATTGTTTGCAAGCTGGAATGCCCGCACTGCTGCAAATGTCTTTTGTCCGAAGAATCCAGATGGCTGAGAGCTGAGATAGCCTCGGCTATTCAGGAAATCCTGAAGAGTCGATACGCTGCTATCCGTCGTATCGCGCGCGCCGTAGCGCAAATTCGCGCTGATGACGGCGCATGAAGGGATGGCTGACGGATCGACGTCGGCTTGCTGAGCGAATGCGGAAATAGGACTAATGGCTGCGATGAACGCTGCAATTGCTATTATTTTTTTCATGCACAAAGCATAGCAAACTCGGCTGAAAAGGCCTAATGAGAGGGATTCGATTTGCGCCTGCTGTCGATGATCATCGTCGCGATCACCGCAGCGACAATGAGGCCGAAAGTCGCATATTCATGAATATGGATGCGGAGGAAAGCATCCGCGAGAATCGAGAGTCCGACATACGCGATGATGCCGTAGGCCGTCTTGATGAGCGACGGGAATCTGCCCATGAGGACGAGCATGATCGGCGTGATGAAGAGCATCGTAGCGATGCCGACAAGGACTCCGAATACGACGTATGAAAAATGGCTGGAGATGCCGACTGCCCCGACGATATTGTCGATGCTGAATACGAGATCGGCGATGGCAATCTCAGCGATGACTTTCCCGAAGCGATGCTGCTTGAGGAGCGCTGGCTCCTTGCTGTCTGCTCGGAAGAAATGCGCGTATGCGAGATAGCAGAGATAGAGTCCGCCGAGGATCTTCACCGATGGATTCCGGATGATGATTGTCGCGAAGAACAGGCAGATGACGCGGAAGATCGCACCGATGCCGATGCCGAAATAAATCGCCTTCTTCTGCTGCGGCACCGGCAGCTCTTCCGCAAGCGACGCATTCACGAGGGCGTTGTCGACGCTGAGCATGAGCTCGAGGATTGCGATGCTGAAAATAGTGGAGATGATCTCGAGCATGTTTGCTGAGTATGCGATTATCTCTCGAGCGCCTTGATGCCTGGCAGCGTCTCATTCGCGAGGAAGTCGAGCATGGCGCCGCCTCCGGTAGAGATGAACGTGAACTTGCTTTCGATGCCGAGCTCGGCGATGGTTGCGAGCGTATCCCCTCCTCCGACGATGGTCTTGGTTCCGCGGCTGGTAGCTTCGGCGATCTTCTGGGCGAGCGCGAGCGTCGGCTGCTTGAAGCCTCGCTCGTAGAATCCGATCGGTCCGTTCCAGAGGACGTACTTCGCCTGCGCGATCTTTTCGCCGAGCGCGCGGAGGGTTTCAGGGCCGACATCATAGATGACATCATCCGGAGAGACTGCGTCGACCTGCTTCACGGTTGCCTTTGCAAGATCAAGCGCTCCTTGAGCTGCGGCTACCGGACCGACGATGACATCTGACGGAAGCATGAGCTTCGGAGCGAGCGCGCCTTGGGTGAAACGTGAAAGATTGAAATCCTGCGACGAGACGACGGACTTGCCGACCTCATATCCCTTTTCCTTGAAGAAATCATTCGCGAGCGCGCCGCCGACGAATACCGTGTCGGCGAGATTCATGAATTTCTCGATGAGCGGGAGCTTAGTATCGAATTTCGCGCCGCCGAGGATGAAAAGGAACGGCCGGCCGGTAGCCTGATCAGGATGGAAAGCGCTGCTCAGATTGACGATCTCCTGCTCGAGGAGCGGTCCGCAATAGCTCGGGATGAATTCAGTGACGGCTGAAACCGATGCATGCTCTCGGTGCGATACTGAGAACGCGTCATTGATATAGATGTCGCCGAGCGATGCGAGCTCCTTCGCGAAGGCGCGATCGTTCTTCTTCTCTCCCTCATTCATGCGGAGATTTTCGAGGAGGATGACGCCGCCTTCGGGCATGGCAGCGATTTCAGCCTGAGCATTGCGATAATTCTTCACGAACGTGCACGCGATGCCGAGCATCTTCAAGCGGTCAGCGACTGGTGCGAGGGTAGGTCCCCCGTCAGCTTCGATGGTCTCGATATGCGCGATGATGATGGTCCGAGCGCCTGCTGATTTCAGGAGATTGATCGTCGGGATAGCCATGCGGATGCGGAAATCATCGACGACGCGGCCCTTTGCGACTGGCACATTGAAATCGAGGCGGATGAGCGCTTTCACTCCCTTCAGGTCGGCCGGCTTGATTTCGCGAAGAAATTTCATTTGTTTTTGTGATTGAGCTACTGCGAGGATTAAAGTGCGTCGACGACCTTGAGCATTTCTGCGAAGCCTGACGGGTTGACGCTTTCGCGTCCGACGAGGAGTCCGTCGACGCCGCCCTTGGTGATGATCTCAGGAGCGTTGCGGAAATTCGCCGATCCTCCGTAGAGGATGCGCACGGACGAGGCTTCATCCTGGCCGTAAATATCTGAGAGCACCTTCTTGATGAAAATGGTCATTTCCTGAACGACAGCGGGATCCATCGCGTCCTTTGCGCCGATAGCCCAGACCGGCTCATAGGCGATGACGAGCTGCTTCACGCTTTTCTTCGAGATCTTCGAGAGCGAATTCCTGATCTGTTCCTTGAGCGGGTCGAGATATGCGCCTTGCGCATCGTGGACTTTTTCGCCGACGCAGACGATCGCATTCATCCCCGCTTCGATGACTTCGAAGGATTTCTTCGCGACCTGCTCGTCTGTTTCGCCCATCGCACGCCGTTCAGAGTGACCGATGATGACCCATGAAACGCCGATATCGCGGAGCATCGGAGCGCCGATCTCTCCAGTGAACGATCCTCGAGGCTCAGTCCAGACATTCTGCACGCCGAGCTCGAGCGGAGTCTTGCTTTTCGCAGAAAGGACGAGGTTCGAATAGACATACGGAGGACATGCGACGACATCGGTCCGTTTCAGGCTTGCAACGGCCTTTTTCGTCTCCTTGATGATGCGCTTCGCTTCGGCTGCGCTGTCCGGATTCACTTTCCAATTCCCGACGATGAGTTTTCTTTTTGATGGCATGCACCCATTCTCCTATATTTCGCCCCAACTGACAACATCGTATCCTCCGGATGGTCCGGCAGCGAAGACCGTGCTTGGCAGGCCGGTGTCATACGTCACCTTAGCTGAGTTTTTAAGAGTTGTCTTATATGCAGTCACTTCTTTCAGATTTATGCTATTGCTCAATGCGATCAAGCCATGGCTTGCGTATACCACCAATGCTGCAGCGCCCTGACTCAGGGAGATAGCCTCGATAGCTCCGCCATTTTCCGCACTTGTATTTTGAGATACGAGAAATACGAAGGATCCGGGGGAACCCGAACCGCTGAAGGTGGCAGAGTTATTCACATCGATGATGCCGCTGCCGGTCGGATTCGAGGGATTGTCAGCGATGATAGCGACATTCTGAGTGCCGAGGCTGGTAGCTATCTTTATTGTCGGACTATTGCTGATGGTAATATTGCCGGTGATCCACAATGGACCGGTAATAGTTACAGTCGGCGAACCGCTAATCGAAAGATTGAAAGGGATTTTAAGCGGTCCGAGCGTCTTATTGGAAGTGATCACGCATGTGCCCGAGGAATAGCTGCCGCAGTCGCTGGTGAGCATGGTTCCTCCTGCTGTCGCGTCAGACTCCCACTCGCTGATCTGATCGTCCGAAATAGGCAGCGAAGTCGTCGCCTGATCAGTGCTGCTTCCGTAGCGAGTTCCGGCGACCGTCGTATTCGTTATCGTCTGATAATAAGCATCCTTGTCGATAGTCGTTCCTCCGCCACCGTTTCCGATCGTGTGCGCATACACTGAACTCGTCGAATGGATGCCGTAAACAAGGCCTGCGGCTCCTGCCGAAATCACGTCTCCGTATACCATATTTCCACCGGAGCCGATGACAGAACCTCCAGAATAGATATTCCCGATGACACTCGAGCTGTTGGACAACACAAATCCTCCTTGGCCTGATTGGACGCCGTAATGAAACGAGATTCCGGTACCGAGGGCGAACACTGCCTGCACCTTGCGAACAGCGTTATTGACGCTCGCCGTCGCGACGAACTGCTTTCCGGTCGCCGTAGTCGTTATCGCGGTTGTCGCAGTTCCCCCATTCAGCGTGAGCACCTCGGTAGATCCGAGCGTCTTTGCGCTTATCAAGCGGTAATACGCATCTTCAAGCGCGCCTTCTGCGAGATAGTAGCTTTTCTTGGATGAATAATTCTCCTGGCTGATCTTCACCTGCTTGAGAATCGGATTGGCGATGCCGAGGACGACAGTCATCGATATGAGCAGGAAGAAGATGACGACGGTGAGCATCACTTGTCCTTGCGTGTATTTTTTGGATGAAATTATCATATTCCTTTCATGATGACTGTGCTGTGATATTGCTTGGTCTTCGTGACGGACCCGCTCGTGCCGGTCACTGTCAGGTCGATCTTCACTGCGCTCGTGCTCGAACTCGTAAGCTGGGTGAAGGTGAGGCTGGTCACTGATGCGCCGGAAACCGTAAGCGGTCCGCTATATGCCCCATTCACGTCGACCTTGAGAATTCCGCTCTGTATGTAGAATTTCGTCGTCGTGCCCGTATTGGTAAGCGCGAGCACTCCAGGAGTCGAGCCGAGGGTGCTATTTGCGGTATCGATGCTCGCAGCAGCTCGGATGTCCCGGACCATCCGTTCCATCGCATCGGTTCCTGCATGCTCGGCTATGCGCAGCGCTCCGAGTTTCCGGTACGAATCGTTGAATGAAAGCAGGGTGTTCACCATGAGAAGCATGATGACGACGAGCAGAGAAATGTATACGAGTGCTTCTATCAGCGTGAATCCCGCCTCTCTTGACCCTGCTCTTTTTTTCTGCAAGAAATTAATTTCCATAAATATTCGCGACATATGTAGAAATCGTCTGCGTCGTCGTGGCCTGGCCTTGCGAATAAGAAATCGCCGCAGTCACTTTCTTGGTATTCGCATCCAATGTGCCCGAGGATGCGATATCGCTGTTCGAATCTCGCTTCACGTCGTCAATGGTGATCTTGCGCAGGAATGTCCCATCGACATACTGAGGAGTCGTCGTTGCTGCCCAGTATGAGCCGTTGAATGCGAGGTAATAGGTCGTCGAAGTCGATAGCGGAGCGATATACGCAGTCCAGCCTTTATCGCGGAGGAAATAGAGGGATTCGAGACCTTCTCCGAGGAGATAGGTGATCTCGGTATTCTTCTCATTCTGAATCGCATATTGCGTGTATGCGGTATGCGAGGCGATGAGTGCCAAGATTCCCGTCACGATGATAGCCGAGCCGATAAGCACCTCGATGATGCTCATGCCTTTATTCGTCTGAATTTTCGGAATTTGTTTCTTCATGGATTGAATTCCTTTGCGCCGCCATCTCTTACTGAGAATCGACTACGCCTGTCTTATATATAGTAACAGTTTTTGAGAGAGATGCCGATGGAGACGAGATCACGACAGTTCCATATTGCCCTGTTTCGCCGGTCACGCGATTGAAGACGACATTGCTCCCTCCGCCGAAAAGGCTTATTGAAAGGACCGCATCGGTCGCGACGAGATCGAAATTCAGATTCGATGAGCTCGTTGTCGCATACGTGCTTCCCGTGAACAGCGTTATCTTCGAAGTCGAGAAGTGAACGCCGTATGCGGAAGAATCCTTCGAGGAGAGGGACTGGCTTCGAGCTTGACGCAGCGTCTCCACGACTGTTTCTGTATCGGAGCTCAAGCCCTTGCTCTTTTGGAAGGTGACGAATACTCCCAACGTGATGGCCGAAAGCAGCCCGCTTATGGCGATAACGACCAGAATCTCGATGAGGGAGAATCCTGAGTTCCGCGGCAATTTAATGAGTGCGTGTTGCATCAGATCGCATTCGGTTTAGATCACATTCACCAATGAATACATCGGCGAAATCATGGCGAGTGCGAAGAATCCGACGCCCGCTCCGATGAAGATCATGAGGAACGGCTCGATGATGGCGGATATGTCCTTCGTCCTCTCTTCGACGTCTTCTTCATAATATGCCGCGACATTGAGCAGCATTTCGCCGATCTTTCCGGTCTCTTCTCCGACCGCGATCATCTCTCCCAGGAAAATCGGGTACAGCTTCGAATTGTCAGTGAAGACCTTCGACATCTGCGAACCCTTCTTGATGACTTCCCCTGCGGTATCCAGGACTTTCTTGTAATGCACGTTCTGGATGACATCGCGCGTGATACTGACCGCATCGACGACATCGACTCCTGAAGTGAGGAGCGAGGAAAGAGTCCTGGCAGTTCTCGCAGCATTGACCTCTTTCACGATGCCGCCGACAGTGGGAATCTTCAGGATAGCGTAGTGAATGACGTATTTGCCCTGATCCTTCTTCGACCAGAAATAAAAAGCTGCCGCTGCGATGATGAGTCCTATGAATACGGAAAAGCCATGGTGCCTCATGAGATCGCTCGCGCCGAGCACCAAGCGTGTAGCGAAGGGCAGATCAAGCTTGAGCTCAGTGAACGTCTTCATGAGCGTCGGCACGATATACGTGAGCATGAGCGTCGCGATGAGGATCATGGCGAAAAGGATGATCGCCGGATACATCATCGCCCCGCGTACGCGGCGCTGAAGCGCATATGCTCGATCCATCTGGAGAGCCACCAGCTTGAGCGACCCCGCGAGCGTTCCGCTCTGTTCGCCTGACCGGACCATGGAAATGAAGAGGGGCGTGAATACTTTCGGATATCCGGCAAGCGCATCGGAAAGCGTCTTTCCTTCGCTGATCTGATTATTGAGCGTGCTGAGGATCTTCTTCAATTCCTTCTTCTTCGTCTGTCGCTCCATGACCGTCAGCGCTCGAGAAACAGCAAGGCCTGCTTCGATCATCGAACCGAGGTTTCGCGCGAAGATGATCTTTTCGTGGGTATTGATCGAAGCGAGGAATGGAAGGCTGAATGAGAAATTGAGAGGGTTGCGCGATCCGCGCTCATCGATGGAAATGAGCTCGTCGCCGGAATTCTTTATTGACTTGTATATTTCATAGCGATCCTCGGCTTCCTGCTCGCCGGTATAGACGTCGCCATCGCGCTTTCTCGCCTTGTACGTGAAGTGTGCCATTGGCACTATTATACACCATTATTCAGAGATGACGCGCAAGACTTCCTCGATCGTCGTCTGTCCCTGCACGGCTTTGAATATGCCGTCTTCTATCATCGTAAGCATGCCTTCTTTTTTTGCCTGGTCTTCGATCGCAGCCGAGGTTTCGCCTTTGATGATGAGCGCCCTGATTGTCGGGGTGACCTTGAGGATTTCATGGATGCCGATTCGGCCTTTGTATCCGTCCTCGCCTTCCTTCGTCGGAGCAGTCTTCCAGAACGGGATCTTGTCCCAATCGTCGCCTGCTTTGACGATCTTCTCTTCGCGGAGCTGCTTGAGCACGCGATCGAGATCGACGGTCTTCTTCAGCTGGGAAAGCTCGTCTTTCGTGAGGATATACTTCTCTTTCTCCTCAGTAAGGCGTCGAACGAGCCGCTGAGCGATGATGATATTGATAGTCGAGACGAGGAGGAACGGCTCGATCTTCATATCGATCAGACGCGGAATGGCGCCCGCAGCGCTGTTGGTGTGGAGCGTCGAGAGCACGAGGTGGCCGGTGAGCGACGCGTTGACCGCAAGGCTCGCCGTCTCTCCGTCTCGGATTTCTCCGACCATGATGATATCGGGGTCCTGTCGGACGAGAGTTCGGAGTCCCATGGAGAATGTGAAACCGATCTCGGGTTTCACCTGCGTCTGATTGACCCGCTTCATCTGATATTCGATCGGGTCTTCGACTGTAGAAATATTGACGTCTGGCGTATTCAAAATATCGAGGATCGTATAGAGCGTCGTCGACTTACCGGAACCGGTAGGTCCTGTGGTGAGGATCATGCCTGTCGTCATCTTCGTCGCATGATGGATGCGCTCGAGGCCTTCGCCATGGAAGCCGAGCTTTTCGAGCGTGAAGCCGGAGACACCCTCGCGGAGGAGTCGCATGACTGTCTTCTCTCCGTAATACGTCGGGAGGATCGAGACTCGGAACGCGACTCGCTCCCCGTTGACTTCCACCTTGAATCGTCCGTCCTGTGGCATGCGCTTCTCGTCGAGCTTGAGGCTCGAGAGGACTTTGATGCGGGCAGTGATCGAAGGCTCCGCGTTCTTCGGCAGGACCATGGCATCGCGGAGAAGACCGTCGATGCGGTATCGGACGAGGACCTGATCCTCTTCAGGCTCGATATGGATATCGGATGCGTTCTGGAGAATCGCATGCTTGAGTAGCGTTTCGACGATGCGGACGACTGGAAGATCTTCTGCGATCTTCTTGAGATCCTCTTCCGACGCTGGTCCTCCCCCATTCTCTTCGGCAATAGTCCGGAGAGCTGAGGACTCTTTTTGGATGATGTCGCCGAATTCCGCCTTGAGGCTCTTCTGATACTGGATGATCGCGTTTTTGATGGAATCGGCATCGGTGAGGCGCGGAAGTATCTTCAGATTGACTTTCTTCCGGATGAAATCGATCGCTGAAAGATTGTCGACGTCGAGCATCGCGACTTCGAGCGAATCCTCGTTGCGCTTGAAGGCGATGACGTTGTGCGTCCGAGCCACAGGCTCAGGAATAAGCGCCAACGTTTCGAAAGGAATCAGCCTTGCTTTCAAGTCGACGAACGGAATGCCGAGCACATACGCTTGTATGCGGCGCAACGTATCATCATCGATCTTTCCCTGCGAAACGAGGATGTCGCCCAAGGTCTTCTTCTTATTGGTCAGGATAGCAGGATCTGCCTTCGCTTGCTGGAGCAGCTCCTCCTCGGCAGCATCAAGGTCGGCCTTCGACACGAGGGCCGAGTCGAGAATGAATTTCTTGAGTTGTCCTTGTTCAACGTACATGAATCGGGTGCGTAATGAGGCGTCGGATTATTTCTCGATAGTCACTGACTTCTTCACGCAGGCATTGCCTCGGACTACGTAATTGATATTGTCAGTACAGGTGAACTGGCAGCTTGCGACGACCGTAGGGCATGAAGCGCTGAGGGATCCGGTCGTGCCGTTGAGATCGCTATCTTTACAGAGGGAGGCGTTCGAAGGAATCGAGCAGCTGCCAGTGACTACAGTAACCGGATCACTGATAGTGATCGAATCCGAACAGGTGGAGGTAGCCGCAGGAGTCGAAGAATCAGTTACTGTGACGAATCCGTTCTTTGTTCCTTTGGTAGAGTACGACATATTCACTGACTGAGTATTTGGAACTCCTGATCGCTCATCGATGTTCCACGCATATGTATAGGGCGAAGTTCCGCCGCTTGGTGTCGCGCTCCATGTCGCAGCGATAGGCCCAGGAAGTGTCGCTGACGTAGGATTCGCAGAGCAGCTCAGCCGAACAGTCGGGTTGCCGATGATCGTCACGCAGCTATCAGTCAAAGTACATGTCGTAATAGAACCTCCTTGATCGAAACTGATCCAGCCGACGACGTTTCCTCCCCAGGCGCTGCCGACGACCTTGTTGTTGCCGTCGATGATGAGATTGTAATCGTATGCATCAGCAGCTTTTCGATTGAGGCTGACCCAGCCATCCCAATAAAGCCCGGTAGTACTCGGCGACAAGACGCCTTGAGCGTTTCCAGGACCGCTTCCGATGCAGTTCTGACCGCTCAGCATATTCCACTGGCAAGCAGAGGTGAAGCGAGCCCAGCCGACGAGAGTTCCGCCGATTTTCTTCGCGATAGGGCCGGAACCTGCGCCCGGATCATCAGAAACTGACCCTGGAGGATTGCCTGTCACCGATCGATCGAATGAAAGCCAGCCGATATTATCCGACCATCCTTGTCCGCTCAAAGCTCCGCTTGATGCATCGATATCGACTCCGAAGAAAGGAGTGGATGATGAGTTGAAGGCGATCCAGCCGATATTATCCGACCATGCGTTGCCGCTCAGTCCGTTTGAAGCAGCTGCCCGAACCTGCATATGATTCGACGAGAACGAGGCGAATGCCCAGAGGAGAACTGCGCACGCCAACCCGACTCCGCACAGTGATAATTTGGTTTTCATTTGTTTGACCTATTACAACGATTAATTATGGGCATATTTTACCACACAAATGCGGCAGGCCTAATAGAACCAAGGCAGAAAATAGCCCATCAAATGTGGATAACTGCGGATCCGCCCCGAAATTGACAAATCGACAAAATCCGCTATAGTTACAGCATCTGAAGTTCGCTGCAAGGCGGACTTGATTTTTTAGAAACCGGCCGGAACTCGTCCGTTTTGGCCGCACAATTAAATAACAACCAAATATATGTTTGATCTCAAAGTAATCCATTCCGTTCTCGAGCAGCTTGAACAGGAACGAGGCATCCCGAAGGAGAAGATGCTTGAAGCCATCGAGCTCGCGCTCGCGACCGCATACAAGAAAGAATACGGAAAGAAAGGCCAGATCGTCCGAGCTACGTTCGATATCAATACCGGCAAGACCGAATTCTATCAGGTGAAGGTGGTAGTCGATGAGACCAAGGTCATCATGGACGACGCCGAGGCCGATGCGCAGGACGAAGATATGGAGAACATGACTGAAGATCAGATCCGAGTCCGTTTCAACCCTGAGCACCATATCCTCATTGCTGACGCGAAGAAGATCAAGAAAGACACCCACATCGACGACGAGATCGTATTCCCTCTCGAACAGAAGGCTGATTACGGCCGTATTGCGGCTCAGACTGCGAAGCAGGTCATCATCCAGAAGATCCGCGAAGCCGAGAAGGTCTCAGTGCTCGGCGAATTCGGAAAGAAGGAGGGCGAAATCGTCACCGGAACCGTGCAGCGCATCGAGCGTGGCGCGCTCTTCATCGATATGGGACGAGCGGTAGGCATCATGCCATATGAGGAGCAGATTCCAGGCGAACACTACAAGCAAGGCGAGCGAGTCCGCGCATATCTCTATGCCGTAGAAGAAAGCCCGAAAGGCATCATGCTCAAGCTTTCGCGATCGCATCCGAAGCTTCTCGCTGAATTGTTCAAGATCGAAGCCCCAGAAATCGCACAAGGCGTCGTAGAAATCAAAGCCGTAGCCCGCGAAGCAGGTTCGCGATCGAAGATCGCCGTGAAGTCGAATGACGACCATATCGATCCGATCGGTTCTCTCGTTGGCCAGCGCGGCGTCCGAGTAAATACCGTGACAGCTGAGCTCGGCGGCGAAAAGATCGACATCATCGAATGGAACGAGGATACCGCGAAGTTCATCGAGGAAGCTCTTTCTCCAGCGAAAGTCGTCTCGATCGAACTCAAAAAGGAAGAAGCTCGTGCGCTCGTGAAAGTCGCGGAAGACCAGCAGTCGCTCGCTATCGGCAAAGGAGGACAGAATGTCCGACTCGCCGCGAAGCTCACTGGCTGGAAGATCGACATCCAGGCCGCAACTCCTGCTGCAGCCGCCGCTTCAAAGGAAGCATCGGACGAAAAATAATAATCAACTCTCAAAACCATGAATCTACTTAACGATATCGAACCAGGAACACCGGATTCAATCAACGTCATCATCGAGATCAACAAGGGCTCAAAGAATAAGTACGAGATCGACAAAAAGACCGGAATCATCGCTCTTGACCGGGCGATGCATACGGCGCAGGACTATCCGTACGATTACGGCTTCGTTCCTCAGACACACTGGGAGGACGGCGATGCATTGGATGTTGTCGTGCTCACGACTTACCCTCTTTTCCCTGGCGTCCTCGTCAGAGTTCGTCCAGTAGCGATCATGAGCATGACCGATAGCGGCGATGCAGATGACAAGGTCATCGCGGTACCGATCGATGACCCTCGATGGGATGATGTCAAAGACCTCCCCGATCTCAATGCGCATACGCTCCGGGAAATCGAGCATTTCTATTCTACTTACAAGAAACTGCAGAATAAGGAAGTCATCGTCAAGGACTTCAAAGGCAAAGATGCAGCGAAAGCAGCGTTCGTTCGAGGCGTCAAAATGTATAAAGACAAGAATTCGAAGGGTCTGAAAGCAAAGAAAGCATCAAAATAGGCCTGAAAATAAGGCAAGGGATCAAGAATAACTGAATTTTTTGAAGCAAAAGAACTTCCCTGCGGAAGTTCTTTTGCTGTATAATGAGGAACATTGATTATTATGGTAATAGCATTATAGAGACACATATGAAAATATCATTACATAAAGCCACATTCGGCATCCTGACTGCAGTCCTAGCACTCACTGTCATTGCTATTCCGGCAAAAGCAGAAGGTACGACGACTGATGTTCAGGTAAGCGCATCAGCGAGCATTGATGCTGGCGCAAGCACCTCGACGCACCCGATCGTACCTGCAAAGCAGCCGCTCCGGAGCAAGATCAACGATCGAATGGAAAAGATCAAGGAAAACGCTGCTCAGAACCGAGATCAGCGGAATAAGGTCCTTGAGGAGCGAAAGGACATCAAGAAAACAAGAATCGATCAAGTAAAAGATATCCGAACCGATGCGAAAGCAGAAATGAAGGCTGAGAAAGGCGATAAGGCAGCCCGGAAAGAGACAATGAACAAGATGCGGAACGAAGTTTTCACAGCTCGAAGAGACGCGATCGTGAAGCAGCTCAATCTCTCGATCGAAAACCTCCAGAACATCAAGGCTCGAATCGATACTCGAATCGCAAAGCTCAAGGCTGACGGAAAAGACACGTCAGCAGCTGAAAAGATTCTTGCGACCGCAACAGAGAAAATCGCAGCTGCAAAGACCAATATCGACGCGCTTGCAGCCATAGTTCCCCCAGCGAATGCGACAGCTTCATCAAGCGCATCGGCAGAAACGGACCTGACGAAGCCGCGAGCACTTGCAGAAACAGCCATGAAAAGCGTCCGCGAAGCTCGAGATGTCCTGAAGAATGCCGTCGAATCAATCGCTCATAGCATGGGCCGAGAAATCGATCACAAAACAGCGACAGGAACTGCGGTGACAGCCTCTACTACGGTTTCCGCATCAAGCACGAATCAATAATACCATTCTGATTATCAGCAATAATACAAAAATATGGATTCAAACAATACTCAGAACAGCGCGGGAAAGAAAGTCGGTCCGATCATCGGCGCGCTGATCATCATCATACTCCTCGTCGTAGCAGCTCTCTATGCATGGGGACATCGGCTCAACAAAGAAGCCGAACCGGCAGCCGATCAGGCGCAGGCAGTTCAGGCTTCCGCTGCAGCTCAGAATACGAACGCAGCTCCGGCAGCAGATCAGACTGGCACGGCTGCAAAGATGAGCTCGTCAGATGATATCGACTCTCTCTCAAAGGATCTTGGTTCAGTCGACGCATCCAGCAGCAGCTCGTTCTAACGATCGACGCTCGGACGAAACGGAATCCTGCAAAAAATCTCCCGAGCGGAGATTTTTTGTTTCCGACTGAATATGCGCGTTACGAATTATTGCCTTCAGGCAATAACTTGCAAAATGCATCCCGCAACGATAGACTTGGAAAACTAAAAAAATATATGCAAAAAACAAACAAAGACACAGCCGGAACAAAGGCTTACTCGAACGTCGTAGTAAAGAAACTTCCGAAATCAGAAGTCGAGATCACTGGAACGATCGATGCTGCTGCTTTTGAAAAATTCCGCAACAAGGCTCTCAAGAACATCAACGAAGAATTGAGCATCGACGGATTCCGCAAGGGGCAGATTCCCGAAAAAGTCCTCGTCGCCAAAGTAGGCGAGATGCCGATCCTCGAGGAGATGGCGGAACTCGCGCTCGCGGCAGCCTATCCTGAAATAGTCGTCGAAGAAAAAATCGACGCGCTCGGACGACCTGAGATCCAGATCATGAAGATCGCTGCAGGCAGCCCGCTCGAGTTCAAGATTACCACCGCCGTCGTTCCGGAAGTGAAGCTTGCCGACTACCAGAAGATCGCGAAGGAAGTCGCCGCTGAATTCTCGAAGGATGAGGCGAAGCAGCTGGAGGTGACTGAGAAGGATATCGACGTAGCGATCGATCGCATCCGAAAATCATATGCAGAGCACAATCACGCCCATGACGAAAGCCATGATGAAATGTCGAAGGAAGATCACGACAAGGCGATCGAGGCTTCGATGCCTCCGCTCGACGATGCCTTCGCGCAGACTCTCGGCAAGTTCAAGGACCTCGCAGAGCTGAGAGAGAAAGTCCGAGGAACTCTCGCGGACGACAAGAAGGATCAGCTCAAGGAAAAGCGACGCATCGCGATGTCAGATAAGATCAGCGATGGGACCGAAGTTGATATTCCGAAAGTCCTCGTCGACAGCGAAGTCCGACGCATCGAAGCTCAGTTCCGGGAAGATGTCGCCCGCATGGGAGTGACGCTCGAGGATTACGCGAAGCATGCGAAAAAGTCCATCGACGATCTCAGGAAGGAATGGATGCCGCACGCGGAGAAGAAAGCGAAGCTCCAGATCATCCTCAACAAGATCGCTGAAGCAGAGAAGCTTCAGGCAGACGCGGTCGAGATCGAAGCAGAGGTGAAGCATATTGTCGACCACTACAAGGACGCGGACAACGAGCGCGCATACATCTATGCAGAGACAGTCCTCACCAACGAGAAAGTATTCCAGTTCCTCGAGGAAGCGAAATAGCATCCGCAGAACTGAATGATCAAAAAAGATTAGAGGAAAATAACGAGCGAGATCGCTGAAACTACCGCAGTCTCCGCACGAAGAATCTGGGGTCCCATCGAAAGCATGGCGATCCCTTTTTCTTTGAAAAGGTCGAGTTCTTTCTGAGACCAGCCGCCTTCAGGCCCTATGTATGTGATTGTCTTTTTGTCTTTGATCCATGGAGCTGCAGCTGTTTCACCGTCAATGCGAAACAGGGGCGCAGTCGGTTCCCACGCCAGTGATTGTTTCGCGGATTCTGGCGTTCCTGAGAAAATCTCGATCGTCTCATCGAGTGAAACAGCATCGTGTAGGGTCGGCAGCGTTGCCCTGCCCGACTGTTCCGCGGCTTCAATGATGATCTTATGAAGGCGCTCGATATTGATATTCTTCTTTTCGCTCCGTTCAGCGATGATCGGTACGATTTGTGAAACGCCGAGCTCTGTCGCTTTCTGCGCGATCCATTCGAAGGTATCCTTCTTCACGAGCGCAGCGCAAAGGATGGTTTCACGTTTCGCAACGACCATGTTCGTGCGAACCTCGAGGATTTTGGCAGCAGCTCCTCCGTCATCATCGTAACTCTCAATCTCGCAGACGAAATCAGATCCGCTTCCATCGAACAGAATAACTTGGTCTCCGGTCTTGAACCGAAAAACCTTCCTCCACTGGTCGGCTCCCCCGTAACGGGTGAGGGCACCCGCTGCTTGCGGCTCTATTTTTTCAGCGCTGTAAAATCTATGGAGTCTCATGAGTTCAGTCTATACAAAAGGAGCGGGTTTAGCAAAAGTTCGAAACATGATCCACACCATCAGAAACTTCTTGCGAAACGCATAACATCGGGTATGATGAGGTTACACCATTAATAAAAACAGCATAAACACCTTACCATCATGTTAATCCCAACAGTCATAGAAAAGACAAGCTTCGGAGAACGCGCATACGACATTTATTCGCGCCTTCTCAAGGACAACATCATCTTCCTCGGAGGTCCTATAGACGACCATGTCGCGAACATCGTCATCGCGCAGCTCCTCTTTCTTCAATCAGAGGACCCGAAGAAGGACATCAGCCTTTACATCAATTCGCCAGGAGGGTCAGTGACCGCCACCCTCGCGATGATCGATACCATGAACCACATCAAGAACGACGTATCGACCGTCTGCGTCGGTATGGCAGCTTCCGGCGGAGCACTCGTCCTTTCTGCAGGTGCGAAGGGCAAGAGATACGCGCTTACGAATTCCGAAGTCATGATCCATCAGCCCCTCGGAGGCGCAGAAGGCCAGGCATCGGACATAGAGATCAGCGCGAAGCATATCCTCAAATTGCGAGAGAACCTCAACAAGATGCTTGCGAAGCATACCGGCCAGCCGTTCGCGAAAGTCGAGAAGGACGTCGACCGAGATTTCTTCATGTCAGCCGAGGAAGCGAAGAAATATGGCATAATCGACAAAGTACTTTAATTGTGATACGGTACGAGAGTACTTATATTAATTTAATTTTGAATCCGTCTTTCCGAGGCTTACCTAATGAATCGCTTGCACCCACGAATATATCCATGAAACAATCCCAGTCGCGTCACACCGTTTCAATCCGCATTCACATAGATACATTACTATAGTCAGTTAGGGCGAATTCGCCATTCGCAATGTCATTAAAACTCGTCGCACTATTCCTCGCCCTCGCAGGCGTCGCAGGAATCGCAATCGGCTACTATTTGCGGCTCATCATCTCCCTCGGAAAAAAGGGCTCGATGGAAATCGAGATAAAGGAGATGCTCCTGGGCGCGAAAGAAGAAGCAAAGAAGGTCGCCGCAGAAGCAGAATCGAAGACCAATAAATTCGCAGAAGAAGTCCGTCAGGATCTGAAAGAAAGAGAAGAGAAGAACAAGCAGGCTGAAACGCGACTCATCAAGAAAGAGGACCTGCTCGACCATCGGCAGACCGAGATCGACAAGGAAGTCGAGATCATCAAGGGCAAGATCAATGAGATCCGCCAGATCAAGGAGCGCGCGGACAAGCTCGAACTCGACAAGAAAGCAGAGCTCGAGCGCGTCGCGAAGCTGTCATCAGAAGATGCGAAGAACGAGCTCCTGAAGACCGTCGAGAAGAACGCCGAAAGCGATCTGATCGTCCGCATCCAGAAGCTTGAGCAGTCAGGAGAAGAGATACTCGAGCAGAAAGCGAAGGACATCCTCGCCATCTCGATCCAGCGTCTCGCGAACTCAGTCGCGTCAGACATCATGTCGACGAGCGTCGTCATCCCGAATGACGAGATCAAGGGAAAGATCATCGGAAAGGAAGGACGCAACATCAAAGCCTTCGAGCGAATGACTGGCGTCGAAGTGATCGTCGATGATACTCCGGGAACAATCACCATCTCTTCATTCGATCCTGTCCGGCGCCATGTCGCGAAACAGGCGCTCGAGGAGCTCATCAAGGACGGCAGGATCCAGCCGGCGAAGATCGAGAAGACCGTCGAAGATGCGAAGAATTCGATCAACAAGACCATCAAGGAAAAGGGAGAGCAGGCAGCATACGAATGCGGAGTCATCGGACTCGATCCGCGCATTCTCCTCATTCTCGGACGGCTTCATTTCCGAACGAGCTACGGTCAGAATGTCCTCCGCCACTCCATCGAGATGTCGCACATCGCAGGAATGATCGCTGAAGAAATAAAAGCCAACGTGGCGGTAGCGAAGGCAGGCGCCCTTCTTCACGATCTCGGCAAGGCGCTCGATCATGAAGTCGCTGGCACGCATGTCGAGATCGGCCGACGCATCCTCCAGAAATTCGGCGCGAGCGAAGATATCGTGAAAGCGATGCAGGCGCATCATGAAGAATATCCATATGAAACAGTCGAATCGCGAATAGTCCAGGCCGCAGATGCGATCTCAGGATCACGCCCAGGAGCTCGCAGCGACAGCATCGAGAATTATCTCAAGCGCCTCGGAGACCTCGAAGCGATCGCCAACGGCTTCAAAGGCGTCGAGAAGTCATATGCTCTCCAGGCTGGCCGCGAGATCCGCATATTCGTCACCCCAGAAGCGCTCTCAGACCTCGAATCCAGGAATCTCGCCCGCGATATCGCCCTGAAGATCGAGAAGGATCTCAAATATCCAGGCGAAATCAAAGTCACCGTCATCCGCGAGCTCCGAGCGATCGATTTCGCGAGATAGACGAAGCAGAGCGGAGAAAGAAAAGGAGCGATTTCAAAAATCGCTCCTTTTCTTTTTGAAGACGCAGTATTGACATATGAGCCAATAACGGGTAATTTCAGCATATAGGAAGGGCTGTGTGGCCCTTTTATACTGTTCGTTCGTCGTCAACAAATGCAGAATCGGCACAAAGTTATGAAAACAGCAACTCAGTTTCAGTCATCAGTCTTCGCAATCGGTCAATTGAATCTCAGCACCGGGTGCGAACAGATCGTCGTCGGCGGAAGGGATCGCTTCAAGCTCCTCCCCGCTGCCTTCGATAACAGCAACGTCCAGAAAATCGCATTCATCGGCTGGGGCAAGCAAGCTCCGGCGCAGGCCTGCAACCTCAGGGATTCGCTCCTCGAGTGCGGCAGCAAAGTGATCGTATCAGTCGGCCTGCGAAGCAATTCGCCGAGCCGCGCTGATGCCCGAGAAAAAGGGTTCACTGAAGCTTCAGGAACGCTCGGAGATATCGAGACGGTCGTCAGCGATGCGGATCTCGTGATCCTCCTCATCGAAGATCGCGCGCAAGTCAGCCGCTGGAAACAGATCATCGGATACATGAAGCCGTGCGCAACGCTCGGCTTGTCCCATGGATTCCTCATCGGCCGTCTGCAATCGATCGGCGAAGTGCTCCGCGACGATATCAATGTGATCATGGTCGCTCCGAAAGGAGTCGGCAGCTCGGTTCGCGACCTGTATCTGAAAGGTCGGGATACCAACGGTGCCGGAATCAATGCCAGCGTAGCGATCTTCCAGGATGTTACCGGCAATGCTCTCGACGTCGCGCTTGCGTGGTCGATAGGCATCGGTTCGCCGATGACGTTCTTCACCACGATGATCCATGAAGTAATCAGCGATCTGACTGGCGAGCGAGCAGGGTTGCTTGCTGGACCGTGGGGATTGACCGAAGCCCGCTACAAGGCGCTCCGCGCCGTGGACATCGCGCCAATACCCTCATTCCTCCAGTCAGCAAAAGGACTTACGGGCATCGTGACGAAACTCATCTCAGAATACGGCCTCCTCGGTTTCTATGAGAATCTCGAAACCCAATTCCAACCTGCTTTCGAACGAGGCTACATCCAGGCATATGCGGGATCGAAAAGACTCGTTGAGAAGATCTACGAGCACGTAGAATCGGGGCAGGAGATATCAGACGTGATTCTTGCGACTGATGCGTTGGAAACGACTCCGATGTCGCAGGTCGACAAAGGCGAAATGTGGACTGTCGCGCGCGAGGAGGGGCTTTATGGCCAAGATGTTCCCATGACCGAAAGACTCGCCTACACCGCCGGCATGTACATCGCAATGCTCATGGCGGGGATCGAAGTTCTCATCGCGAAAGGCCACAGCGGTTCGGAAGCCATCAATGAACAGCTTATCGAAGGGATCGATTCGCTCAATCAGCTCATGGACCGAAGCGGAATCGCCAACATGGTCGATAGCTGTTCGAAGACAGCTCGCATCGGCACCCGCACATGGGGTCCCGAATATGAGGAAATGTTCACGAAAGCCCACGGCATTCCGACTGAAGGCAATGAAGGAATTTTCCAAAACTTCCTCAGAAGTCCTTTCCACGAAGATATCGAAGAGTGCTACAAGCTTCGTCCGTCTGTTCGTCTGGTTCAATAACCGTCGATATCGATATCTGTCATTTGTTTGTTATCCAAGCCTCCCGTACGAAAGTGCGGGAGGTCTTTATTTTACACACTGAATTTTGCCAAATCATCCTATTCATGTCGCTATTTTCGCCCTATTGCGCAAAAAATGGCCTGTTATATAATGATTAGCGAGGTTAGAACTCAAATGCTCTTGCGGAAGCGGGCGCATAGAGTGGATCAATTATTAGTAACTACAAAAACTATGAATAAAGCAGGAATCGTAGATGCAGTGCACGCAGTATTGGGCGGAACAAAGGTACAGGCAGAGCAGGCAGTAGAAGCGGCTCTCACTGCTATCGTCTCATCTCTCAAGAAGGGCGATGAAGTTTCTATCGCAGGCCTCGGCATCTTCTCAGTGAAGCAGCGAGCTGCGCGAGAAGCTCGAAATCCTCGAACAGGCGAGGCTATCAAGGTTCCAGCTATGAAGGTCCCTAAGTTCCGAGCAGCAAAGGCTCTCAAGGACGCTGTTAAATAAAGCGTCGATTCTCTCTTTAGATTTCGCTCGAGCGAATCCTAATAGCAAAAAACCGCTTCAGTCGTAAGACTGAGCGGTTTTTCGCTGCGGCTTATCGCCAATTCATCGGTGCCATCGACGGATCATGCATGTTGGCACGCTGAGAATAGCCGACATTCACATTTCCGCTATTCACGCTATACGGCCTGATGCCGGTCCGTCCTTGATTTGCCACTCGCTGCCGCGCTATGTCTTCATTCGTGAATACCCCGGAAACCTGATCTCGACCAGCAGCACCAGGACCCTGCCTGTCGTTGACGTTCGCATAAAGCCAGTTGCCGACCTGACCAGGATTGCTCGAAGATATGACTGGGCCTGCAAAATAGACATTTCTGCCATTGCCTGAAACATATCTCGCATCGACGACATATGTGTTGTTCATATAATCAGTGTACGTCATCTGGCCGCTTCCCTGGCAGCCGACGACCTGTCCCCTGCTCATTCCGCAGGAATCCGATGTGGAATTTACTGAAAAATCAAAATTGCGCTGGCCTCCCTGAATATTGGCGCCGGCATTGCCGTTTATAGAAACAGGCTGCTGTCGTCGCGCTGCAGCTGAAGCGCCAGAGGGAAAAGCGAGCACGAGCGCAAGCGTGAGCATTCCGAGCATCGTACCGCTGAATCGAATGTTATTTTTCATTTTGTAGAAATTATTGGCTAGATTTTTATTTATTGCGTACTTTTACATCTCCCGAGGAGATCGCATACGGACCCTCCCCTGTCTGATTATGGATCGCGACTCTCAGACGCGATGAGACCTCATTGCTGAATACTCCGGAAACCATATCCTCTCCGACCCCACGCTTCTCATTATCTGTGACCTGCGCAAAGAGCCAGTTGCCGACCCAGTCAGGATTGCTTGCCGCGAAGATTCTTCCGGCAAACCAAACGTCATTTCCCTGGCCGGAAACATATGCAACTTCTACCGAATAGCTGTTCTTCTGATCGTCCGTATATGTGAGATGCCCGCTGCCTGCACAGCCTACGACATCTGAGCCTCTCAGCTCGCAAATATCCCCTATCGAGCGAACCGAGAAGTCCACCATTCTATTGCCGCCAAGCGCGGTGAAATCGACGCGCCCCGAGGCGGAACTCTGAACCTTCGCAGCGGAAGCGTCGACTGGAAGAAAAGCTGCTGCTGAAAAAAGAGCCGCCCCGAAAATCGCACCCGTATAAAAATTTCGTATTTTCATATGTAGATGGAAACTTATTAGTAAAAACCTACCCGCGCAGTTGCGAATATGAGCCGTTTTATACGGCATAGTATTACAAAGGAAAATCGATACTCGAAATTATCTGCTGAGTTGCTTTGTTTTTCCTTCCTTAATAATGAAGAGTGAGTAGTGTGAATCGGTCCGGTCGTTCGAAGCATCAAAAGAGATCTTTCCGCTTAGGCCCTGATATGCAGCATTCTTAAGATGCTGCCGGACTTTATCCGAAGAATCCTCACCAGCAGATCTCAAGGCCTCAGCAATGAGTTTTATAGCGTCATATTCAGCTGCACAAATATTTATTTGGGGACATTCAGCCCCGTATCTTTCCTTGTATTTCGAAAGCGGGACTGAGAGATCTTTTGATGTCTGGAATACATAATCCCCGCCAATCGCCCCTTCGAGCAGCATCGAATGCCCTCTGACGAGCGATGCCGCCTTGACGATATTGTCATTCACGAAAAGATTAGGGTGAAATTGCATTTGCTCCATTTGCGTAAGCACGATTTCACCGCTTGGCACCGTCTGAACACTGACAAAGACAACTTCTGGTTTTACGCTTTTGATTTTTGCGATCTGAGAACGGACATCTTTCGATCCTGAAATGAATGATTCGCCACTTACAGCGACGCCGGTTCCTTCGAGAAAGCCTTCCAATGACAATTTCAAGCCCTTTGCATAGTCCGTCTCTTCATATATGACTCCGACTGTCTTATACCCTTTGCGCACGATCTCATCAGCAAGAAGTTTTGCTTCCTGCTTATCTGATGCCCAGTTTCTAAAAAAGTTTGGCGAGATTCCGCTTAGCCTGTCAGCGCTTGTCACCGTACCGAGAAGAATTGCATTTTTCTTCTGCAGCGTTGGAGCGATGCTCGAAACCGTTCCGCTGCAAGCAACTGAAGTGAATATGCGTACATTATCTTGCGACAAAAGCTTTTCGAAAGCGGAAAGAGCTGTCTTTGGATCACATTTGTGATCTTCAAAAGCTATTTCCAAAGATTGCCCGTTGATTCCACCGTCTGCATTGATTTCATCCTGAGCGATCATAGCCATATTCTTTGCAGGCTCGCCATATGTTGCGAGGCCTCCAGACAGTGGTAGTAAAGCGCCTATTCGAATAATGCGCTTGAGATTATCCTCTCTGATCCCTGAAAAGAAGTGGACAAGAAGGATAAAGATGACCAGGAAGATCAGAGCTGCAGCCGTATATTT
>JAQBRD010000020.1 GCA_028286665.1 Candidatus Tayloriibacteriota bacterium
ACTGAGAAATGCTGTAGCCCAAGGCAAGACCGCGGCTATTAAGAGTATGGCACCCACAATCGATGTTGCCGTAGCTTCCGGAGCTCTCGAATTCATATGGATGAATGCGGCTAGCAGCAGAAAACTGAGCAGCGTTCCGAAGAATATGATTCCAACCGCTGATATGCCTAGCAAACTCGGGTTTGGGACGAAACCCATCGAGAAGAAATAGAGCAAGCAAGCGAAAAGATCGAGCACGATTGAAATGATCACGAGCGAAATGAATCCTTTTCTCATATCGCTCTATGGTAGCACAAAAGGCCTGAGCAGATTTTATTCGAAATGAATCTCCCGTGACTTCCTTCGCTGTGGAATTTCCAAATTTCCTTCACCTGCTGACGCAACAAATCTCGCAGCTTCGGTACGCGCTGCCTCTACCATCTTTATATTCTTGAGGGCTTCCATGGCGATATCCGAGACGCCCCATTGCTTCGCGCCGGAAAGTCCTCCGGAGCCCCGCTGCGCGAGATCGAATTCAGCGAGCTCGAAGCCGTTCTTTGCAGTCGTGAGTGCTTTCAATCGTTCGATGGTTTTCTCGCTGCCGATGCTGTCGCCTTGCTTGGTGCCGTCTCCAGTGAAGACGTAGCAATACGCCTGGTGATTCGATCGAATGACGCGGCCGCGGAGCTGATGGAGCTGCGAGAGGCCGAAGCGTTCGCTGCCCTCGATGATGATGACAGTCGCGTTCGGAACATTCACGCCGACTTCGACGACGGATGTCGCGCAGAGAATGCGGATCTTGCCGGCTTTGAAGCCGAGCATGACTTTGTCCTTCTCCGCCGGTTTCATCTTGCTGTGGAGGATGCCGATCTCGTATTCTGGGAAGACTTTTTCCTTCAGGCGCTTGGCTTCTTCTTTCACGGATTTTGCTGCGACCGCAGCTTCCTTCGTCGGATCCGGCTCATCGATGCGCGGGCAGATCACATATGCCTGGCGCCCTGCGGCAAGTTCTGTGCGGACCTTTTCATACGTGAGCTCGCGCTTGTTCGGCGTGACGATCTCGGTGATGATCGGCTTGCGGCCATGCGGCATCTGATCGAGCAGGGTGAGGTCGAGGTCGCCGTAGATTGTGAGCGCGAGCGTGCGGGGAATCGGAGTCGCAGTCATCGAGAGGAGGTGCGGCAGCGGCATCTTCTGAAGCGGAGCGGCTTTCTTCGGATACATGCCGATGCTCTTATGCGGCGCAGCAGCATGGGCCTGCATTCGCGCGGGAGCGTCGTGCTTTTCCTTGCGGACAAGCTCGGCGCGCTGCTTCGTGCCGAAACGATGCTGCTCGTCGATGATGACGTATGCGAGATGCTTGAACTTCACGGATTTCTGGATGAGCGCGTGCGTGCCGATGAGGATCGGGATCTCGCCATTCTCGACCCACTTGAGTAGCTGCGAACGCGAGATGTCGGTCCAGCCTTTCGGATTGAGCTTCGAAGGGAATTTCCTGCAGCCGTTGCCGGTGATGAGGCCGACCTGGACGCCGAGGTATGCGAAATACTGGATGAAGGATTCGAAATGCTGCGTGGCGAGGATTTCGGTCGGACACATGTATGCGATCTGGAGCGAGCCGGAAGTCGCTTTCATTCCGTTCGCGAGGATCGGCCTGGTGTTCACGATGGCGAAAGCCGTCGCCGCTGCGACTGCGGTCTTTCCTGAGCCCACGTCTCCTTCGAGCAATCGCGACATGGCATGGCCTCGGGCGAAATCCTCGAGGACAGTATCGATCGACTTGCGCTGAGCCTCGGTCGCTTCAAAAGGGAAGCGCTTCACGAATGCATCGACGGCGGCGCGCGTCTGCGGATCATTGATGACGAAGGTAGGATTCTGCTGATATTCCTTCCGAGCTTTCTGTTTTTCGATCTGGATGAAGAATATCTCTTCGAAAGCGAAACGCTTGCGAGCGACCTCGGCATTCTCGTTCTTCATCGGCGTATGCGCCCAGATGAGCGCGGTGCGGAGCGCGGGCAGGCTGTATCGCTCGAGGATATCTCCAGGAATTGGATCGGGGAGCGACTCGAGGAAACCGATGCCGGCTTTGTCGCTCATGCTTTTGAAAATGCGCGAGATGGCGTGGTACATCCAGTTCGATGTGATGCCGCGCGATTCGGGATATATCGGATACAGATTGTGCGCAGTCGAACCGGCTTCTTCGTCCGTGCCTTTGAAAAGGGTCTCGCCGACGCCTTGCGGGAGATGATAGACGACCTCGACTTTCGGATTCGAGAAATAGAGTTCGCCTGAATTCGCAGCGGCGGACGAAATGGTGCCGTCGGCGCCTGCTTTCGGCCGCCGCTGCGAGACTTTTCCTTCGATGCGCACGAGCGCGCCCTCTGTCGTCATCTTTGCGAGGTACGGCTGATTGAACCAGACGCAATGGATGCTGCCGCTGTCGTCGGTGACGTAGCCATCGGCCATCGGGATTTTCGATTTGAAACCCTTGCTCATTTTCAGCCGCGTTATCTTGCCGAAGACGACGGCATCGTCGCCTTTGCCGAGGTGCGCGATGGATCGGGTTTCAGACGTGTCGCCGTAACGGGTCGGGAAATGATAGAGAAGATCCTCGACGGTCGTGATGCCGAGTTTTCTGAGAGCTGTCCGCTGCGGTTCGATGAGGCGGAAATGAGTTGTGATGAGGTCGGTGGGTTTCATGTGGGCCGCGCTGCTGTGCGTGTCCCGATTATACCATCCGGCCTACTGCTTGATTGAATAGACGCCTGTCGGATTTCGTTGGATAAAGCCTTCTTTCTCGAGCGCTAGAATATTCCGTTCGATATTTTCAGGCGTGCAGTACTCGTGATCTTTCGCTTTGAAGCGCGCAATGAGTTCTGCTGTTGTTGCTGGCTGCTTCAGGATGAAACGGAGGAGCTGCGCTCGGAGCTCGCGGTTCGAGCCTTTGAAGGTCGATTGCTTGATGTGATGCGCGCTGCGTCGGGAAGGATTGGGCTGCGTCGATTTCAGGTGAACGCCATAGTCCATGAGCGCATAGTACCAATCGCGCGGATTCTGCTGATTGCGGGGAAGCGCGAGCGCAGCAGCTACGAGCTCGAGGATCTCTGCGTCGGAGACTTTCTTGGCCGCCTCGCCTTTTTTGTTTTTCTTGCCCCGATTCTTGAAGAAGAAGTGGATGAAGACGCTGCGGATATTCGTCTCGATGAATGGGTGCGGCAGGTTCCAGGCGAATGCGAGGACGGAGCCTGCGGTGTTGGGACCGATTCCGGGGAGCTCATAGAGCTCGTCGTAGGTTTTGGGGATTTCTCCGGCAGCTGTTTCAGATGCACTCGCGCCATTGTCCGTTGAGGTCACTGTCTCAGCTATCCGTTTCAAGTAGAGCGCGCGACGATTGTAGCCGAGGCCCTGCCATTCGCCGATGACTTCGGCGTTGGTCGCTCGAGCGAGCGCTTTCCAATCGGGAAATTTCTTCATGAACTTCTCATATCTCGGAACGACGCGCGGCGCCTGCGTCTGCTGCAGCATGATCTCCGAGACGACGATGTGATAGGGCGTCACGCGCGCAGCGTTTGCATCAGAAATACGCCATGGGAAATCGCGTCGATATTTCCTGTAATAATTCCATATTTCTTTGTTGAATTCTGAAAGTTTTTTCGACATTGATGTGACTCAGCCTAATTCCGAAGGTCAGGTTGCGAATTCAGATACGTGACGAATTCGCTGAAGGTGGTGCATCGGACATCGGGCTTTCCGCATGCCTCGCTTGCGAATTCTTTCAGAGCTTCCCAGTACAGACCGTCATTGTGTATCCAGAAATGATAGCCTATCGATATCGGCGCGCGATTTCCTCCATAGCTTTTCTTGAAATAGTCTCGATATGACTTCAGAACTTCTTCTTTCTTCGCATTCCATTCCGCTGTCCCTCTTTTCAGATTTCCTTTGCCTTCATGATCGTGGAGATCATACATCAATGCATCCATCGCGGTGACCGGTGTCCGGCTGTCTCCGATTTCTACGGTCGAGTAGGGGATATGCCACAAGCCTTCAGTGTCGATCGTCGGCCATTCATGACCTTTCGAAACCTCGCTCGCATCGTATGCGAATTTCCTTTCATGAAGGACTTCATACATATGAGTGTTGGTGTGAAGGTAAGGCGCTCTGAATCCGCGAATCGGGTTCTGCTCAAGGAGTGACGGTTGTCCGAGATGCAATCCCGGGTTCTTGCTCTCGATATTCGACATGATATCGTCGAACGAATCGAACTCCTGTTCCCAATTGTTTTTGTTCCAGCTTTTGCCTGAGAAATGCCCGACAAGATGCGATGCGATCTCGTGACCTTCGAGGATGGCGCGATTGACCTCTTTCACTCGGGTGTCAATATGGGAAGCGTCCTCAGAGAAGTTGATTATTGAAGTTCCTCGGGGCTTCAGCGGGGGCGCGTATGATTTCGCATTTTCTGGTGCGAGAAAATATGCGGCGTTGATGAAGTAGGTGAAATGGACCGGTTTTCCTTCGCTATTCAGCTTCTTTGAAAAATTCAGAGTATCTTCCCAAACGTCGATGGATTTTCCTCCATCAAATGAAAGAAGGATGAATTGAGGTGCGAGATGTGCCGGAGCATTCAGCGCCCGCCTATAGTTCTTTGCGAATGAGAAAAGAAAGATGCCGATTATGGCAAGGATTACTGTCGCAAGCACTCTCAATATCGATTTGATTCTATCCATAATTATACAAGTATACTATTTTCTGAGAAATTCGAATCGAGGCATTTCTTTTCCGTTTACAAATACGTTTTCTGCGAACATCGAAGCTGGTCGAATCCAGATGGCGTCGCTGCCGAACTCTTCCGAATCATACATGGCGCGATACACCACGACAGGCTCATTCGTTTCGCTATTGCGGCCGACGCCGATAACTTCGTATTCGTTGCCTTTGTAGTGGCGATATGTGCCGAGTTTGATTTCCGGAAGGGGATCCATGGATAAATGATATCATGGGATGCTGATTAGGAATTTGGCTACAGATAATTTTCTACTGAAAGTTCGCGAACGCCTCCCGGCGCGATCTACTGATCGCCGGCTCGGTCGGCCAGGCACGATTCTGCTGAATCGCCTGCGCGACTGCGCCTTTCGAATCCCGCGCTCTATTCGCGCAGACAAAGAAAAAGACCAGCTAAAGCTGGCCTTTTTCTTATTTTGCGGAAGGGGCGGGATTCGAACCCGCGAAGCCTTTAAAGGGCTTACTTCTTTAGCAAAGAAGCTCATTCGACCGCTCTGACACCCCTCCTCGTTTTTGTATTCTGACATAGAATTGCTCGGGATTCAATCTTTTTGGTTCGGCGGCCGTTCTCGTCGTTCGCTAATGCGCGATTGCAATCGCTATGACGCGCGCAGCGCCAGCATCGATGACAGCTTGGCGTGCTGCCGCCAATGTGCTGCCAGTCGTTGTCACATCATCGATAATGACGCATATCCGCCTGGCAATATCCTCCGTATTCCTGATGGAGAAGATATTCTCTGAATCTCTGATGCGTTCGCTGCGGCTCTTCGTCTTCTGCTCGGTACGATGGACCGGCTTCGTGAGAATATCATTCCTCATTTCGAATGCGTTTCCGTATTTCAATGCTGCTTTCGCGATCAGTTCGCATTGGTTGTATCCTCGCTCGTTCAGCCTCTGGCGAGAGAGGGGGATCGGGATGAGCAATAGCAGCTCGCCGAGATGTTCGGCAAGGTGCATATATAGAGCATATCCTGCACAGTCCGCCGCATGCGCGCTCCTCGAGTTCTTCAATTCATGAATGATATTCCTTGCCAAAGGATGGCGGTATTGCCATATGGCTTGAATTTCAGGCTCGATGATCCCTGACAGGTCTGTCGCTCGGGGAATAATGGCATAGGCTTCCTTCGGATCCATGCCGCTCAGGCTCGCCGCCGCTGCGGATTCCGGATATATGAAGGAAGCAAGCACCGCAAGGGCTTTCGTGAAGTTTTCTGCCCATTCTTGATCGAGTCCCATGCGCATATCCTATAGAATCCACATGAAATATCGCTCAAAATCTCCTAAAATAAATTTCATGCTATACTATTTAAAACTATGTCTCTATCGTCCATACTTTCTTCGATTCTCGGCAGAAAGGAACAGAGCGTCCTTGGTATTGATATTGGCTCTTCGGCGATAAAAGTCGTGCAGATCAAGCGCAAGCGCGGGCGAGCGGTCCTCGAGACATACGGAGAGCTCGCGCTCGGCCCATATGCAGGCACCGAAGTCGGACGCGCGACGAGCCTTGATAATGCCAAGCTCGCCGAAGCTCTGAAAGACATCCTCCGCGAATCGAAGACCACCACGACAGCGTGCGGAGTAGCGCTTCCATTCTCATCGAGCCTCATCTCATTCATCAACATCCCGCAGGTTCCTGAAAAGCAGATGGGCGAAGTCATCTCGATCGAAGCCCGCAAATATATTCCGGTGCCGATGACCGAAGTGCTGCTCGATTGGTCGGTCATTCCGAACGAAGACGGACTCGCCGAAGACGACAGCCAGAACGGCGTCGTCAAGAAGAAAGCGATGCAGGAAGTCCTCGTCGTCGCGATCCATAATGAATATCTGAATACATATCAGTCGATCATGACGGGCAGCGGCCTCAATCCGTCATTCTATGAGATCGAGCTTTTCAGCTCCGTTCGATCGGTCATCGATCAGGGCGTGCAGCCGGTCGTAGTCCTCGACATGGGCGCGCGAGCGACGAAGCTCTATATCGTCGAGCGCGGAATCCTCCGCAGCGCGCATATCATCAACAAGGGCGGACAGGATATCACGCTCGCCATCGCGCAGGCGATGAGCATTCCAGTCGCCGATGCCGAGAACATCAAGCGCACGCAAGGCCTCCAAGGCGGTCCTGAATACAAGGCGCTTACGGAAATCATCAGCATCAACCTCGATTATATTTTCTATGAAGCGAACGCGACGATCCTCAATTATCAGAAGAAGTATTCGAAGAACGTGAGCCATATCGTCATGACCGGCGGCGGAGTCCTTCTCAAGGGCCTGGCAGAACTCGCAAAAGTGAGTTTCCAATCCGAAATGACCTACGCGGATCCTTTCGGCAAGCTCGAGACGCCCGCCTTCCTCGCTGAACAATTCGCTGCAGCAGGTCCCGAATTCGCTGTAGCCATCGGCGTAGCGCTTCGACGGCTCTCGGAAATGAATTGATCGCGAGATATGCACAGATGCGATAGGCATTGATTTGCAATGTGCGGTATACTATCTGGGAATGGAGACTAAATTCCAAACATCGTTCATACCGAAGAAGCCATTGACCGCTCCGATCATCTCATCTCGGTCCGGCGGCGTGAGTATTTTCATGGTTCTTGCGGTCATTATTTTCATCATCTCGCTCGGCGGGGCAGGATTCGCTTTCGCTTGGAAGAATCATCTCGAGGATGCGCAGAAAACCTCTCAGAAGGATCTCGTCGATCGTCGGGACAAATTCAACACCTTCGCGATCGAGCAGCTCAAGCGCCTGAATACGAAGATCGATACGGCAAAATCCGTCCTCGGCAAGCATCTCGCAATCTCAGACGTATTCGACATCATCGCGCGGCTGACTGCGGAGAATATACAATTCCTCTCCCTCGATATCCAGGTTCCGCAGGTCGACAAGGATCCTCTGAAGATAAGCATGCACGGCGTAGGCACCAGCTTCAAAGCCATTGCCTTCCAATCAGATGTCTTCAGCCAGTCGACGCAGTATGGCCGCAACCGGCTGCTGAAAGATCCTGTCCTTTCAGACTTATCTGCAGATCTGCTGGGAAACGTATATTTCACATTCACTGCGACGCTCAATACTTCAGAATTTGCATATGACAAGACGCTCCAGGCAGCTTTGAATGCTGAAAAATCCGCACCTGCATCGGGAACAGAAGACGGCACGCAGCATTAATTCATATTATTATGGGAAAAAACATCCTTCCAATCATACTCATCATCCTCGCAGTCGGAACCTATTTCACGTTCACGAGCGGGAAGATCGACGAGATCAAGCAGGTTCAGGTCGTGAGCGACAGCTATCAGCTGGCGATCACCAATGCCGAGAAGCTCATCAAGACCCGCGACGAGGTTCTCAAATCCCGAAGCAGGATATCTGCTGAGGATCTCGCGAAGCTCGACAAGATGATTCCTGACAATATCGACAACGTCCGACTGATCATCGACGTGAATGGAATCGCGGACCAGCATCATATCAAGCTCAAAGGAGTCCGAACGAGCGCGACCTCCCCGTCGACAAAGACGACGGCTGCCGGAGTCGCCATGAAGCTGAATACGGTCACCATCTCATTCAGCACCGCGACTACGTATGAGAATTTCATCGCATTTATGCAGGACATCGAGCGCAGCCTCCGAATCATGGACATATCGAAAATCTCCCTTACTGCTGCTGATAACGGGGTATACAGCTATGATGTCGACCTGAAGACATATTGGCTAAAAAAATAACAGCATGAAAAATCATCAATCAGAATCATCTTCGAATGCCGCGCATGCAATCATCGCGATAGTGATATTGCTCGGCGGCGGCTATTATCTCTACTCTACCAAGGGCGCGTCTGCCGCTACTTCAGCGAATTCAAATCTCGAGACGACGGTTGCCGGCGGCGGCGATGCGGATAGCGCAGCGATCGGCGCAGACGTGCTTGCGCTTCTCGGACAGATCAATTCCCTCAAGATCGATTCGAATTTCTTCGTCGGATCGAGCAGCCTGTCGTCCGCATATCAGTCGCTCGTCGATTTCAGCCAGCCGATTCCTATTGAGAATGTCGGGCGACCGAATCCGTTCACTCAGGTTTCCGGCATGAATCAGGCTTCGGTTCCCACTGCGAAGAAATAACATAATTGCCAGCATATGGCCCATATACTATGAGTGTCCTCGACATCCTTCTCAATAAAAAGCTCATAAGCAAAGATGATCTCCGCGATGTGAAGCAGGAGACCGCTTCAGGAGACGCATCTCTCGATCAGGCCCTTATCGCGCATGGAGTGCGGCCCGAAGACATCCTCATCGCTCGCGGCGAATTTCTCAATATTCCGATCCGATCGCTCGGCGACGTGAGCGTCCCATTCGAAGCGCTCGATTATATCCCTGAAGAATCCGCCGTCCATTACAAATTCGTACCGATCGGACTGAAAGCAGGCGTGCTCGAAGTCGGAATCGTCAATCCGGACAATATCGAAGCTCGCGACGCACTCAACTTCATCGCTGCCAAGAACAATATTCCATACAAGATCTTCCTCATAGGTCCTGAGGATTTCGACCGCGTCGTCGATTCGTACAAAGGCCTCTCGGGAGAAGTCTCGAAGGCGCTCTTCGAGCTCGAGACCGTCCTCTCCGTCGACAGCGACGGCTCGCTCGAGAAGACGAAGACCGCAGACGGCAAATCGGACACGTTCATCATCGAAGACGCGCCGGTCGTGAAGATCGTAGCAACCATCGTACGATACGCTACCGAAGGAGACGCATCTGACGTGCATATCGAGCATATGCGCGACAAGATCCGCGTGCGATTCCGCGTCGACGGCGTGCTCAATACGTCGCTCGTCCTTCCGGCCCAGGTGCACGGCGCAGTCGTCGCCCGCATCAAGGTGCTTTCGAACATGAAGCTCGACGAGAAGAGAAAGCCGCAGGACGGACGATTCTCGGCCCGCATCGACGGGCGAAAAATCGATTTCCGAGTCTCGACATTCCCAGCGTATTACGGCGAGAAGATCGTGATGCGAATCCTCGATCAGGAGAAAGGCGTTCGCAAGCTCGACGACATGGGGCTTTCAGCTGAGAATATCCAGATCATCAGGAATGCCATCAAGCGTCCGTACGGCCTCATCCTCATCACCGGTCCGACAGGTTCCGGAAAATCGACGACGCTCTATACGATGCTCAACGAAGTCGATCGCGAATCCTACAACGTGCTTTCGCTCGAGGATCCGATCGAATACAACATGGAAGGCGTCAGCCAGTCGCAGGTCCGGCCCGAAATCGGCTATACCTTCGCAGCCGGTCTCCGAACGACGCTCCGTCAGGACCCTGACATCATCATGGTGGGAGAAATCCGAGACAAGGAGACCGCGCAGCTCGCCGTTCAGGCGGCACTTACGGGTCACCTCGTATTCTCGACGCTCCACACCAACAACGCTGCCGGCGTCATCCCTCGACTCATCGACATGGGCGTCGACCCGTACCTCATCGCGCCGACACTTATCTGCGCCGTCGCCCAGCGGCTCGTCTCGACGCTCTGTCCGGGAGGCGGCAAGGCTGTTCCTCTGGAGGGAAGCCTGAAAGTCATGATCGACAAGCAGTTCTCGGATCTCCCTGCAGAATTCAAAA
>JAQBRD010000030.1 GCA_028286665.1 Candidatus Tayloriibacteriota bacterium
GAATACGGTGAGTAGCCGAAATGAGGGTGTGATCACGAAGGAAGCTCTGACGAAAATGGATCCGACAATCCTGAAAGAGCTTGACCCCATCATCGCAAGCTACAAGATCATTCTTAAAGAACTCATAGCGACACCAGCTCCGCAGCCGCTGTTTGCAAATCACAAGAAGCTCGTGAATACCCTCAGTTCGCTTGTTTTCATTACCGAATCATATAAAAAGTCAGACGTTGATCCAATATTGACCATTCAGGGAATAGGAAGGTCCCAGGATGTGATGATTGCGCTTTTTGATGCGCTGAAAACAATACGGAGTTATATGGCTGCGGCTGGAGTTTCATTCAAATTGAAATAAATCATATGAAGATTATTATACAAAAATTCATCGCAGCAGCACTGATATTAGCGATCGTCCTATCTTCTGTCGGCCTGACCGCGCCGAAAAAAGCCTCTGCTATTTTCGGCGTAGGGGATATCGTAACCGACATAGGCAATACGATTGAAGGGACGATCAGCGCGATTGCAGATGTCGCGACCGACATCTCAGACTACATGCTTCAATACAAGGAAACCGTGCTCGACGGGCTCGCATACATAATCGCGAAGCAGATTCTCAGGCAGCTTACCGCGAGCATCGTGAGCTGGATCAACACAGGATTCCAAGGAAGCCCATCATTCGTGACAGATCCGGCAGGATTCTTCGCTGATGTCGGCGACCAGATCACGGGAGATTTCATAGCCCACAGCGGATTGCTCAGCCAGCTCTGCGGAAATTTCAGCATAAACCTCAAGCTTGCTTTGGCTTTCAAATATCGGCCATACAGCCAGAAAAGATACGCGTGTACGCTTTCTTCAATCGTAAAGAGCGCATCGAATAGCATCAGCAGCGGAAATTTCATATCTGTCAACGGATTCACCGCAGGAGACTTCAAGCAGGGAAAGTGGCCCGCTTTCGTCTCGCTTACTACAGAACCGCAGAACAATGCATTCGGCGCGTATCTTTCAGCCGAAGACGATCTTTCATACCAGATTGGAACCCAAAAGGCGGAACAGAAGGACGAATTAAATCAGGGTCACGGCTTCCTTTCTTGGCAATCATGCAAGACCGTTCCAGCAGAAGGAGACAAGAATTTCGTCGGGCCTGTCGCACCGAAAAGCATCGATGAGGAATATGAAAATGCTGGGTCAGTCAATGCTCCAACGAGCAAGAAGGTCTGCGAGACTCAGACACCAGGAAGCGTCATCTTCGGCCGTGCGGATGCGGCACTCAGCTCGCCTGGCCATGAGCTTGAGCTCGCTGACGAATTCAACGAGATCATAAGCGCGCTTTTCGCACAGCTTGTGACGACAGTCCTCAGCAAGGGACTCGGTGCTGCAAGCGGCAGAGGTCCGAGCGATACCAATTCATACCTCAATCAGCTGCAGAAAGAACAGACGAATTTCGATGGGGCACAGCTCGAAGAAATCAGAACGCGTACGATCAATAATGTAGAAAAGTATGTGAAAGATGCAGAATCGGTGGCTGCAAGCAAGTTCAGAGTAATGAATATCGCCCTTGGGGTGAAGAAGGCATACGATGCTGCGAAGGCATGCTATCAGGACCAGATCGATTCGATACTTCAGACGCCCGCCACCCTAGATGCTTCATCTACCATTGCTCAGCTCCAAATAAAGATCGATTCGATCAGCAGCATCATAGAGACGAAAGTTGTACCGATCATAGTTCAGAAAACGGAAGCGTATAATACGGCCCAAGGCGCAGTTGATTCGCTCAATAAGATAAAGACCGACGCGAAGAATGCGAAGACTGCGGTAGAAATAAGCGCTCCGGCGACAGCAATGGCAAACCTCCTCCAGATGCGAACTCTGCCGACAGCTCGAGACATCGTCAATTCGGAACAGGAGATAACGACCTTGCAAGATCAGGTCAAGCCATTGAATGACGAGGCAGCAGCTCTCCTCCAGCAATGCGAGAGCACGCGCCCATCGAGGCATGAGCATGGATCGACGACGCAGTAATACGGAGAAACAATGAAACAATACCGCAACAAAAAAACTCTCATAGCCATCATCGCAGCAGGGGTCTTCGTGTTGCCGAACCTCGCGCATGCAGATGTCACTGCAATGATCACCGGAGTCGCCATGGAGCATGTCATTTTCCCGACGCTCGCGAACCTGGGCGCGATCGCGCTGATGATCTCGACGATATTCCTCCGAATGACGGCATTCCTCCTCAATCAGGCCCTCTTCGCGACGACGCATATGGCAGACATAGTAGCGGGAACGCCCGCCATCGGACTCATATGGAAGATGGTTCGCGACTTCTCGAGCATATTCCTCATATTCATGCTGCTCTTCTATGCGATAACGATGATCCTCGGCCTTGATACGCAAGGCTTCAAGAAACTCGTGATCAATATCGTCATGGCAGGACTTCTCATCAATTTCAGCTTATTCTTCACCAAGCTTGCCATCGATACCTCGAATATCATCGCTCTCGGTTTCTACAAAGCTATCGACGGGGCATCGGATCCTGACGGGGGAGCTACGAAATCAGAATGGTTCAAGAGCAAGGACGGCCTCGCCAATGCGGTCATGCAGGGTCTGCGCATACAATCCATCCTCTACACCGCGCAAGGAAAGGGGAATATCTTCGGAGGGACTGCGAGCTACTTCCAAGGAGTCGATGTGAAGATCGTCATCGCGACAGTGATGGGTACAGCAATAGTCATCGTAGCTTCGCTGAGCTTCCTGGCTGCAGCCATTATGTTCCTTCTGCGCATCGGCGTCCTCCTCCTCCTCATGGCATTCTCGCCGCTTTTCTTCATCGGCATGATGCTGCCTGCGCTCAAGCCGAAGGCGAAGGAGTGGCTCAATACGCTCACTGGGCAATGCGTATTCGCGCCTCTATATCTCATGCTTATGTATGTAGTGCTGAAAATCATGCTTGATCCGAGCTTCGGAAAATTCATGGGCCTCACGGGCGGAAATGCCGGCATAACGAATGATTCGTTCTCGAGCGATATCTTCAGCGGAAATACGATCGGAACAGTCGCCATGTACGTCATCATACTCCTCCTGCTCAATATGGCCCTTCTCGTAAGCAAAGACTACGCGAATATGGGAGCAGTGAAGATCGGAGACATCGGCATGAAAGCGAAAGGCTGGGCAAGCAGCTATGTCGGAAGGAAGACGCTCGGACGAATGGCGTCGAATGTCGACGAGAGGCTCGGAAAGACAGCGGTTGGCAACAGTGCATTCGGCCGCTCTCTTCGCGATATGAGCACCGGATATGCTGCCAACTCGAAGTATGGAGGCTCAAAGTCGTATAAGGATGACAAAAAGCTCGGAAAAGAAATCGATGCTGAGACCCGAAAGCGCAAGCTCAAGGCGGAGCTTGAAGCAGCCATAAAGCTCGAGGACTCGGGAGCTATCAGGACCGCGCTCGGAAAAATGTCATCTACCGAAAAGCAGGCATTGGACAAGAAAACGCTTTCAAACCCTCTTGTCATGCAACACATAGGAGGAAGTGTCTATTCGAGTGTTGATAAAGGCGATCGAAGTGACAAAGAAAAGGAGGAAATCAAGGACGCTCGACAGAAGGCATTTATTGATGCATTATCGAACAACGACCTTTCTTCAGCTCAAAAAATGGTTAAAAACCTCGATAAAGATGAGCTTTCAGATACCATCGAAGCTGGCCTTACTGAATATCTTAAGCCGGTTCGACCGCATAGTATGGATATGGTCAAGACCCTTCTCAAGCGAGTGAAGGGTGAACAGCTCATGGAATGGGATCCAGGACTTCTCTCTGACCATGCTGTTGCAGTAAACCTTACAGAGTCACAACTTAAAGATATGGAATCGTTACCTGATCGGGCGACAAAAGTTGCTATCGGAAGTGCTATAACATCATCTGCCGATGAAGCTTTGGGAACAGGTTATATGAGGAAAGATGACAACATACTTCGCTGGTCATAAAATAACATATGAAAATTCAAGACCAATCATTTCAAATTCTCCCTGAGGAAATAAAGAAGCTCGTCGTTTCCAGTGAAATTGACGAGAAAATAAAACTGGTAGGTGATAAATACAGCCTTCACGTCGATCAGATTGGCGAGCTTGCCTGTGAAACTCGAAAAATTCTCACCGGAAGCAGGGCATCGAAAGATTTCGTTTCTCGAATCACGAGCGAACTTGAAATAGAAAAAGGTCTCGCCGAGACAATAGCGAAAGAAATAAACGAGGTTATATTCAACCAGATTCGAACCGCAATGCAAAAAGTCCAAGACAGCAGGCCTACAGAAGAAGTGCCTGCACCATCATCGAACAGCGCATTCATCAGCAAGGTAGAGCAGGCTGGCGGGTTCACCATCGAAAAGCAGCCAGAGACTCTGGAGAGCGGGGCAGACTCTGTATCTATGGATGCCTCGAGCATGAATCGAGAGAAGATCCTCAACGGCATCGAGAATCCGACATTCCACAATGATCAGCCGATCAACATGATCGAAAGCAACTCCCTCGCAGATCATATGCTTTCAGGAACGGTCGCGAAGCCGATGACCACTACGGAAATCAAAGCCGCTCCGGCACCCGCAGCGCCTTCATCAGCTCCGAACCAGCAGGTTCGTCCTGGGGACAATGCGACGCCGCCGAAACCATCCATCGATCCCTACCGTGAGCCGATAGCATAATTGTGCGCTATAATACATTGCATGCGTTACCAGGTTCCACAATTCATCGAAGTTGAGGACAAGATCTTTGGACCGCTCACCATCAAGCAATTCATATACCTCGCCGGAGGCGGGGGACTTTCATTCATTGCGTATACGCTCTTGCCGCTGCCGATCGCAATCCTCCTCATCATCCTCATCATGGGATTCTCCTGCGCGCTCGCTTTCTTCAAGGTGAACAGGCGCTTCCCATTCGTATATATGGTCGAAGCTGCGACAAAATATCTTTTCGGAAGCAAGCTCTATATTTGGAGGAAAGTCGATCCTGTCCGCGATGCGAAAACCGAAAACGAAGCTGCGAAAGCGAAGGAAGAGAAGGACGCGAGAGAATATGCCTCGATCATGGTGCCGAAAATATCGAACAGCAAGCTCAAAGACCTCACTTGGAGCCTCGACATCAAAGAGAGCATGTACGATAACAGGAATCAGCGATAAATATACTCACATGGCGTCATCACCACAAGCATCAGCGAAAACAACCCAGGAGTTCGTCCCGATTCAGGAAATCCGTGACGGAATCATCATCCTCAAGGACGGCACCATGCGTTCCGTCATCCTCGCCTCGTCGCTCAACTTCGCCCTGAAATCGACCGATGAACAGAATTCCATCATCTTCCAGTTCCAGAACTTCCTCAACTCCCTCGATTTCTCCGTTCAGATTTTCATCCAGTCGAAGAAGCTCGATATTCGGCCGTACATATCGCTTCTGGAAAGCCGCTACAAAGAGCAGGCGACCGAGCTCATGAAGATCCAGACCCGGGAATATATCGAATTCATCAAGACATTCGTGGACAATTCGAGCATCATGACGAAGAGCTTTTTCATCGTAATACCATACATGCCGCCAGTCATGACGACCGGCAGCAATCCGCTGACGAAACTGTTCGGCAAGAAGGGAAGCGCTGCAGGAACAATCGCGAATGAAGCCTTCGAAGAATACCGAAGCCAGCTCCAGCAGCGAGTGAGCGTCGTCGAGCAAGGACTCGTCAGGTGCGGCGTACGCGTCGCTGAACTCGGCACAGAAGAAGTCGTCGAGCTCTTCTACAAGATCTTCAATCCGGGCGAAACGGAAAAGCCGATACAGATCAACTAGTGCTATAATCAACAGACATATGAGCTTCTTGAGCAACATGATGGGAAAAAAAGAGGAGCGATCGCCGATCATGTCGGTGCTTCCTCAGGAAATATATGAAGCAGGCGTCCTTGAGCTCAAGGACGTCATCGCCCCGTCTGCGCTCAAGATAAGCCCGAAAGAACTCAACCTCGGCGAGAAAGTCGCCCGTACCCTCTTCGTCATTTCATACCCTCGATTCCTCACCGACAACTGGTTCGCGCCGATCATCAACCTCGACAAGGTCTTCAATATTTCGATCTTCATCCATCCGGTCGACACGGCAAAAATCCTCAACCATTTCCGAAAGAAAGTAGCGGAAGTCCAGAGCCAGATCAATTCCCGAGAAGAGAAGGGGCTCGTCCGAGACCCGATGCTTGATACTGCATACCAAGACCTCGAGCAGCTCAGAGACAGCCTCATGCAGGCGCAGGAGAAGATCTTCGACGTGGGCGTATACATCACGATCTTTGCAGACAACACCGCCGAACTCGACAAGATCGAATCTGAAATCAAGTCCATCCTCGAGTCGAAGCTCATCTATCTGAAGCCGGCGCTTTTCCAGCAGGAGAGCGGTTACAAGAGCGTCCTGCCGATCGCAGACGACCAGCTCCAGGTCCATTCGAAGCTCAATTCATCGCCGCTTTCGTCGCTCTTTCCATTCGTCTCATTCGACCTCACATCCGACAAAGGAATCCTGTACGGAATCAACCGGCACAATTCATCGCTCGTGCTTTTCGACCGCTTCCTCCTCGAAAACTACAACTCGGTGACATTCGCGAAATCCGGTTCCGGAAAATCCTACACGACCAAGCTCGAAATCCTCCGAACGCTCATGTTCGATACCGATGTGATCGTCATCGATCCTGAACGCGAATACGAGTACATGGCTGAAGCGACAGGAGGGAAGTATTTCAATATCTCGCTCAACTCCGAGCACCATATCAATCCATTCGACCTCCCATATCCGCGCGAAGACGAATCAGGATCAGACATTCTCCGCTCGAACATCATCAATCTCGTCGGACTCTTCCGCATCATGCTCGGCGGCATCTCGCAGGAAGAAGATGCGATCATCGACCGCGCGATCACTGAAACATACGCGCTCAAGGACATCACTGCAGAATCCGATTTCAGGAATGTCGAACCGCCGCTTCTCTCCGACTTCGAACTCGTCCTTGCCGGGATGGAAGGCGCGAACTCTCTCGTCGAGCGCCTCTCGAAATACACGAAGGGAACCTGGGCAGGCTTCATCAACCGCCCATCGAACGTCGACATCAACAAGAAGTTCGTCGTATTCTCGCTCCGCGACATGGAAGACGAGCTCAAGCCGGTCGCGATGTATATCGTGACGCACTTCATCTGGAACTCCGTCAGAAGGGAGGTCAAGAAGCGCCTCCTCGTCATCGATGAGGCATGGTGGATGATGAAATCCGAAGATACGGCTTCATTCCTGCTCGGTTTGGCGAAACGAGGACGAAAATACTACCTCGGCATCGCGACGATCACCCAGGACGTCGATGACTTTCTCAGGTCTCCATACGGCCTGCCGATCATTACGAACTCATCGATCCAGATACTTCTCAAACAATCCCCATCATCGATCGATATCATCCAGAAAACATTCAACCTCACAGATGAAGAGAAATACCTCCTGCTCGAATCGGGCGTCGGGGAAGGCATCTTCTTCGTCGGCATGAAGCATGTCGCCCTCAGGGTCATCGCCTCATATACGGAAGACCAGATCATCACTACCAATCCTGCGCAGATGCTCGAGATCAAAAAGGCGAAAGCGGAGCTGGAATCAAATGGCTAGCAGCTAATGCTCCGCGCTGCCGTGGTATAATCTTCAATTATGGCTCGGAAGATGACCAAAAAAACATGGATGGTGCTGTTCGCGGTAGCGGGGATCATCGATGCTGTCGAATTCCTGACAGACCTCCTCCTAACGGAATTTTTTGCCATTCCGGAAGCTGTGTGGGAAATTGCCGATCGAATCTTCGGAATACTCCTCATCGCATTTCTCGAGTACAAGAATGTCGATGTCATAAAAAATTTCAAACGCCTCGCATCCATGATTGGGGTACAGGGAGCAGAAGCGCTCACCGGAGGCGCAGCGCCAGCATGGATCGTCGATGTCTGGTACATATATAAGGACGTAATGCGGGAAGAGGCCGAAGCCGAAGCAGAACGACAGCAGCAAGCGCTTCTCGAGAAAATGCAGGGAGAATTCCACAATGAAGACGGCATGCGCATGCCAAACAAAAGGATGCAGCCGATTCACGACGGAAGCGATGTTCGAGCGCCTAATAGCATCCGGAAATAACCCGAACATCTCCCAGGCCAAAATCTGTTGAAAAACTCGGACTATTTGCATTCGCATGTATGGTAGAATATCAGCAATGAACTTTTTGAAGAAAACATCTGTTTTTCTAATGATTCTCTCGGGAGTTCTTCTCTCTTCCGCAGCGTCGATCGCTGCTCAGCCTGCTCATGCGCAGATCCCGAATTCGATAAGCGGCGTCGATCTGAATATGACCCCGGAAACTCCGCAACCGGGTGAAACTATAACCATCGAGCTGCAGAGCTATATCACCGATCTCAGCGGCGCGCAGATCGTATGGTACGTCGACGAAAAAAGCGTTGCTGAAGCGAGCGGTACCGGCAAGACGAAATATATACTCAAGGCTCCGAAGAACGGAGTGAGGCTCAGCGTATCGGCCTCAATCACGACCATCGAAGGAAGGAGGGTGCAGAAAAGCATCGACATACAGCCGAACGCAGTGGATCTCGTGGCTGAGACGAATGGCTTCATTCCCGCGCTCTATCCCGGAAAGCCGCTTATCGCATATCAGAATACGGTCAAGATAATCGCCATGCCGCACCTCGTCGGTACCGATGGCAGCGAGATCAACCCAAAAAAGCTCATATATATGTGGAAGAGGAATTCGAAGGTTCTCCAGGACCAGTCAGGGTATGGCAAGCAGAGCATATTCATTACTGGGAATGTCGTTCCTCGCCCATACACAATATGGCTCGATGTGAGCTCTATCGATGGAAAGATTCATGGAGCTTCAAACATATCTTTCGAAGAATCTGACCCATCTCTCGCTTTCTATGAGGATGATCCGCTCTACGGAACACTCTATAATAAAATGATAGGGGACCGATTCCAACTGAAGAACAAGGAATTGAACGTGCTCGCAGTTCCGTACGGATTCAATGCGAATGACTTAGAATCTACGACATTCGTCTGGAGCATCAATTCTGACGAGCAGCCGGATCTGGGGAACAAGCGAAGCGTGACGCTGCGAGTCAAAGAGGGGGCAAGCGGCAGTTCGGGCATATCGCTCGAGACCAGAAACCAGCAAAGCATCCTGCAAGGAGCTTCCGCTGCATTTACCGCATATTTCAATCCTAAGAAGATCAGCAACTCAGCTTATGGCGGCAGCGACACTTTTAATAACCCATTCTAATATATGAAAATATCCATGAAGCCGCGATATCAGAAGCTTGCAGCGATCGTATGCGCTATCGCTTGCGTATTCGCGCTTCATAGCGTGCGACCTGTTATGGCATATTCCAAAGACCCTAACATAAACCCTTTGGTAAAAGGGAAAATAACGGCAGAATACACGCTTCTCGAACCGCTTCCTTGCATCCCGACTGCAGCGTCTCCTTGCACGACAGCGACCGTGAAGACTATCGATGTGACCACCTACGTGAATTACGTCTTCCGCCTTGCGATCGCGCTCGCGGCCTTCCTTGCGGTATTCATGTTCACAGTCGGAGGATTCCAATACATGACCAGCGAAGCGACAGGCGGAAAGAAGGATGCGAAAGATCGCATGACCAATAGCGTGCTCGGACTTGTCGCTGCTCTTGCCTCATATCTGATTCTCTACACGATAGACCCTCGCCTCGTGCAGGTGAATGCGAATATCGAGGCACTCAAAGTTGACGGCAGCATGGATAGCATTTTCATGCAGCTGAATGGTCAAATCCTCCAAGCACAGCAGGATTTCGACAATTGGAAGGCTTCAACAGCAAAAGTAGTTCAAAAATCGACCGAGTTGTCCAACCAGGCGAAAACACTCAGAGATCAGGCAGAAGAAGTGCGACAACGGCTCAACAGCACTGACTCAGGAGAACAACTCACCGATGACGAAGTAAAAGAACTCACTCTCAAGAGGGAGAATTTGCTGGCTTCATCGACCGCACTCGAAAGCGAAGCAGCTGTCCGGAGAAGTGCTGCGCAGATAGCAAAAGGCGTGAATGACCTGACTAAGAACCAGTCGGTAACCGAGAACTCTTTCCTATATGGACAAGAAGTCGGGCTTCAGCCGGGAACAACAAGCATCGCGGCACTCGATGCAAAAAGAGCTGAAATCGCAGCATTGACCGGAAAGGAAAATCAGACGCTGGACACCGGCGTAGTGCCCGATACTATAGTGAAGGATATTTTCCTTCCCGAAAAGAACTATCAGCTCAACGCCATAGATAACTACAAGGACCAGATCACTATCAATAATCTAGCAGCAAAGCCTGGCATAAAATTCGACGAGATCCGAGACACCACGATAAAGAATCTCGAGACCCGGACTGACGCATTGATTTCTTCGACGGACGATCCTGATCTGAAACAGAGATATATGGACGACAAGATCAAGAGCATGGCAGCGATCAAGGCTGTCAAATACGATCCGTATATTCCAGGAAAGACTTTTATACCTTATACCGGTTTTTGATAGAATATAACAATGTCAAAAAAAACCTTCACAATCATCCTCATCGTCCTGATCGCCATTATCCTTGGAATAGGGTATATGCTTTTCCTGAGAAGCCCTGCGAACCCGAACGGCGGATTGCCCGCTGATCCTAATGCAGGATTCAATCCGTTCCCTCGAACCGGAACAACGACGGATGCGGGGAAGAAGGGGACATCGACAAGCATGGCAAGCACGACCATCGAGACTTCGATCTCGAAGATACCCGCGCTCAGGCAGCTCTATGCGACGCCAGTCGGAGGAATGGGAGCGACGACGACGGCAAGCTCTACCTTGGTGCATTTCATCGATCGGGGAACAGGACATATCTATGAAGCATCGAGTGATTCGCTCATGATAAAGAAGCTCTCGAATACGACCATATCTCGAGTCAATGAGAGCTATTGGAGCCAGACAGCGAATGCAGCAGTCCTGCGCTATACGCAGCCGGATAGCGACAAGATCACCGCATTCTTCGCTCAGCTTCGCCGCACCATTCCTGAAACTGCAGCGACGGGCACCTCTTCAGCGAAAGCGCCCGTTCCCACAACAGCATCGGGAAACAGCATCAGCTACGAGCTCAAGGGCAATTATCTATCAACAGACATACTGAGCATCGCCGTTTCGCCGAAGCGCGACAAGTTATTCGAGATCTCATATGAGAATGGCAAAGGCGTAGGCTACGTCGCATCATTCGATGAGCGGACGAGGATCCAAATGTTCGACACGCCGCTAACGCAGGTCAATATCGAATGGCCTGAGGAGAATACGCTTGCGATGACTACGAAAGGAAGCGCATCGACGCCAGGATACCTCTACTTCTTCAATATCAAGAAGGGAACTATGGCGAAAGTCATCGGGCCCGTGCGAGGATTATCGACGCTTACAAGTCATGATGCGACAAAGATCCTGTACGGAGCAGCAGACGGCCTTGGAACTCTGGCGACTATCTACAATACGAAAGATTCGAGCACGCAGCCTATGGTATTC
>JAQBRD010000018.1 GCA_028286665.1 Candidatus Tayloriibacteriota bacterium
ACGGTTCTATCGTGAAGATCGTCGAGCGAAAAGACGCGACAGAAGCTGAGAAAGCAATCACCGAGCTCAACCCTTCATATTTCTGCTTCGACGCAGATTGGCTCCGCGACCGCATCGAGAAGATCGGCACGAAGAACGCGCAGGGCGAGTATTACCTCACCGATCTCATCGGCATGGCACAGCAGGAAGGCCACAAGCTCCACTCGCACGAGATCCCGGCGCACGAAGCACTCGGCGTGAATACTCCGGAACAGCTCGAGATGGTGCTTGGTTTCATTCGCTGATATCATACCTATATGACAATCGAAAACGGTCCATCAAACACGCTTGATACGCCTTTGGAGAGCGGCCCCAAAAAGCCGGAAAGCATTCCTGAATCTGCGGAGATGATTCTAGGAGAGCCTGATATTCCTGCTGAATTTCAGGAGAATGAAGTGCAGCTCGCTATGCTGCGCGAGTCCGTAGTTGCAACTGAAACTGGTTTGGATAAGACGAGAGATGAGCTTGAAATCCCACATTCGAATCAAATTCCACCAAGCATTGCTCAGGCAGAAGAAAAGATCTCATTGCTCGATGCTCGGCAGAATGAAATCCGCGATTTTGTGCCGGAGATCGAATTCGCTGAAGGAGAAGAATATCTCGAAACCCTGAGGGCTCATTTCGCCGACCTCAAGGGTTCTGAAGGGAATCAGTTCATGATTGAAGAGGGTGTTCTCGATACTGTGGCAGCTTTCAATGCGCTCGGCTATGAAACAAGCATGTCGTGCGAAGGCCATGCTGAAGGTCGCGGCGCTGCGTATGCTTGGATCTCATTCAAAAATGATTTTTCGAGGACTTCCGAAGGTCAAGAATATGAGCAGCTCACTAAGGAAGCATATCGTCTCTACAAATCCAACAAAGAGAAAGGTTTAAAATTCAATGACATACCCGAATATGAAAATATAAAAGAGCTTCAGAGGAAGGTTGTCGAAAGCGATACGGAATTCATTCATAAGTTGGAAGCACAGCTTGCAGAATTCCAAGAACAGCAGGGCGGAGGAGGCGATTTCAAGTATGCGATCGAGAAGACGGTTTCTTCGCCACGGATCGTGCCTGAAATCTCCAAGAGAATTGATGATAATGTTCTGGATAAAGCTCAGCGTCAGGAGTGGGTCGAAAAAAGCCGTGCCGAATTGGCAAGGCTCACTTCGTATCTCAAGGAGAAATATATTGCCGAATCTGCGAAGCCGAGCGCCTAACGCGTCTTGATGTAGATATAGATGTCCTCGAGCGCTTTCACTGCGTCTCCTGCAGCGATGTTGTTCTGATGATAGAGGCCGTCGGTGCAGTCTCCGGCTGCCCAGATCCCCGCTTTCGAACCGTCGAGCGATTCTGCGCGCTGTGTGCGAGGATCGACGATGATGTTTCCGTATGCGTTGAGCTTCACGAGATTCTTGACATAGTCGGTGGTCGGAAGAGAACCGATCTCCACGAAGATTCCACCGACGGCGAGTTCGACGTCCTTTCCGAACGTCGGGCTATTTTTATCTCCGTCAGTATAGACGAACGATGAGGCGAATTTGTCGCCGCGGACTTCTTTCGGGACTGCATTCTTTGCGACGCGCATGTTCGGGTGGGCGAGGACTTTTTCGACAGTGACCGGATCGGCGCGGAACGAATCGCTGCGGTTCACGAGCGTGACGCTCTTGCAGTATGCGAGGAGCTGCGCTGCGCTCTCGAATGCGGCATTCCCGCCGCCGATGACTGCTACGTCCTGGCCTTCGAAGACCGGACCGTCGCAGGTTGCGCAATACGTGACGCCTTTGTGTTCGAACGTATCAGCTCCGGGAACATCAAGCTTCCGTCGGTGGCTGCCGGTCGTGACGAGGATGGTCTTTGCGGTGTATGAGCCTGCAGGCTTTCCTGCAGCCGTGATTGTTGAGATCGCATATGTGCCGTCAGTGCTCTTCGTGATAGTGCCAGCAAGCTCTCCTTTCTTGATATCGACGATGTCGGCTGCATACGCGCGAAGATGCTTCTCGATCGAGAGGCAGAGATCAGGGCCGCTGATCTTCACGGTGCCGATCCAGTTCTCGATGCCATCAGAGACGGAGCTCTGACCTTCGAAGTCCTTCGTTATGAAAATAGTCTTGAGCTTCTTGCGGGCTGCATAGACGCCTGCTGCTACTCCTGCCGGGCCGCCGCCGATGATTGCTAAGTCGTACATGATGTTTATTGGAATTATTGAGTCGGTCTATTATATCAGATTATCTTTTGAATAAAACAAAACACCCGTGAGCCGAATACGGGTGTTCTGGATTCAAGCCTTCGCTAGGAACAGGATGTTTCTGAGGCGAGACAGACAAGTATGTCAGCTGTGCCCATTATTCGCTTTACCAGGCAGATGACGCCGGAAGTCGTTGTGTGCGTTATCTGGCCCCGCAACGACTTCAAAACATCTGCTTGTTCTCGATCGAATGTTTCGAATGCTGCTTCGATATCCGATGCTGAGAGGTTTTGGAAGGCGGCAATAGAAGCCATCTTGCGGAGCTTTCGGTTTCGCTCCGATTCGCCTGCCCCAGACTGATTCCTGAAAAGGAAACCGAGTATTTTCTTTATATGCATAATGATCTTTGGGTAAACATTCTCTTCCATATCAACATAAAACCCTGCAAAAGTCTATTTGCAGGGTTTTATTTCACTTCATTGGTTTATTTGATCTTCGATCGGCGGAGGAAAGCAGGAACCGCGCCCCAATCATCGTCATCGTCGGTCTTCACAGGAGGGATTTCTTTCTTCTCCTCGACCTTCGCCTTTTCTTCCTTCGCTTCAGGCTGGGCTATCGTGTTGAAGATCTTGCCTTTCGATTCATTCGATGCGGTTGCTCCGCCTCGGCCTGAGCTGAATGGCACTGCCTTCGCTCCGCTCATGCCGCTGTTCGCGCCGATGCCGCTTGCTGAACCGACAGCTCCCATTGTTGCAAGATGGACAGGGCTGCCTTCAGGGAAGCCTGCTGCGATGACGGTGATCTTCACTTCGTTCTTCTTCAGCTTGTCGTCGCGGATCGTACCGAAGATGACCTTCGCCTGAGGATCGATGGATTCGGTGATGACCTTCGCTGCATCCTGGATTTCGAACATCGTGAGGTCTTCGCCGCCGGCGATCGAGAAGAGCACGCCCTTTGCTCCGTGGATTGAGACATCGAGAAGAGGAGAATTGATCGCCATCTTCGCTGCTTCGATAGCTCGATTCTCGCCGCTTGCATGTCCGATGCCCATGAGCGCTGAGCCTGCGTTCTCCATGACGGCTCGAATGTCGGCGAAGTCGATGTTGATGATGCCGGGAGTGGTGATGAGGTCAGAGATTCCTTCGACAGAGTTGCGGAGGATTTCGTCGCACATCGCGAATGCGTTCTTGACCGTCGTAGTCTTGTCGATGATCGAGAGAAGTCGGTCGTTCGGGATGACGATGATCGCGTCGACTTCCTTGCGGAGTTCTTCGAGCGCTGTCTCAGCGATCTTGCCTCGCTGCTGTCCTTCGAAGAAGAATGGTCGGGTGACGACTGCGACAGTGAGTGCGCCGAGCTCCTTTGCTGTCCGAGCTACGATGGGTGAAACTCCTGAGCCGGTTCCTCCGCCGAGTCCGCATGCGACGAATACCATGTCAGCGCCTTTCACGGTTTCCTGGATGTCTTCCTTTGTTTCTTCAGCTGCGCGCTTTCCCATTTCAGGATTCATTCCGGTACCGAGGCCTCGAGTGAGATTCTTTCCGATATGGATGCGCTTCTTTGCGAGAGAGTGATGCAGATCCTGAGCATCGGTATTGATCGCGATGAAATCAACGCCCTTCACTTTCGAATTGATCATGTGATTGATCGCATTGCCGCCTGAGCCGCCGACTCCGAGGACTTTGATCCGAGCGAATGCTTCGATTTCTGGAGTGATGTTGGGCATAAAAAGTGATGTCTAAATAATGGCGATGAATAAGCTCTTCTCGTTGATAAGTGTGTCCATAATACCGCATTTCTGAAGCTTTACGCAAGGCTAATTTTCGTGTCGTGGAGTTATCCACAGGTCCTGTTGACATTATTTAACATACATTTAATATATAGGCATACCTGTTCGTTTGAACAGCATACGTAGTCAAACATTGAAACAAGGAGGGAAATATGAAAACGAATCCAGTTGCATTAATGCTTGCGGCCGCGGTCAATTCGGGCTCCATAGGCTCACTCGGCATACTGCATTTGCCGCGCTTATGGTCGAAGGTAGTCTTCGAAGGCGATATCAAACTTGATGAGGAGGCGATACGTCTCGAAAGTTATTTCGATGAAGTCGTCCTGCGCGGCATCGGTATTGACCCGAAATCCGTATTCGAGTATCTTCGAAGCGAAAAGCCTACGTATCCCGACTTCGAAGAATGGATCCTTGAGCGCGCGGGAGCGAAGCTCGACGACGATGCTGTTGCGGAGATCAATCGGAAAATCCTTGCGCATGAGCATGAGGAAAGAATCAGCGAGCGCATCCTTAGAGAGTGCGGACTTGGAAATCCCCAGGATATCGGGAAGACTCCGAGGACAGCGTTGCATCTCAACAATCTCCGCATGGGGAACATCGCAGATTGTATCCAGGAAATCGACCTGCATCAGTTCTCGTTTGCAGCTTGAGTTCTGATGTCATGCGCAGTCGCGTGTGAGCAGACGCATATAAAACAAACCGCCCGAATCTTTTCGGGCGCGTTTTTTTTCATATGGAAATGCAGGCGTTGATGCTATGGCAGGAATTGCTTGAACCATGCGCCGAGCTGGCGGAAGGTCTTTCCGAAATCCATGCCCGCTTGCGGGAGATCCTCATCGCTGCCGTCGGCATTCACCCCGAATATGCAGAGGCCGTAGGCGACTGCCCATGTCGCATCCTTGTAGCTCTGCTTGTTGCTTGCGCCTGCGCCGCTGCTTCCGTCGGCTTGTCCGCTCGATGAAGTGATGCTGCCGATGCGCGAAGGGAGCTTGAGCGCGGCTTTCGCCATGTCTTCGATGGTGCCGAGTCCTGCGCCTCCGCCGGTGATGATGATGCCGGCAGGAAGGAGTCCGTTCCGTCCGATTTTCTTCAAGTGCGCTTCGATGAGTTCGAAGATGTCGGAAAGGCGAGCCTCGACGATCTCTTCGAGTTTCTTGCGAGGGTACGATGTGCCGCTGATCGCACCGATCTTGAGCTGCTCGGCTTCTTCGAGCGGGACTTTCAATCCGAGGGCGATGTCATTGGTGATATCGGTCGAGCCGATCGGGAAGACTTCGAGGGACACGGGCACGTTATTTTCAAATACGGCGATAGAGACAGTCTCGGCGCCGATGTTCGCGAGGATGCATCCTGCGATCTTCTGAGATTTGGAAAGGGTCACGAGCGAAGCCGCGATCGGCGCAGCCATGACATCCTGGACTTTTATCCCTGCTTCGTTCACTGCTTGGAGAATGTCATTGAGGTGCTGCTCGAGGCAGGTGACATAGAGCATCTTCACTTCCATCCTGCTGCCTTTCATTCCCTCAGGCTTTCCGAGGACGGTCTTGCCATCGATCTTGTATTGAAGAGGAATGTTGTGGATGATCTTGCGATTGAGGGAGGCTGACGGAGGGATGTCCTTCTCGCATTGGTCGTGGAGCTTCTTCACATCAAGCGCGCTGATCTCCTGATCGCCGCGAGAGACGATCACCGCAGAAGTCGAAGTGACTCCGGCAAGGCCGATGCCGCCGATCGAGACGAACGCGCGCTTTATTTTCACCTGCGCGCGCTTCTCGGCTTCTTCGATCGCCGCAGCGATGCTCAGGGTCACTTCATTGAGGTTCGTGACGTAGCCGTGGCGGAGGCCTCGGGATTCTGCCTGGCCGACGCCGATGATCCGGGGAAAACCGCGCTCGTTGCGCTCATCGCTGTTGGCGATGACCACTTTCACGAAGTGGGTTCCGATATCTATTCCAGTGATGATTGAGCGTGATGACATTGAGGAGTCGAACCTAGATTCCGAATTGCTTGCGGAATTTCGCTTCTATACGCTCCATTGTACTACCATGATCGAATCCTTTCAAATGCACGAGGCCGTGGATAAAGAGGAAGGCGAAGAAATTCTCGTACTCGCGGTCGAATTTCTTCGCCTCGATGCGGGTATATTCGGGATTGATGAACATCTCTCCGGATTCCTTGTCGAGCGGGAAGCTGAGGATATCCGTCGGCTTGTCGATGTCTCGGTGGGTTCGATTGAGCGTCTGCATCTTCTTCGTGCCGATGATGGCGACAGTCAGATCATAGTCCTTGCCGAGGATCGCGTCCTTCATCTTCTCAAAATCGACAAAAGCCAAGCGGGGGAGCTTGGCTTTTGTAGTATTGATGAGATTGAAATGTTCTCCGTCGTGCATCGAATATTACTTCGAGAATCGAGACTGCTTTTCCGGCATCTTGCCGAGCTTGATGAGCTCTGCGATCTCTGCCTTCTTCTTGATCGAGCCGAGGGTCTTCATCTTCGTCTTGTAGTGCGAGAGCTCTCGTTCGTTGTATCGGAGCGATCGTACTCGAGGAAGCACGCCAGAACCCTGGACTTTCTTGGTGAATCGTCGAAGGGTGTTAAGGCTGTTTTCGTTTGGGTTTCTTGTGATTTCTACGTTTATCATGGTGAAAGAATGGTACCATTTAGTCCATTTTTTTGCAATACGCGGTCTAGGATAGCCCTGGATTTGCTGCTACAATGGCGATATGGAGACAGCTTTGGCATTATTGCTCAAATACAAGTACGCGGTCCTTTTCCCGCTGGCGGCTTTCGAAGGACCGGTCATTTCGCTGGTCGTCGGCTTTCTCGTGCATGCGGGAACATTCAATTTTCTCATCGCGTACGGCATCCTCATCCTCGGCGATCTCATTCCGGATACGATATTCTACTGCATCGGCTATTATGGGAATCAGACGAAAGTCGCACAGAAATATTTCGCGAAGTCCAAATTCTTCCGCGAGCATTTCACCGTCATTGAGAAATTATGGAAGGAACACGGACGCAAGACGATGTTCTTCGGCAAGCTCGCTTATGGCCTCGCGCTGCCATTCCTCGTGAGCGCCGGCATGGCAAAGATGCCATACAAGAAGTTCATCTCATATGCCGTTCCGATCACGCTTTTCCAATACGGAGTCATCATGGGCATCGGATACGGACTCGGCAGCTCGTACGCGCTCGCGAGCGGATATATAAAGTATGCGTATTTCGGCATCGCAGTCCTTGTGGCGATATTCATTCTCGCGTATATTTTCCTGACGAAGTATGCCCGCCGCAAGATCATCGCCATGGAGCAGGACGGCGAGGCGGCAGAGGGAACGCAGGAAAAGAATTAATCAA
>JAQBRD010000007.1 GCA_028286665.1 Candidatus Tayloriibacteriota bacterium
TTTTCATCAAATGGAATCGGCCGATGGTAAATTGCTGCCATGGAGAGCAATACAAGAATATGCCGGTCAACGCGCCGATCGAATCATGGCAGACATATCGGAATGGGAAGCTCGGATTCGAATTGAAATATCCGCCGAATTGGCATGTGGCAAACGAAAGTCCCGAAGCGGTTATATTCGCGGATGGCGCTGGCGGAAGCATCAGAATTCTCCCGCAGGGAGAGCCGAAAGACGGCAGATATGAGCTTTCAGTGCCTTCAGATGTCGCTTTCTCTGAACCGGCTTCGGTGAAGGTCGATTATGTGACTACAGATAAGGAACGCTACGCCACATATATAAAAGTCGACCATATCGGAAAAGATACCTGGGATGAATCCGGAATGATCGAAGCGAATGCTGCCCTTGAAAATCCTGCGCCTCATTGCATAAGAAAAGATGCGGAACTCATGGATATCAGCAAATGCGATGTCGAAATCGGAGATCTATACGTGTACAACGGGAAAGTGAATACGGCTGAGCGAAATACTATCAAGACGATGCTTTCGACCTTCAGGTTCGTTTCGCGCTAATGCAATCTTTGTATCGTAATCCGCTCCCGCGGCCTCCGGCTCCTCAATATGGATCAGATTTCTCTTTATTTCGATCAGGCTCAGAAATCCCTCTTCCGCTTTGAAGGACTTCAGGACTATACCGCCATGGACGGCGAAGAGATCGTGCGGCATTTCATCGAGACCGGCTCGCTCCAGATCCGCCCGGAAGATACCGAGTGGTGGCAGGAGATGCGGAAGAAGCGCGAGCGGGGCATACGCACGTCTCGCGTTCGGCTGGTGACGAAGCCTTTGAACGACTACACGAGATGGGAACTTGCTGCGCATGCTGCGGCAAGCGCTTACTCCGGCGACGATATCCGAGTGGTCGAGTCTGATCGTTTCAGAGAACTATTTCCTGAGCAATTTCCCGATTTCTGGATGATCGATGATGCCTATGTTTTCCTTCTCGAATATGGCCCTCGGGGAATGCATCTGGGTTCCGTGATGGCCGATGAGAAAGATGTTCCGAAATATATAGAGTACAAGAATATGCTCATGGAGGATTCGGTCAAGATCGCTGAGTATGAGGCATAGGCGAATTTCTATCATGAAATATCTATATCATGGATCAGTCGTCCAAAATTTGAAAATGCTTGAACCCAGGAAGCGCTATGCTCCGGCGGGAAAAATTGAATTTGCTGCTATTTATGCGACTCCTTTGCCGGTGTTCGCGGCTGCGCATAGCTTTCCATGGTCAAGCGACGGAGGTGTCGGGCTCGATGTGATACACGGGAATGTTTCGATTTCTGTTCCGAAGGAACTGAAAAGCCGGCTGCTTGTTCCGATCTCAATCTACAAAGTTCCTTCTGATGGCTTCGAGAACACAAAAGAAGAAATGACAGGGTACACTTGGCATGCGACCCGCAGTGTCGAGGTTATCGAGGAAGTTAGATACCCTAGTGCCGAGGCTGCCTTGCTCGAGCTCGGGTCTGAGTTGGAATATGTATGATGCGAATACGAGGTTAATGCTACAATTGGAAAATATGACTCACGACACCATCATCGATTCATTCCTGAAGACACCATGTCTTTACGAAGCGAAGGTCAGCCCGGATCTCAAATGGGCAGTTTGGGTGTGGGCGAATGTCGGTCCGAATGCGGACGTATATATCGCTCCGCTCGATGCGCGTGCAGCTCCGAGGAAACTCACTGACTTTGGTCAGGACACATCTATCATGTCCTGGACTGAAGACAGCCGTTCGATCATCGTGCATCATGATTATGACGGCGATGAGCGCTACCGCTTGTACCGGGTCGATATCGATTCGGGGGAAGCTTTTCCGCTGACTGAGGAGCATCCGTCATGCTTCATCCGCGGCGGCCAGATGACTGCAGATGGAAAATATGTGGTCTATGGAGCGAATTATGATTTCGATGCGAAAAAGGAAATAGAGCCGACTATATTGTATCGGCATGATCTTCAGACGGGAGAAAGGGTGAAGCTGGCTCAGCCGAAGAAACCGGCTTTCCTCTGGCCGCTGCTCAATGCGCAGGGCACCCGCATCATCTATCAGAGGAATGACCGGCATCCGCAGGGCGAGCAGATATGGATGGCAGATATCGAAGGAAAGGAGGACAAAGAGATATTGAATTTCGGCGACAAGGTCAAAGTATCGGCATCATGGCACCCGAACGGTGAAGATGTTATCTTCATTTCGGAGGCTGGGACTTATCGCAAGGTCGGGATATTTCATGCGGCTGACAGCTCGATCCGGTGGATCATCGATGATGCTGCAAGGAATATCGAAGAAGCGTATGTTCCTCGCGGATCTGAGCGCCTGGTCATCGATGAGATCAGGAATGCTCAGAATTTCATTTCGCTTATAGATATCGGATCTTCGACTGAAGCCGCTTTTGCGGAGCTGCAAACCGCGATTCCTGTAGCTCAGATGCCAGATGGAACATGGATCAGCAAATATTACCATTCGAAGCAGCCTCGCGACCTGGTCATGCATAGTACGTCCGCGATAATCCGATCGATTACGGATGTATTCGGAAGGGTGAAGTATGGGCCGGCGGATCTGGCGAAGGCTGAGAACTACGTTTGGAATTCGATAGACGGACTGAAGATCCAAGGCTGGCTGTATCGGCCTGCTGCGAAATCCATAGGAACAGTCGTATGCATACACGGCGGTCCTACGGCACACAGCGAGGATGAATGGAATATGGATATACAGTATTTCGTCTCGCAGGGGTTCAATGTCCTCGATCCGAATTACAGAGGCAGCAGCGGCTTCGGATTGCCATACCAGGATGCGATAAAGGAAAGCGGCTGGGGAGGAAAAGAGCAGGACGATATCATCGAAGGAATAAAATCTTTGATACAGGACGGAATAGCCGAAGAAGGCAAGGTCGGCGTCACCGGAACTTCGTATGGAGGATACTCATCGTGGTTCGCGATCACGCATTTTCCAAAAAAATATATCGCTGCAGCAATTCCGATCTGCGGAATGACCGATCTCGTCGTTGATTATGATACGACACGTCCTGACCTTCGGGGGTATAGCGAAGAGATGATGGGAGGTTCTCCGAAAGAAGTTCCGGAGAGGTATCATGACGGTTCGCCGATCCACTTCATCCAGAACATCGAAGGAAAGCTTTTGATCGTCCAAGGAGCGAAAGATCCGAATGTCTCTCTGGAAAACGTGCGGGCGGTCGAGGAGGTCCTGCATCAGAAAGGCATTCGGTACGAAAAGCTCATATTCGAGGACGAGGGCCATGGGATTTCAAAACCTGAGAATCAGAAGACGCTGCTTCTGCGATCCGTCGAGTTTTTCAAAGAGGCCTTCAGTTCATAAGTGCTATAATCAGAAATAAAAAATGCAGGCAAACACGACTACTCAAAGACCAAAAAAACCGAGCCTGATCGGCTTGCTGAAGCCGTATCGGAAGCTCATCATCATGCTGATCTTGCTCGCCTTGGGCAGCAACGGCTTGACGCTATGGCTGCCTCGCCTGCTTTCCCACGGGATCGACGGCTTCTTCGGCGGGGGAACGCTGAATACCATCTTGTGGGAATTCGGCATCGCTTCCGGGCTCATATTCATTTTGACGTATCTGCAGAGCATCGTTCAGACATACGCCTCGGAACAGGTCGCCCGGGATCTGCGCAATGATCTTTCGGAAAAGATCTCGACGCATACGTTCGCTGAAGTGCAGCGGGTCACTCCGTCGAAGCTGCTCACGAACCTGACGTCCGATATCGATTCCGTAAAGAACTTCGTGGCGCAGGCGGTCGTGAGCGTCATCTCCTCGGTCCTCCTCATCATCGGCGGAAGCGTCCTGCTCCTATCGATCAACTGGAAGCTCGGCTTGGCTGTTCTGGCTGTCCTGCCCATCATCGGCCTCACGTTCTTCCTGATCTTCGGCAAAGTCCGGAAGTTATTCATCCAGACTCGCGAGGCGATCGACTGGCTCAATAAGGTCATCAATGAAAGCATCCTCGGCGCTGCCTTGATCAGGGTCCTGAATTCGCATCCGGAAGAGCACAAGAAATTCGTGCAGGCGAATGCTCGGGCAAAGGACGTCGGCATCAGCATCCTGAAGCTTTTTTCCGCGATGATACCGATCGTGACCTTCGCTTCGAACCTGGCCGTGCTCATCATCCTGGCGCTCGGCGGGAAGTTCGTCATCGCCGGCACGATGAGCCTCGGAGATTTCGCTTCATTCAATAGCTACTTGGTGATCTTGATATTCCCGATCTTCATCCTCGGCTTCGTGAGCAGCATCGTCGCCCAGGCCCAGGCTTCGTATGAAAGAATCTTCGCCGTCCTGTCATCGCCTGAGCCGAGGGATGACGGCACGATAATTGCGCCACTGAAGGGGGCGATGCATATAGAGAATGTGAGCTTGTCGTTCGGCGAGAAATCAGCGCTGAAAAACGTCTCGCTGCATATTCAGCCAGGAAGCAAGGTTGCGATCATCGGTCCGACTGCGGCAGGCAAGACGCAATTGATGAACCTGCTCATCGGCTTGATACAGCCGACGTCAGGCGAAATCAGATATGACGGCCGCAATATCAATGAATACAAGAAGGAAAATCTCTACAAGCAGGTCGGTCTCGTCTTTCAGGACAGCATCATCTTCAATATCAGCCTGCGGGAGAATATCGCCTTCAATACCGATGTCACTGAAGCAGATCTGCAGAAAGCCATCAGCGCGGCGGAACTTCATGACTTCATCAAGGCATTGCCTGAAGGGCTGGATACGGTCGTTTCCGAAAGAGGCACGAGCCTATCCGGAGGACAGAAGCAGCGGATCATGCTTGCCCGCGCATTGGCGATACATCCCAAGGTGCTCCTGCTCGATGATTTCACGGCGCGCGTCGATACGAGCACCGAGAAGAAGATCTTGGAAAATATTTCCAGGGAGTATCCCGGCTTGACCTTGGTGTCCGTGACGCAGAAGATCGCTTCGGTCGAGAGCTACGATCAGATCGTCGTGCTCATGGAAGGCGAAGTCATCGCGACAGGCACGCATGGGCACCTGATGGGAACGTCGCCGGAATACGTCCAGATTTATCATTCGCAGCAAAGCACAAACACCCATGAACTACGACCTCAATAAACCCGATCCTGCCAAGAAGCCTTCCATCTGGAGAGCCATGAAGAAGATGTGGCCGCTTCTCGTCGAAGAAAAAAAGATCATAATCCTCGCCTTGCTCGCGGTGATCGTGAATTCGGTCTTGAATCTCAGCGCGCCTCGGCTGATCGCTCATGCGGTGGATACGTTCATCGTCGGACATGACTATCACGGAGTCCTCGTCTATTCCGGAATAATCCTCATCATATATCTGTTCGGCTTGCTCACGAGCTACACGCAGATCCGCCTCATGGGAGGCGTCGGACAGAGAGTCCTGTATCGCTTGCGCAACCAGATATTCAACAAGCTGCAGTCGCTGCCGATCGCGTTCTTCAATCAGAACAGGGCCGGAGACCTGATCTCCAGGATCAATAATGATACGGATAAGATCAATCAATTCTTTTCGCAGTCGCTGGTGCAGTTTTTCGGCAACATATTCCTCATGGCAGGAGCGGCAATATTCCTCCTGAGCCTCAATATCCGCCTGGGTGCCGCGACGCTCGCGCCCGCAGTGCTCCTGCTTTTCATCACGCTCACCCTATCTCCGTGGGTAAAGCGGAAGAACCTGGCCAGCGCCCGATCTCTCGGAGGGATGAGTTCGGAGATCCAGGAAAGCCTGAATAACTTCAAGGTCATCATCGCGTTCAACCGCAGGGATTATTTCAAGAAGCGGTTCCAGGGAGTGAATAATGAGAATTATTCCGCCGCTGTCGGCGCAGGCATCGCCAACAATACATTCACGCCGATCTATGGACTGGCTTCGAACTTGGGGCAGCTCATCGTCCTCGCATACGGCATCGCGCTCATCTCGTCCGGACAGTTCACGATCGGCCTTCTCATCGGATTTCTTTCATATGCGAACAATTTCTATAACCCGCTCAGGCAATTGGCCGCATTGTGGTCAAGCTTCCAGACTGCGCTCGCAAGCTGGGACAGGGTCCATGAGATCCTGGTAATGGAGAATAATCTCCCGATCATCGCGAGCTCGGCAGTCGGAAATAACGGCTCGGTGCTCGAATTCAAGAATGTCGATTTCAAATATCCTGACAGCAAGGATGTCTTACGCTCGGTCAGCTTCAATCTGCAGAAAGGGAAGACGTACGCTTTGGTCGGCCCTACTGGCGGAGGCAAGACGACGACGGCTTCGCTCATGGCGCGGCTTTATGATCCGACTACAGGAGAAGTCCTTTTGGACGGCAGGGATATCCGCAGCTATTCTCCCGAAGAGCGCGCTCGGAAGATCGGATTCATCCTGCAAGAACCGGTCATGTTCACCGGAACAGTGCGGGAAAATATCCTCTATGGCAATGAGCGGCTTGCCGCATACGGCGACGAGCAGCTGGAAGGCGTGATCCGGAAAGCCGGACTCGAAAAAGTGCTCGAGCGCTTCGATCAGGGGCTTGCGACGAAGCTCACTGCGAGCGGCGATGCGGTAAGCCTCGGGCAGAAGCAGCTGATCGCATTCATGAGAGCCGTTCTTCGCGATCCGGAACTGCTGATCCTGGATGAGGCTACTGCCAATATCGACACGGTTACCGAGCAGCTCCTCGAGGACATCCTCCGCAATCTGCCGCCGAGCACTACCAAGGTCATCATTGCCCATCGGTTGAATACGATCCAGAATGCCGATGAGATATTCTTCGTCAATTCAGGCGAAGTCGTGCGTGCCGGCTCCATGGATCATGCGATGGAAATGCTGCTGCACGACAACAGGAAGAGCTAGGCATCAATGTTCTGATTCGGCTCGCTGTGCTACTATGCAAGCACGAATGCCGCTCATCCATAGAATCAGCAGAGGACATCATCATCGGCACGCACGCGCGCATCCGGAGCATCATGCGCAGCCGCTGCCGCTCGGCGTGCGGATATTCACCTGGGCGAGGGCGATCCGCTGGGTTGGTTGGGGATTCGGAGAGGCGCTCCTGCCCGTCTTCATTTTGGCTTTTTCAAATACGTATGCCGAAGCCGGACTCATCACGTCATCGGTCGATATCGCAGGCCTCCTGTTCCTGCCATTCATCGGCATGTGGGCTGACAAAGTTTCGGCAAAGAAACTCGTTCTTCTGTCCATGCTCCTATATCCGATCGTCGGCTTCGGCTATTTCTTCGCGGGGGTATTCGGCATGGCCATATTCATCGTCATCGCGAAGGTCGCGAACGGCCTGACGTGGGAACTCGAGAATGTCGGCATCGACACCTACTATCGACGGGTTATCAGCAGCAAGCATATCGCGGCTTCATTCGGCTATATCGAAACCTGGTCGCACGTCGCATGGATCATCACCGCAGTTGTCGGCCTCTTCCTCGTGAGCGTATTTCCAGTGCATTATCTGCTCTTTGCAATCGTGCCGTTCTCGATCGCTGCATACCTCATCGCGCTGCGCGCTCCGGCTGATTCGCCGAAAAATTCCGAGTCTGCTGAAGCTGCTGAGAAAAAATCTTTCATTCGATCATACCTGGGAGCCGCTACGGAATGGCGGACTTGGAATTTCAAGCTCTGGTCGCTGTCAGTCCTCGTATTCTTCACGAGCTTCGTGAGCTCGCTCATGTACTTCTTCATTCCGATCGATGCATATGTGTCGGGATCGAATCTGCAGATGGTCGTCTGCATTACGATCTTCGGATCGCTGCCGGCGCTCTTCGGCTACAAGCTCGGCAAGATCGCAGATGCTCGCAATAAATACTCGCTCATCGGCATCGGCTTGCTCGGAGTCGCTGCGGTCGGACTCGGCTTGGCGATATTTCCGCAGTACTGGTTCAAGCTCGTCGCCATGTTCCTCATGGGCGTCATCCTCGAGCTTTTCTATGTCGCGCAGAGCAGCCTCATCACCACGCTCGGACCTGAGGAAACCTACGGGGAGCGGGGCAGCGCCTTCGAGGGCATCATCTCGATCGGCGATATCGCAGCGCCGCTCATTCTCGGCATCGGCCTCGATGTGCTCGGCTTCTCGCAAGTGGCATACGTCATCGCTGGGGCGGCGCTGCTGCTGGCCGTCGGGTTCGGTTTCATGAAGAAAATGAGAGGCTCGTTTTTACGGAAAATTTCTTGATTAAAACCGCCGGGAATGCCGGCGGCTTTTGTTTCGTTCCGCATCTCTTCCGGATGAAGTCTCAGATGATCTTATGCGCGAGGCCGTGCTTCAAAAGATCTCGCGGGCCGAAGACCCTCTGATGCCTGCACATCTCGAATACCTGCTTCTTCCCGAGGCTGCCGCAGCTCTCGGAGGCGACAATGTCATTATAATTTCTCCGTTCCGATTTCAGGAGTGCTTTCTCGGTGCCGATATCGGTTTCAGTCATTGCTTCATCCTCGTAGCGTTTAGCTACTTGATGGAATAGGCATGTCGTATGTCGTGTGATATACCGCTGCGTTCCGACAAGCCATATGAGGACTCCTGCGGAGGAGATGTTGCCTGCGGCGATGGTGACGAGATTCGGCTTCAGCAGTCGGATGGTGTCGTAGAAGCCATGGGCGTAGCATGCTGCTCCGCCGAGGCACATGACATACATATCGATCTGCTTCTTCGGGTCTTTTCCCATCAATTCTCTGATCTTCTCGAGAGTCTTGTCGGTCCTCTCGAAAGTCACATCTCCGATCCAAGTGATTATTCTGCTCATATTTTTGGTGTGCTCCTTTTCCATATGTGCCGGGCTGTATGGGCTGGAATTACCGGATGGTTGCGTTTCATAAAAGATGCTAGATTGTAAGGACATTCGCATGAAAGTATCGGCTCATTTCGTTCAGATTTTTATGAAAAACATATTGAAGGCGCTCATCTTATTTTCTTTGCCGGTCCTGTCTTTTCTGATCGTATGGAAATTCGATGTCGGGTACCTTGCATCGATATTCTTATTTTATCTGCTTCCGGCTTTCTTCATCGGAATATCGTATGGAGCCAAGATTCAATGGACGAAAATCCTGATGTTCTCAATCGTCATTTCTATTCCGTTCGTCGTCATCGTCGATTATATCGGGACTATCTCGAAAATATGGATCGTGCCGGAAGGAGCGAGTATTCTCGTCTATCGATTCCTCGGAGTATTGCCGATCGAGGATTATATCTGGTTCCTGAGCGCTGTTCTGCTCATTGTTATTTCGTACTGCAGCATCAAGGGTAATATTGAAATCGAAAAGGCTAGCTACCCGAATCTTCAGCTGCTTATTCTTGGATCGGCCGGGTCGCTCATTATCTTCGGCCTGATCCATGCGTTCTACCCGCAGGCGCTCATGTGGTCTGGAAGTTATTCATACTTGATCCTTGGCAGCGTCTTCTTCCTCATTCCTGGCTTGCTGCTATCTTTGAAATACCGCCTTCTGGGTGTCTCAGCAC
>JAQBRD010000025.1 GCA_028286665.1 Candidatus Tayloriibacteriota bacterium
ATCGAGTATCTCGATCCGCGCATGAAGGATATCATCGAGCGATCGTACGGAGTCATCACCTACCAGGATGACGTCATGATGATCGCCATCAAGCTCGGCGGATACAGCTGGCTCGAGGCCGACAAGCTCCGAAAGGCCATGGGTAAAAAGATCCCGAAGGAGATGGAAGAACAGAAAGGAAAGCTCCTCGAAGGACTCGTTAAGAACGGCATGGGCAAGAAGACCGCCAACGAACTCTGGAAGCTCATCGAGCCATTCGCCGCCTACGGTTTCAACAAAGCGCACGCTGCATCATACGGCCGCGTCGCGTATCAGACTTCATACATGAAGGCGAACTTCCCCGCGATCTACATGTCCGCTGTGCTCACTGCCGACTCAGGAGATGTCGAGAAGATTTCTGAAATCATCGCCGAGTGCAAGCGCATGAAGATTCCTATTCTGCCGCCAGATATCAATGAAAGCTTCAGCCAGTTTACGGTTATTAAAGGAAACAAAGAACTCGCAATAACAGAACCCGAGAATGATTTTGGAAAAGACCGCATCCGCTTCGGACTCGTCACCATCAAGAACTTCGGCCAAGGCGCCGCCGATGCCATCATCGCAGAGCGTAAGAAATCAGGCACTACGGGAGGACACTTCAAATCACTCGTCGACTTCCTCGACCGCGTGAAGGACAAGAACATCAACAAGAAATCCCTCGAAGCTCTCATCAAGGCCGGCGCGCTGGATTGTTTCGGCCATGACCGAGGTACCTTGCTCGGCAACATCGAGACGCTCCTCGCGCACAACAAGGAAGGCGAGAAGCAGGCGAAGAATCAGGATTCCCTCTTCGGCCTCATGAGCGACACATCGACGCTTCCGACATTGAAGCTTGCTGAAGTCCCGAATGCGAGCGCATCAGAAAAGCTCATCTGGGAAAAAGAACTCCTCGGCCTCTATATCTCCGGCCATCCGCTCGATAAATACCGCGCTGTCATGGCGAAGGGCGACATGGATATCAAGAAGGCAAAGGACTTGAAGGACGGCACCGAGGTCCTCATCGCCGGCATCCTCGAAGAAGTGAAGCCGATAACCACAAAGAAGGGCGACAACATGGCATTCGTCCGCATCGCAGACTACACCGGCACAATGGAAGCTGTCGTCTTCCCTCGCACGCTCACCGAATTCAAATTGGCATTCGTTCCAGATAAATGCCTCGCCATGAAAGGAAAGATTTCAGAAAGAAACGGCGAAAAGAGCATCATCATCGAGCGGGTGAAGATTCTCGGCTAAGCTTTATTCAATTTCTTTTGCAGCAGCAAAAACATTCCGAGTCGTTTCCTCGTCCTGCTTAGATTCGAGGTAGAGCCGAGCGTTGGGATTATATTTCGATGCAAGGTCGAGGACGAGCTTATACTTATCGCTGAATTCCGGACCAGCATTCGAAGGCGTATAAAGATGCACGACCTTGAGATATTCTCCAAGGCCCCTGAACCAACCATCGAGCACAGTATTCATCTCTTCAGAAGGCAGATCGTGGATCGTATGATTCACATCGAGCGTTGCTCCTATATATTCGCCTACGATAGCTGGATCTACTTCATATTTTTCGACAAGAATCTCAGAGGTTCGGCGCATAAGGCGATCGATATCTTCGACTCGCTGGCCCCAAGCTCCATCCTCGCCTTTTGTCGGCATATTCTCTATGGCAATACTGAATTTGCCTCCATTTTGGATTGCATCTGATATTTTTGAAGCAAACATGCCGCAATACGCATCGATTATCTTCTCTTGGATTTCTGGCTGAGCCTCAGAGAAAAGCTTCTCGCTCACCGATGGCGGATGGACAGTATAGGTATCAGCCTGAAGTAACTGCAAAATCTCAAGTTCTTTCTCTGTGCGCTCATGATTTTTCATGCCGAAATTCTGCTCATCGATCTTCGGAGTATCACCATGGATCGAAAAGCTCATTTCGGGCATGCGCTCGCGCAGAGATTTCAAAGTCTCGAGCGCCTTCTCGATCTCTTCAATAGATCGATTCCTGAAGTCGAACTGGACTCCGGACGGATGCACCTGCTCAACGAAGGAAGCCTGGCTTTCCAAGTCGGCAGTCCCTCCTTCTTTTTGCTTCGTGCAGAGTGCGAGGCTGAATTCTTGTTTGAGCTTTTCGCGCTGCTCGATCTCGCTTTCTGAGCGATTATCAGTACCGCCCGTAAATTCGAATGACATGTAGTTATTATACACAATTAAACCCGGCCTAGTAGAGCCAAGCAATTTGACATTTCATATTATATATAGTATAAATACGCGAAACGAAACCTTGGCAAACTGCCAGGAAACCATGAACCCCAAAACCGAATATTGACCATGAAATTCAAACGACTTGAACAAGCTCTGCAAATGTGGGAAAACCTCATGTTGCTGCTTAAGCTAGAATTGCTCGCCGGCGACGGATCGGGTCCAAATCCTGAGATGCTTCCAGAGCAAGGAGCCGCTCATTCTGCGGAATTTCGAAAGTTCATTCTTTCGAGAAATCCCGTGTATCCTGAAAAATTCAAATTCCCTGAAAATCCTCGACTTATCAAAATGCTGGAATCCTGGGATCCAGGAGTAACAAATGGAATGAGGGGAGCTTCGCTCTTTCCGATCAAAATCCACCACTGGTGCATGCAGTCGAGAAGGGTCTACTCCCTGTCCGAAGATCTCCAGCAATTTCTGGAAATTGCCTCAGTAGAAAAGATCCAATGGCAGGACATTACCTTCCCATTCGATTCGTTCTGCATCACCCTGCCTACGCCGATCGAAGAAACTGAAATCGAAGGGTTCAAAGGAGCGAAATACGATACGATCCTGTTTTCCAAGAAAAAAGTAGGGACGCAGACACTGATTCAGCTCGACCTCTTGCCGACAATCCTCGACCGATCAGTTCCATTGCAAAGAAACGGAATTGAGCGCATAGAAGACTGCATCCGCAATAAGCGTTTCAAGAAAGCGCGGACGCTGCTAAATGAGATCGACAGAACGCCGATGAACGTCTACTCCTACGGAGCTTCATTCTCGGTTTCCCAAGAGCAATGGATGGCATCAGCAATGGCGTCCTTCTCACATGTGGTCCGACTTGAAGGAAGCAAGGGCTCGGAGGAAAACGTTCCAAAAAGCCAATTGCTCGCGATGCGAACCGTGATCGGACTATGTCTCTACCTTGAAAGCCTTGCTGGAAAAAGAAATAAGCAAGGTGGCGATCAGCAAAAATGGAAGAAGGCCGAGGTCGAATCGACCCCAGACACTCGAGCTGCGATCCAAGAAGCGGAGATCTGCGACATATCGTACGAGCAATCCTTGAATGATGACGAGAAGAAGCTTTTCAAGCTCATCAGACAAAAAGGCTTGAAGCGGGCGCTTATCGAAATGGGTGCGCATTTCCGCTGCGCTCATTGGCGGCGGAGACGAGGCTTTGGAAACGATCCGAGTGCACCGAAAGCTGTCTATGTGAGATCTGCTATGGTTCGCCACGATCGGCTGCCTGAATCAGGACTTCCCCCTGGAGTGGAGACAAATGTCTCATGAATCGAATGGTCACCAACGAAAAACGACCTGCCACAGGAAAAACCTGGTTGGTGGGTTTTTCTTTTTTCGATACTTAATTTCCTGTATAATTTCCTATTCCTCGAGGAATTCTCCTGACTGGTGGCTCCAGAGCTTCGCATATAATCCCGGCTTGCTGATGAGCTCCTCATGCGTTCCGTCCTGGACGATCTTCCCTTCGGACAAGACGATGATCCGGTCGAGATGCTTGATCGTCGAGAGACGATGCGCGATGACCAGAGCGGTTTTGTTCTTCATGAGTTCCCAGAGGCCTTCCTGTATGTATTTTTCAGATTCGGAATCGAGCGCGCTGGTCGCTTCATCGAGGACGAGTATCGGCGCCTTCTTCAGGATGGCTCGCGCGACGGCGATCCGCTGTCGCTGTCCGCCGGAAAGCTTGATGCCCCGTTCTCCTACGAGCGTCTGATATCCTTGCGGCAATCTGTCGATGAACTCATCGGCGCGGGCGAGTTTCGCGGCTTGGACGATCTCTTCCTGCGTCGCTTCATCATTCGAGTACGCGATATTTTCAGAAAGAGTCCGATGGAACAAAAGCGGTTCCTGCGGAACGTACGCGATCGATTCGCGCAATGACTCCTGCGTCACCTTGCCGATATCCTGACCGTCGATCGTGATGCGGCCTGAGTGCAGATCGACGAATCGGAGCAGGAGCTTCGTGAGGGTCGTCTTGCCGCCGCCAGAAGGTCCCACGAGACCGACTCGCTGATTCGCCTTGATATCGAGATTGAAATCCTCAAGGAATTTGATGCCTTCTTTCGATTCATATCCGAAATCCACATGCTCGAATGCGATATTTCCATCTGAAGGCACGAGCCGATCTGCATGCAGCTCATCCTGAACCGCAGGAGGTTCGATGAGCATCTGGGTGAATTCTGCGGCCTCGCTGATCGATGATTCGATGTTGCGATAGACTCGGTTGATTTCCCAGAACATCCTCGTGATCTGCGAATAGTAGGAGAAGACGATGACCATGACTCCGGCCTGGAGGCCGAGCTTGTGCGTGAAGTAGACCGCAGCAATGAGGCCGATGATATTCGTACCCACATAGAATGGCGATACGGCTGCATCGAAGCGGAGATTTTGATAATCTGCAGCTGCCTTGAATTTGCTTCCGTAATCGTCGGCATGCTGCCCGAAGATCTTCTGCTCATAGCTTTCCTGCGCGAAGGACTTCACCGCAAGGATGTTCGTGATCGTATCCGAGAGGCGGCCAGAGAGTTTGCTTGCAGCCTCATGCCTGAGAGCCACGAGCTTCGAGCGGCGGCGGACGATCGGCAGAGCGACCGCAGTCACGCCTGCAAGCGAGGCCACGAGGAGCGCAGGCAGCCATGGGGAATATCGCCAAAGAACGATGATGGCGAAGATGAAAGGCAGGATGTTCGTCGTGAGATTGAAGACGATCGTATCGGTGAATGTCTCGAAACCTCTTGAAAATGACAATGTGCGCTTCGTAAGCGTTCCGACGAAATTATTCGAATAGAAATCATAGTCGCGGCTAGCCAATCTCGCAAACGCTGTCTTCGAGAGTCTATTGATGCCCTTCGTCTCGATCTTGATGAGATAGTGCATGCCGACTCTCCATAACAATTCCCCGAGCACCCAGAATCCGGCGAAAGCAGCGACATATATTCCCATAGTCGACAACGAGACTTCCCCGCCTGCTGCGAGCACATTGACGAGCCTCGCGATGATAAGCGGCGGCACGAAGAAGATGAGCACGCTGCCTATGGCAGGCGCCGACAATGCCAAAGTCGTCTGCCACGGATATTCCTGATATTGGGACCAGTAGTCCGAAAGGACCTGGCGAACGGCTTTGCTGGTTATTTTCTGCTTATCTTGCATAAGGGTTCCATTCTACCTCGGATTCAATCGTAAGCAAAAAGCAGTTATTCTATGCAATTTTTAGAGCCTCTGCTTGTCCCAGAACTCACGGAATCTGCCGCCGCTCGCATGGAGCGATTCGAACGTTCCATCTTCGATGATCTTGCCGCCTTCCATGACGACGATGCGATCCATCTCTTTGATCGTAGAAAGGCGGTGCGCGATGACGACTGCAGTCACGTCCTTGAAGAAATGCGCGAGCGAATCCTGGATCTTCTGCTCTGATTCGACATCGAGATGCGAGGTCGCTTCATCGAGGAACAGGATCTCAGGATTCTTGTAGACCGCTCGGGCGATGCCGAGACGCTGACGTTCGCCGCCGGAGAGCTTCACGCCCTTCTCGCCAATGAGCGATTCGACTCCGGCTGGAAGCTTGTGAAGGAAGTCGCGGACATGGGAGATATCGATCGCTTTCTGAAACGCATCGTCGCTTCCCATCGCCGCCTCAGCATCGGCTACAGCGGAATTCGCCAGCTCGACATTCTTCCGCAAGGTCATATTGAAAACCTCGGTATCCTGGAGCACCGCAGCGACATGGCGGACATATTCGGATTTCTTGATATGGCGGAGCGGCATATCGCCGATGAGGATATCATCGGTGCCGGATTCATATTCCTTCAGGAGCAGCTTGAAGAGCGTCGACTTTCCGGCGCCCGAGAGGCCGACGATGCCGACCTTCTCGCCTTTCTGCACGCGGAGTTTGATGCCAGAAAGGACCTCGCCATGGCCGTATGAAAATGAAAGGTTTCGCACCTCGACGCTTTTCCAATCCTTCGGAAAATCGGCTTTACCCTTCTCATCGTCGATGACGATAGGTTCTGAGAAGATATCTGCGAGCCTGCCGACGCTGGTCTTCGCGAGCGCGATATCCTGCGCGACGCTCGAGAGATCATTGATGGAGCTGGTCAGATTCTGGAAATATCCGTTGAAGAGGATAAGGAAGCCGAGCTCATAACGGCCATGCAGGATGCCCCACACGACGAATGCGAGAAACGCGATCCGAGCGACCGCTTCCCAGCTCGTTCGCGCATACATGCCCATGTGATACCAGAATTGATTCTCGCGGATGAGGCAGGCAAGCTCCGCGTTGAGCTCCTTGATGCGGCCGATGAGCGGCAGCGACATGCCGAGGACTTTCACGCTCCGCACATTATTCACGACTTCATACATCAGCCCTGTCACCTCTTCGTCTTTGATGTTCTTCTCCTTCGAGACAGCGACAGTGCGCTTCTTGAAATATGTCGTGAGAATGAAATATGTGATCTCATAGAGCACGATGAGGATGGCGAGCATGAGATCGAAATGGGAGATGATGATGAAGGTTCCGATGAAGTTCACAGCGATGTCGATGATATTCACGACCCAGACACGGGTATAGGTAGAGAGGCCGTCCGCCCCGCGCTGTATGCGCTTCACTTTGCTGCCAGCATTCTCCCGTTCATGCCATGCGATATCGAGCAGCGCCAGATGATTCACGGCGCCCTCTTCGACATCGAGCGCGAGCTCTTCTCCCGCGATGATGCAGAAACGCTTCGAGTAGAATATGCAGGTATAGCGGATAAGCATCGCAGCCAGCCAGAAGCCGAAGATGTGGTATACGGGCATGAGCGAATCTCCCGGGTGGTATTTCGCCACGAATGTCACGAGCGAGGCGATCGCGTACGTCGTGTACATCCAGAGCAGCGCGGCGATGATGCGGACAGCAGTGCCTGCGATAAGCCTGCCCCGGTACGGCCTGAAGAACCTGCCGAAATGCGAGAACAGATTTCGATATGTATGATCCATACGTATCAGAATACCATGCAATTTGACTTGATTTATGACTTTTACGCTTTCGCTTTCGGCTTTTCCGGCTTCACGAAGACCAGGAAGAATGCCGGGACGAGGAAGAGCGTGAGGAATGACGAGAGCGAGAGCCCGAAGATGACTGCGCTGCCGAGGCCGAGCCAGAATTCATTCGAGAGCGTGACCGGAAGGATGCCGACGATCGTGCAGATCGAGGTGATGAAGATGGCTTCGAGGCGGGACTTCCCCGCGTCGGCGACGGCGTCTTCGAATTCGATGCCGCTCTTGAGGTTGAGATTGATCTTGTCGACGAGAATGATGGCATTTTTCACCACGATGCCGAAGAGCGCGAGCACGCCGATGAGCGCTGCGAATGAGAGCGCGACGTTGAATACTGCCATACCGACGAATACGCCGATGAGCGCGAGCGGGATCGGCACGAGC
>JAQBRD010000027.1 GCA_028286665.1 Candidatus Tayloriibacteriota bacterium
TCATTTCGGCTACTCACCGTATTCTTCTTGAAGATAGTGCCGATCTGGTCGCTATAGAGCTGGAGCGAATCCTTGTCTGAGTTATTTTTCAGAATAAGGTCATTATCATTGTATGTTCGAGGAGCGACGTTGTATTTGCTGCTCGAGAGGAGCTCATCGATCACCCCCGCTTGCGCATCCTTATCCTTCGCTTTTCCGGATTGTCGCAGTTCCATGTATTTTGAAAAAAAATCCCGGCCGAATTCATCAGTGATAGTGAGGGTTTCTTTTGAAGAAGATGCAGATGCTTTTCTTGCGAGAGCCGCGAAGCTGTCGTCCGCAGACTTCGTCTTTTTCACGAGCGGATTCCTGCCTGCAGCAACTTCTGCCCCATCAGGAGTTCCGTCTCCGTCAGAATCCGGATTTTTCGGATCAGTGCTCCAAAGGACTTCTTCCCAATCATGCAGGCCGTCGCCGTCGGAGTCGACGTTGTTTGCTGCGATTTCTTCTTCTGACATCACTGTGGATGTCGCGATGATATCGGCGCTCTTTGAGAGATAGATTGCCTGCTCCGCGTTCTTATTGCGATATTCCGTTATGAAAAACACGCCGGTCACGAAGAGAGCGGCAATGACGATCAGAACGATGTTTTTCTTGGTCACATAGTTCACGGGGCAGTATTTGAAAATACTGCGACAATTATATCAGAGATTCAAACCAAGCGCAGTAAGCTCAAGAAGCATTTTTCCCCACGTCTCGACGCGTATCTCTTCGGCACGGACTTTTTGGTCGAGTCCACATGTTATCCACACCTTATCCAGAATTTCTCGAGGAATTATTTCGGAAAGATTTCCGATCAGAACTTTTCTCTTGTGCGCAAAACCAGCTTTTACTATGCGAAAGAAGGCTAATTTGCTGATGTTTTGACTAAAAAACGAATTCGTTATCTTATCTATCAAAATGACTGCCGAGTCAACATTCGGAGCGGGTCGGAAATTTCGAGCAGGAACCGTGACGATATATTTCGGCTCGCCGAATGCTTTTATCGAAATCGAAAGGATGCTTTCCTTGCCGTCGAGCCTCCCGTTATCCCCACGTGTGACGATGCGATCGGCCACTTCCTTCTGCACCATGAGCACCATCCGTGCCGGCTGCGCATCGCTTTCGAGGAACATTCTGAGCAGCTCGCCGGTGATGTAATACGGAATATTCGCGACGACGATGTATTTTCCTGGCGCGAGTTTCTTCTTCAGTTCTGAAAAATCCGCCGCTTCGTCTCCTCCCTCCCTTCCGAAATCAAGAATGTCCCCGTGAAATAGCTCGAGCTTGCCTTCCGCGATCTCCTTCGCGAACTTTTCCTGGAGGAACGGAATGGCCCGATCGTCCTTTTCGACTGCGACCACGTGCGCTCCTGCCGCGAGCAAGCCTTCCGTGAGCACTCCCTTCCCCGGACCGACCTCGAGCACGCTCATGCCCCGCGGTACCGCCTCTGCGACATTCGCAGCGTGAATCATCGCGCCGATGATATGCGGAGCGTGAAGGAAATTCTGGCCGAGGGATTTTTTTGCTTCGAAATTATATTCAGTCATATTGCTTCGTTCTAAAAATCGATGAAGATCGCTTTCACTCCGCGTGCGACCTCGACGACTTCCTCCTCGATATGCTCGTTGCCTATGTCTGAAATGAATTCGGATGGAGTGTTCACTTTCTGCGAACCGTATATCGTGCGGAGCTGCGCGTGGCTTAGGAAAACTTTCTTGCGAGCGCGAGTGATCGCCACATAGAAGAGCCGTCGCTCCTCCTCTTCTTCCGATTGCGTCACCTGCGCTTCGTTGAGTCGCTTGTGCGGGAAGAGATCCGTCTCGAGTCCTGCGATGAAGACATGATCGAACTCGAGCCCTTTCGATGCGTGCACCGTCATGAGCTTCACCGCATTGTTGTCTTTCTGCATCTCGTCCTGATCGGTCGCGAGCGCGGTGTTGGTGAGCAACGCTTCGATCGCCGCTTCATTTCCGTTCATCGGCGTACCATCTTCGTTCGACGCGCCAGCCTCCAATTCCTCAGGACTTCGGAGCGCGATCTCATCGTACTGCGCCGCTACGGAGGCTAATTCTCTGAGGTTTTCAAGCTTTTCCTGTTCTTCAGCCGGACCATTTCGATACGCTGCCTCCATCCCTGTTTCTCGGATGATGTACTTCACGAGCGCAGATGGCGGCTGCGTCATGGCGGTGTGCTTGATGCGCTCGAGGAGCTGCATGAACTGCCCGACCTTCGATGCGAGTGCAAGACCGATCTTCGGTTCAAGGCCGGCGACTTTCGCTTCGACGACCTTCAGGACTGTCGCCTTGCCGATGCCGCGAGGAGGAACATTGATGATGCGAACAAGATCGCTCACGCTGTCGCGATTGAGCGATGCCTTGATGAACGATATGACGTCCTTCACTTCCTTGCGATCGAAGAACCTCGTTCCGAGGACCTGATATGGGATATTTTTCTTGAGGAATGCTTCTTCGAGGATTCGCGATTGGAAGTTCGCGCGATACAGGATCGCGATCTCTCTCGGCTCGACTGGTTCTGCGCCGGCCTTCCCCGTGATGCCTTCGATGAGGTCGCGTGCTTTCTCTGCGATCGTTCGCGCTTCGTCTGATTCCGTGTACGAAGAGATCAGCTCGATCTTATCGCCGATGACATTCTTCGTGAAGAGATTCTTTTCTCTGCGCAGCTTGTTCTTCTTGATCACATTGTTCGCTGCTGCGAGGATCGTCTGCGTCGATCGATAGTTCTCTTCGAGGAGGACGATCTTCGCTTCAGGATAATCTTTCTCGAAGTTGAGGATATTCTGGATGTCGGCCCCTCTCCATGAATAGATCATCTGGTCGATGTCGCCGACGACGCAGATATTCCGATGCGCATATGCGAGTGCCGAGGTGATCATGTACTGCACTTTGTTCGTGTCCTGATACTCGTCGACATGGATGTATTTCCAGACATTCTGATAATGCTCGCGGACTGCAGCGTCATTCTTCAGGAGCATGGCTGTCTTGAGAAGGAGGTCATCGAAGTCGAGCGACTTTTCCTGAGCCATCGTTTTCTCGTATTTTTCCCAGACATCCACAAGGATCTGCTCGGAGTATCCTTTCTGTCCGGCGCTTCGTGCGCGATTTTTGAACTCGCCGAGCGTCACCCCGTCTCCCTTCTGTCGAGAGATGGCATTGAGGATCGCTCCAGGCTCATATTGCTTCGGATCCAGATTTGCTGCCTCGACCGCTTCTTTCACTGCACGCTTGGAATCCGATCGGTCATATATGGTGAAATGGCGAGGAATGCCGAGCCGAGCAGCGTTTTCCTTGATGATATGCACGCCGAGCGCATGAAATGTGCTCAAAAAAGGCCGTTCAGCCATGGAAATAGGTCGATTTATCGAAGTATCTGTCGAAATGAGATGATGTACGCGTTCCCGCATCTCCTTCGCCGCTTTATTGGTGAAGGTAATGGCAAGAATGGAAGAGGGCGATGCTCCGTTCTGAATCAAATGCAAGATTCGGTGGGTTACGGTCTTTGTCTTCCCAGCACCGGCACCGGCAAGAATCAGAACCGGTCCCTCGGTAGCCAAAACCGCTTCCTGCTGTCGGGAGTTGAGATTATTTCCTGGAATTTTCGGCTGCTCGGTGCTCATATGCGTTTGTTGATGGACTCGGATCGCTCCGCGCTTGTTTGATAGAATGAAACTATATCATGAAGCCGTCGATCAGAACGATTTTTTTGACAAAATATAAAAGATATTGCTATAAACATCCTATCCCCAATGCTCATTGACTTTCCAAAGGGGGTAGCATACGCTGTATGTGTCAGCCCGTCATGCGGGTCAACTAAATAGCTCAACTGAGCCGTTTTTCAGAAGATACAGGTACGCACTCTCCAGATAAAAAAGGCACCGCATACCTTGCCAAAATATGACATTTGTTATGAAGTTTTCCCCTGATACTCACACCCCATCGCACGCTCTCTCCTATGGCGTATGCAAACTCTTCCTGAAAGAGTTCATTCTTTCTGCTATCGTCGTAATTTCCCCATTGATATACCCTGCAACTGCCCATGCAGGGTTTTTTTCTGCATTCGGAAGCGTGTTCGGCGATTTTGTTTCGGCAAAGACTCAAGATGAGCCGATGGTGCCGAATCTTCAGAACATGACACTCCTCCAGGCCGCGACAAACCAAGATCCGAATCCGAATCGCACCGGAATTCCCATGGCCGTCGTTTCCGGAAATGCGCTTGTCGCTGAAATCAGTCCTCAGGCGACCGCTACCGACGTCGATGATGAATTCAATACTCAGATCAGCACATATGTAGTCCGACAAGGAGACTCTCTTTCGAAAATCGCCAAGCTTTTCAGCGTTTCAGTGAATACCATCATATGGGCGAACGATCTCGGTTCGAATCCAACCCTCACTCAAGGCCAGACGCTCGTCATCCTTCCTATTTCCGGAGTCCGTCATACCGTCAAGAAGGGCGAAAACCTGAAAACGATCGTTTCCAAATACAAAGCCGATCTCAATGAAGTTCTTCAATATAATGACCTGGCTCCGGGCGTTCTTCTTGCTGAAGGCGATACGCTCATTATTCCCGACGGCGAAATCGCAGTCGATACTTCCCGTACGCCGTCAAAGAAGACCTCCCCAGTATTCAGGGATAATCCTGTTCATGATGCAAACGGACCTGATTATCCTGGATATTATATGCGGCCGATCGTCGGGGGGCATAAATCACAGGGTCTCCATGGATACAATGGCGTCGATCTCGCAAATCCCGTAGGATCGCCGATCTATGCTGCAGCCGAAGGAACGGTCATTGTGAGCATCACCGGAGGATGGAACGGAGGATATGGAAATTATGTCGTAATATCACATTCGAACGGTACGCAGACGCTGTACGGCCATACCAAGGAGAACCTCGTCGTTCCTGGAGAAAAGGTTGAGAAAGGGCAGATGATCGCGCGCGTCGGTCTTACTGGAAAGACGACCGGTCCGCATGTCCACTTCGAAATCCGAGGCGCGCGAAATCCTTTTTAACGGAAGATTCAGAAAATACGTTTGTACTGGAGCGCCTCAAGAAGGTGCTCTTTCGTAATGACTTCGCTCATCGAAAGATCTGCGATCGATTGTGCTACGCTCAGCGTTTTCATATATGACCTATTCGACAGCTTGTGCTGTTCGGCGGTCTCTTGCATCAGTCGAGATGCGCCATCGCTGAGCATTCCGGCTTGGCGGCGCTGCTTGAATTCTTTGATTCTTTCTATCTGTTTCCCGATCTGGCGCGTCGATGCTGCGGCATCGGATTTTTTCTGCATGATATGAGCCGAAACCCTTTCGATCGGAAGGAACATATCGATGCGGTCCATGATCGCTCCTGAGATTTTCGACTGGTACTTTTTTCTTTCCGGCTCTGAACAAGCGCAGCGCGAGTCGCCATATCCGCAAGGGCATGGGTTCATCGCCCCGACGAACATGAAATCGGCAGGATATGTCACGGATTCTTTCAGTCTGGATATTGAAAGCTCCTTTTCTTCCATCGATTGGCGAAGCGCCTCTATGCTTCTCCGATCAAACTCCGGAAGTTCGTCCATGAAAAGTATTCCATGATGGGCGAGCGTCATTTCTCCTGGACGTATCGGCGATCCTCCGCCGGTGATAGCGGCATATGATGTCGTATGATGCGGCGAACGCATCGGCGGACGCAGGAAATCCTCTCGTTCTCTGAGAATTTTCGCCACGGAATAGATCGAGGCAACTTCGACGGATGCGTCGCGCGATAAGTTCGGCAATATCCCCACCAAGGCTTTGGCGAGCATCGTCTTTCCTGTGCCTGGCGGTCCGCACATGAGCAGATTATGTCTCCCGATCGCTGCGATCATAAGCGCTCGCTTGGCGTGCTCGTGGCCTTTCACCGCAGCAAGATCTATCCAGGATTCTCCATTTTGTCCATGCCTTTCGATAACGGCAGCTTCATCAGCATCGTATTCGACTGGTGAAAGCTTCGCCGACCCGTCAATGTGACCGAGCATTTCTTTCAGATTTGAGACGGCATAGACGCGTATCGTGTCAGGAATGGATATGTCCGGAAGATTCTTTTTCGGTATGTATGCTTCGTCGAAGCCAAGCTCGAAGAGGCTGTGCAGGATCGCTGAAATCCCATGCACTGGCAAGACATATCCCTCAAGGGAGAGTTCCCCGATCAGGATCTTCCGCTCGGGATCAAATAGGATATTGCCTGATGCTGCAAGATATGAAATAGCGATGCCGAGATCGAACATCGACCCCTCTTTCTTCATATGCGCAGGCGATAAGCTGACTACTACTTTTTGATTCTTCTGCTTCGGCGAGACGAAGCCGGAATTCTTGATAGCTGAAGAGACTCGGTCCCGAGCCTCATTGATCGCTTTGTCGCCGAGCCCGATAATGGAAAATGAATGCAGGCCATTGGTGATATCCGTCTCAATCGTGATGAGCTGCGGCCGGATTCCGGCGAGCTGAACGCCGTATGTTTTCGAATATTTCCTCATCGGGCCATCTTAGCAGCCCATGATAAAATCCCCTTCAAAAAGATATGAAGGGGATTTTATTTCAGTCGGAGATTTGAGCCAGGCTCTATTTTTGCATGTGCTTCATCGAGGTTCGCGCAGACGGATTCGCCTCAAGCCGCTCTCGCTCTATCGGTTCGCCTGAAACCTCGCAGATCCCATAGGTTCCATTCTCGATTCGCTTCAGCGATTCGACGACCTCCTTGTATTGCTTTTCAAGCTGGTTGAGTATCCCCTCATTGTCTTCCAATTCTTCCATCTTGTCCGCGACTTCGTTCTCATCCGCAGTGTCGATGTCTCGATCATTGGAAGTAGCGCTCCAGCCATTGCCGTTCGATGTGTCTTTCCGCCCGACGCTTTTGAGCTCTTCCTCGAGGAGTCCTCGCTCCTTCTCGAGCTTGTTCTTGAAGTATTCCAGGTCTTTTGTATTCATATGCTTATACTATCGCACATACGTTCGCTTTTCAATTCTCTCGACGATATTGCGTATCGCATTTCCTCCTGTCGTAATGACGAGGACATTCTTGTCTATGAACGAATACATGAGCAGCGTCTGCCCGGATTCGTTCCTGAAGATTCTGACATCCTTGTTCTTGATCGTCGCATCTTCGAACTTCCCCCTGATATTGAAGAAGGAAGCTATGTCAGTAGTGCTTCCGGTCCCCCCTTGCGGCGGAGCCGGGTATTTGAATATCGAAGACATGTCATCGACGATGCTCGGCTCCCATTTGATCATTCCGGCATATGCATTCTGAAAGAAATCATTCGTGAGGATTATGAACGGCACTTTGCCCGTCTCATCCTGATATTCGCCGAGCATCCACTGCGGCGTGACGGATCGCGCGAATATGTCCGGAGGAGTGAGTTCGAATTGCGCGAGGATGTCTTTTCCAGTGACTTTCTGCATCTTCTGAGTCTTGTCGGCTGCGGTTACTTTCGTCGCAAGTATCATTTCCATCATCTGGCCTTGCTGGAGCTTCGTGCTTTCAGCCGTCTGCCGAACAGAACTCACGATTCCTTTGCTGCTGATATCGGTGACATCGATGATCTTCTGGATATCTGGCGAGACGATGCTTGGCAGCATGTCCTGCTGCGCTGTCTTCGGAGTCGTCTGTCCGAGCGGGCTCTTCAGATACAGATAATATGCTCCGAATGCTCCGCCGCCGAGAAGGATGAGGCTGCAAAGCGCGAAGAGCGCCTTCTTGAGATAGTGCTTCGACGGCTCGTTGGAAATGATGGCGGATCCATTCTTCCGCATGCTTTCTGAAAGCGCGATCGTCGCTACAGACGTGTGCTTCTGCTGGATAGCCTGGACCGTGTCGCTCTGGAATGTTCGGATCACAAGTTCTGGTTTTGGCATCTGCGGAGCTACAGGCTGCGCCGATTGTGCCGGAGTTCCCGCAGCTGCCGGCACTCCATCTTTCAGACCCGCGTTCTGCTGAATCGGGGCAGGCTTTTCTGAGCGAAGAGACGACATCGAAAATATCTTTGGAAATGATGATGTCGGAGCAGCCGGAGCGGGCGTCGATGGGATAGAGGGATTTCTCGGAACGCTCGTTGTCGGCCGCATGGATGCGACCGGATTCGGTTTCGGAGGAACAGTCATGGAGGCTGCTTTCTTTGCCGTCGGATCATGTTTTTCCTCGAGCGCTTTCGCCGAGTCCATCTGGAACGTGCGCATCACCATTTCAGGTTTCTTTGGAGGCGAAGAGACTGCCGCTGGCTGATGCGAAGGAGGGATGGAAGATGTTCCGGATATGTGCGGAGCCGACGGAACGGCCTGCGGCTGAGGATTCGCAGCTTGTCCTTGCTGAGAATTGAGGTTTCCTGTAAATCTTTTTTCGAATTCGTTGGGATCCATATGTTTCTATTATACTACTCTTTTGCCAATGCAGAATTCCATGACATCTCGAATAAGGCTTTCATCATGCTATAGATGGCATCATCCTCGATGATCGTTCCCATAAGCGCTTTTTTATCGAAATTCACTATGGATACTCGGTTCTTTCCGTACAGGGTGATTTCTGCCGAAGGAAACTGCTCGTAATTGAAAAAACGCATCGAAGGCACCACTTCTGCCCGTATTCCTTCGTAACGATTTGCATTGAATGTGCGATTTTCAGCAGTGTCGGGAAGTATTCCTCGAGTCGTGATGCCGATCTTCTCTTTCGTTTTTACATACATATCGAAGAAATCGCTTGGAAAGAATTCTCGGAGCTTGTCAGCATTGGACATCGCGAGCATTTCATAGGGTTCTGTAAAGCGTATATGCTCACGATATAAGCCGAGGATTTCATCGAGGCCTTCGTAATACGTGATTTTCGGGCGTATTCCGAATGCCCCGTACAATCCTTCAATGTCTGGAAGTATCGACTTCATCGTATTGAGCTTATCTTCAGCCATTCTTATCTGATCTTGGGCGAAGCCGATCACCTTCCCAGGCCGCTCAGCCTGATAGAAAAGCTTATTTTTCTTTTCGATCTCGTTGACGATTCCTCGGACTGAAAGATTGAGGAGGGTATGGTATACCGTCGTCCTGTTAAGGCTCGTATATTCAGCAATTCTGGAAGGAAAAGCGCCGCCAAGTTCGAGAACGGCTACATACACCTTTGATTCCTTGTCGGTAAAACCGCTTTTCTGAAGCTTCTCCACGAGTTTGTTGTTCTGTATTTCCACTCATTCATCATACCATTTTCAATTAATTCTGTTAATATGAACGCACAAAAGATATGAATTCTTAAAAATCATTGCTAAATAAGGATATATACCGGATATATTGAAATATATGTTACACAAAGATTGACAGTATGCTATTATTCTTTCATAAGAATATACATTATCACATCAAATATGAATAAATACATAAAAATCATTGTCGGAATTGCGGTTGTCGTCTTTGTCCTCGCATTTGCTGTTTTCTCCAAGGATTCGAATTCTCCAGCTGAAACAGCTTCAGCAAAGCCGACCATAAAGATCGGCGTAACGCTTCCCCTCACGGGCGATGTCGCAAGCCTCGGCGAAGCGAATAAGAACGCGATCGTCCTCGCTTCCGAGCAGCTCAAGAGCAGAAATCTGAAGTATTCATACGAATTCGTATTCGAAGACGATCAGTTCAAGCCCGCGATCGGAGCAACTGCCGCGAGCAAGCTCATCAGTGTCGACAATTCAGATGCCATAATCTCATTCGGATCTCCTGTCGGGAACGTCGTGAGCCCGATCGCAGAGCAATCGAAGATCCTCCATGTGAATGATTTCGCTTCAGATCCGAAGGTCGCGAACGGAAGCTATAACTTCGTCCATTACACGCCGGCGAAGTCGGACGCGATCGCGTTCGTGAACGAGCTCAATACGCGCGGCATCAAGAAAATAGTATTCTTCGCGCAGGCTGATAATCCTGGCGCAGCAGCGATCGTGAATGCGATCAGGGAAAAAGCTGCCGGCACGGATATCAAGATACTCTCTACCGAGACGTTTCTCACCGGTACTCGCGACTTCCGGACGAATATCGATAAGGTGAAGAATCTCGGCGCTGAGCTCTACGTGCTTCAGGCCTCATCGCCTGAGATAGAAATTCTCACTCGACAGCTGCGGGCTTCCGGCATCAAAGCGCCAGTCGGATCCGTCGAGACATTCGAATTCTCGAATGATCTCTCGCTCTTCGAAGGCCTCTGGTATGTGAATGCAGCAGACGCGACGAGCTGGTTCAATGATCTTTATACAAAGCGATACGGAGTCTCACCGAAAATCGGCGCTCCGAATGCGTACGATGCAGTGAATATGATCGTGCAAGCAGTTGAAACAGCCGGAGATGGAAAGACGAAGCCTTCTCGCACGGAAATCAGGAATGCATTCGCTTCAATACAAGGCTTCAATGGAGCCCTCGGGAACAATCTGAATGTCGGCAAAGACGGCCTCGTCGATTCGAAAGCCGTCATCAGGATCATCAAGGGCGGCAAGCCGGTAACCGTTTCAGAATCAAAATAGAGATCGATGCATGAAAAAGCCCGGCTCCTTTTTAAGGAGCCGGGCTTTTTCGCTGCTTGCTGCTTAGAGCCACTCTTGCGAGAGATCTGAAGCTGAGTTCGCCACATCCGGAGCGCTGTTGGCTGAATCTGAAGGCGCTGCCTGATGCGGGGCGTTCCCTGGATTCGCTGCCGGTCGTCGTCCTCGGCCGCGCGGCCTGTTTCCGTCTCGTGCGCCATCGCGCGTTCCGCCTCGGCTTGCGCTATTCGCTCCGATAAGATACTTGCGAGGATTCGCATCGAGATCGATGAAGTCGTCGACTACTTCTCGGAGCTTCGACGATGTCGACTTTCCGAATGAAACTACTTCTACCTGGCATCCCGAATGCATCTGGAGATATTCGACGAGCGGAATGAAGTCGCCGTCGCCGGTGACGAGGATGACCGCGTCGAGCTTCGGAGCGAGCTTCACTGCGTCGATCGCAAGACCGACGTCCCAGTCGGCTTTCTTTGCTCCGCTCGAGAAGATCTGGAGATCCTTGGTCTTCGTCTCGATGCCCATTTTCGTGAGGGCGTCGAAGAAGGCCTTCTCATCCCCCGCTTCGGTGGTGATGACATATGCGACTGCTCGGATGAGCGATCGGCTTCCGAGAGCGTCTTTCACGATCTGGCCGAAATTGACCCGTGCGTGATAGAGATTCTTTGCGCTGTGATAGAGATTCTGTGCATCGATAAAGATACCGACGCGCTGTTCTGTGTGTTTGATAACTGACATACAATATTAAAAACTAACTGACTTTATAAAATGACGCTTTCAAATGAAATTGCGTACCCATGCGAACGCGATATTAAAACACTCGAACCGCCTTCCGGCGGTTCGAGTATCTCGGAGTTACTTCTTGAGATCGAGCTTCTTTGCGACAGCTGTGTGGCGCTTCGGATGCTTCTTCTTGAGGTAATTCATGTGAGCCTGTCGATCGGCAACCATTGCGAGCAGACCTCGTCGTGAGTGGTTGTCTTTCTTGTGCTTCTTGAGATGGAGTGCAAGTTCGTCAATTCGCTTCGAAAGGATCGCGATCTGCGCTTCCGCAGAACCTGTGTCCTTGTCGTGAATAGCGACTTCCTTGATTACTTTTGCTTTCTGTTTTGCCGTTAACATGGTGGAAACATAGTAGCACGCTTGGCTTTTATTTGCAAGCAGAGCTGTTGGGAAGGTGGTTTCAGGCTGATTTTCCATGCAACCATATTCATCGTATACTTATTGGCATGTCGCACAATATCGGAAATATGGGAGGCAAGATCCGATCGAGTCCTCTCGAGATCCTTAAAACCGAATTCCTGCAGTATGTCGAGATCGAGAAAGGCCGCAGTTTGAGCACTGTAGCCAATTATGACCATTATATTTCGCGTTTTCTTGATTTTGCCCAGATACGGAATCCGAAGGATCTGACTGACGACTTGCTCCGAAGCTATCGCCTTTGGCTCAATCGTCAAGAAGCCAAGCGCACTAAGGGTTTGTCAGCTACGACAATCAAGAAACGCACGCAGAATTATTATCTGATCGCCCTCCGGGCTTTCCTCAAATATCTCGCTCGTCGCGGCATAGAATCTCTCCCCCCTGATCGCATCGAGCTTGCAATGGTTCCTGAGCGTTCCATCGTTCTGATCGATCTCGATGATCTTTCGAGACTTCTTGCAGCTCCCGATACGTCTGAGCTGAAAGGGTTGAGGGATAAGGCCATTCTGGAGCTATTCTTTTCCACAGGTCTGCGCGTTTCCGAGCTTTGTTCCCTGCCCCGCGACATCAATCTCAGGCTCGATGAATTTTCAGTCCGCGGAAAAGGCGAAAAGGTCCGCGTCGTCTTCCTTTCCGAAGACGCAAAAAAAGCAGTAAAAGACTACCTTGATAAGAGAGATGACATGGACGACGCTCTTTTCGTTCAGATTTTCGGCAAATCTTTGAAAGACGGACAGACGAAGAAGACTGCCTCTGCTTCGTCGCCGAAGCTCGCTCAGGGCCGCCGCGAATCGCTTCGACTCACCAGCCGCTCTGTTGAGCGGATTATCAAGCAGTACGGCATAAAAGCCGGCATATCGAAGAAGGTTACCCCGCACGTCATTCGGCATACATTCGCGACGGATCTTCTCCGCAATGGCGCCGATCTCCGTTCCGTTCAGATGCTGCTCGGCCATGCGAATATCTCAACGACGCAGATTTATACCCATGTTACTGACAGCGAATTGCGCAATATCCACAAGAAGTTCCATCGAAAAGGCAGGAAATAGAAAGCTCTGCTCAGTCGTGATATAGTTTCTGCATGCAAATCATCTCTTGGAATGTGAATGGCCTGCGGGCGAATGTGAAAAAAGGCGGCTTCGAATGGCTTCTTCAGCAAGACGCGGATATTTTCTGCCTGCAGGAAACAAAGGCGCACCCCGATCAGCTTGAGGAAGGCGTTCGGTCACCGGCTAACTATCTCGCGTATTTCGACCATTCAAAGCTGAAAAAGGGCTACAGCGGCGTGGCCGTATATCTAAAGAAAGGCTCCAAATTAGGTCTTCCCTCGAAGATTGAGTACGGTCTCGGCGTCGATCGACTTGACCAGGAAGGCCGATTTCTGGGGCTTTTCTTCGACAAAGCTCTCATCGGCAATGCTACCGCCCCGACAAAGCTGCTTTTTGCCAACATTTATTTCCCTAATGGCGGCGGCGGACCAGAACGGCTTGATTACAAGCTTTGCTATTACGATGCTTTCCTTGAATATATCAACAAGTATAAAAAAGAAGGCTACGAGGTCATTTTCTGCGGAGATGTAAATACGGCTCATACCGAAATAGATCTCGCTCGTCCGAAAGCAAACGAAGACAATACGGGGTTTCTTCCAGTCGAACGCGCTTGGATCGATCAGGTTGTTTCCTGCGGATATATCGATATTTACCGTGAGCAGAATCCGAAAAAAATCGAAGCATATACATACTGGGATATGAAAACATTCGCGCGCGATAGAAATGTCGGATGGAGAATCGATTATTTCTTCGTCACGCCGGGCATTGCGAAAAAAGTCAAAAAAGCCAATATTATGAACGCTATTTTCGGATCGGATCATTGTCCTATTGATCTGACTTTTTAAATCTGGGCCGCTTGTCTTTTATAAAGGACATTTTATTTTCAATAATAAAAGTTATCCACAGTCTATGTCCTTTACATGTCTCTTACACTTGCTACAATAGCAAGCGAACCAGTGATCGTACAAATCCGAGGAATTTGCGAACACCGCGTCTCTCCCAAAAACTTTTGGAAGGACGCACAGTTCTTTCAAAAAATGTTTTGGGTAGTAGCTCTTCTAGGATCTCGAATCCTATTCCGAAGAGAAATAACCCTGTTCAGCTTTTCAGCTGACGAAACATGCTTTCACAATTACAATTTTTTAGGACGATACTCGTCCATTCATCTATTTTTTGAAAGACCATGCGTTTCGTCTCATTAGTCGGACATCGGTCAATTTCGTGGAGCCTTGTTTGATAACATTGTTCCCTTCATGAATAGCATTCACAAGCCGCATTTATATCGGTTCTTGCCGTCACGTTCTAACCTCGAC
>JAQBRD010000005.1 GCA_028286665.1 Candidatus Tayloriibacteriota bacterium
CCATCAAGGAGGTCGCAAAGACAGAGACTCCGCTCGAAGTCTTCGAGCTCGCGCTCAAGAACACGACTCCCGCTATGGAAGTCCGATCACGACGAGTCGGTGGTGCGAACTACCAGGTTCCTCGTGAGGTTCGACCAGAGCGACAGCGTGCGCTTTCAATGAAGTGGATCATCGAAGCTGCCCGATCGAAGAAGGGAAAGCCGATCCACATGAAGCTTGCCGACGAGATCATCGCCGCATCGAAGGGCGAAGGAGAAGCGGTCAAGAAGCGAGAGAACACCCACAAGATGGCAGATGCCAACAAGGCATTCGCGCACTTCGCTTGGTAGTCACGGTTCAGAATCAAGCAAAAAAAGAAATCGCCCGAGAGGGCGATTTTCTTTTTTATTGAGCGAGCTGTGCGGTTACGATAAGCCGATGGTCATAGGTCTTGTTGCCGGGAACCCAATCTCCCGTGCAGGTGATGAGATAGAGCAGCGAGCCGCCGCTGCCGCTGAATACCTTTTTGTCGACGGACTTGTCCGTATAATCATATGCCGCGATGTCCGTAACGAGGAAGCGAATGCGGCTTCCTTTTTCAGTGATCACGTATATTTCCGATCCTTTCTTGATCGTGCGCAGGTATTTGAAGACTCCGGCCAAGGCCAGCCCATTATCGACATGGCCGTCCATGACGGCGCTGCCGGGCTGCCCCGGAATCGTCCCGTATCGATACCATCCGACATCCGTGAAATTATTCGGCACTGCCATGTTGCCGCTTTTGCCGATGCCGACATGCTGCACGTTCGCATCGATGTTGAGCGAGGGAATGCTGAGCCTCGATGGCTTTTCGATCGGCAGATTAGAGGCGGGTATCTGTTCGGGCGCTGGCTGCTTAGATGCCATTGCAGGAATGCTCGAGCCTGATGTCGTTCCGATGCTCGCATCATCCATGCTTTCGTCAGGATCCGGAGCGAAGGCTGTCGCGTGAATGAGCGTCACGACGAATAACGTCGCCATGAGCAATGTCGCGAACGCTGCACCGATCGTCTTTGTGTCGTATGCTCGAGTCATGTTCGTAGAAGGATAGCAAAAAGATGCCGTTTCCGGCATCTTTTTCGCGCTCAGTTAAGCGATCGAGCGTCGTCGGATGTACATTGCTCCTGCGCCTGCCAGAATTCCCGTAGCAAGGAGCGTCGCGATATTCATCGCGGCTGTGCCTCCTGCTCCGGTGTTCGGCAAACCCGGGGTTGCAGTGCTATTCGTGGTTCCGCTGCCGGATGTTCCGCCAGTAGAGCCGGTGCCGCTTGTGCTGCTGGTTCCAGATGTTCCGCCAGTTCCGGATGTTCCTCCGATAGAGGTACTGCCAGTTCCAGTGGTGCCAGACGAGCCAGTGTTCATGCTGCCAGTTCCCGTAGTGCTACCTGTCGAATTCGTGGTGTAGTCAGTTCCTGATGTGTTCGTGGTTGCGTCTCCGGTTCCCGTGTTGCTCGTTCCGCTCGTGTTGCCGGTTGTTCCGCTACCTGAGTTGGAAGTTTGCGCGTGTGCCTGTGCAGCGCCCAGCGTGATGATCAGTAGGGCTGCCATAAGCATTGATATGGTTTTGTTTTTCATTGTAAATTGTATTTATGTTAATAATACGACCTTTACAATACTGTAGACGAATCGAGGCAAAAGATATTACGATGCTGATTAATTAAGAACTGCTGTCACGATAAGGCGATTGCTGAATGTTTTCTGAGCCGGCAGCCAGGTTCCATTACAGGTGATGAGGGTTATCCGAGCAGGTCCTTCTGAAGTGAAGATGGTATCGGTGGCGGCATTCTTATCGACTACTCGAGTGTCGGTCACGACGAAGCGGAGGCGCTTGCCATTCCCGTCTATGGTGTAGACATCGTCGCCGACCTTGACTGATGTGAGCTTTTCGAAGACCCCGGGAACAGACGTTCCGTTTCCGTTAGGTCCTGTTTCATAATGTCCGGCTATCACGGCGCTGCCTGCCTGTCCTGGCATCGGGCCGAGCTTGTACCATCCGACATTTTCCCATCCTTTCGCCGTATCCATGTTTCCGGTCGAAGTGAGGCCGACGCTGAGAATGCGGGCGTTGACTCCGGCTGCTGGGATGACGATTTGTACTGGGTTGGCATTGCCGCTGCTTTCGTTCGTCTCGATGATTTTCGCTGGAGGTGCTTTCGCTGATACTGCTGTCTGCGTCTGAGTGTTTGTTGTCACCGCGATTTTCGGAGCTTCGCGTCGGGTTTCGACTTCTTGTCGAACTGTCCGCTGCTTTGCTGCCGCGGTTTCTGCCTCAAGAGCACGTGCTTCTGATCGATCTGCTGCAGCTGCTTCTGGAAGAGGGAGGGGGAATACTGCTTGTGCCGCATACGAGCCGGCAAGAAGCAATGCTGCGAGACTCAGGAGAAGGGTGATTTTATGTTTCATGTGTTTTTGGGGCATTATAAAAGGGCGCCTGAATCGGTACCCTTTCGAAATGCTCGCACATTATACTAGACCAAGAACCCCTGTCTATGGACATAGACAGGGGTTTATTGTCTTATCATGGCTCTAAGCCTTGATTGTGGGGGTCTTCCTCAAACGGACTATGCAGCCAGCCACCACGAGGACGGTAAAAGCGCCAAGCGTATCTGCGAGCATGTCTTCCTGCGCATCCCAGATGTCGCCTTGGCTGCCAAGGACTGCAATTCCGGCCGTAGGATCGCTATGGACTGCATATTGCCATTCGAATATCTCATATGCTGCCGCGATGCCCATGATCATGAAAAGGCCGAAAAGGAACCCGACGAGCTTCCTGGCTACCAATTTCCGCTTGATGAGGAACTCAGCTGCCGGATATGCATAGAAGCCGACGGTGAAATGCGCGATCCGGTCATAATTGTTGCGGGCGAAGCCGAATGTCTTCGAAACGTAGTCGAATGGAACTCTCTCGAATGTGTAATGGCCTCCGATCGTATGCATGAAAATGAAGATCGCCATCAATATATAAGATGTATTCGAAAAACGGATGCCGAAGAGATAGAGGATAACGAGCGGAATGACTACTGCGAGCACCGTGAGGTTTTCTGCATACCATACGTCACGGGCGAATGGGCTGATAGCGCAAATGATGAAAAGGAGGACATAGAGTCCGAAAATAACCTTAGGCACGATGGATTGATTGTTCATCCGATCATACTACCATATTCGATCGGTCTATTGACATAGATTGATCCCTGTGCCAAATTTCGCATGTACCCAATCCATCTGGCAAGCAAACTGAAATAGACTGAATGTTTCGATGGATGAAGCTCTGGTCTTTGAAACCTTTCGAATTATGAATATCCTCAAGAAACCTTGGCGCATCGTGCTCATGCCGCGCCCGCTTCCGCCCGCTGCGGCCTTTGCGTATTATGTCCTGAGTATCGCGATGTTCGCTGGGGAATTATTCCTCGGCAAGCATTATCTCCGCTGGACGGCTTTGAATAGAAAGTCGCTCTTGCCTGAAATCAATCCGTTCGAAGAAATCGGGGTCATCATCGATCTCAATGTTTCCGAACGAGACCTCGAAGTCCTCGTCGATCCTATCATTGCGAGCCTTCCTCGGGATCGTCATCAGTTCCGTCTGAGAAAGATGAAGAATTTCTTTTTCTTTCATGGCCGGACGAAATCGTATGCCTGGGAAAAGTGGCTCTCATATCTCGGCAAGCTCTCGTATCATCGGGATCCTTCTCAAGCGCTCAGCAAGCTGACTTGCGTCATCGGCCAGCTGCTCAGCGAAGATATCGATGTTGTCGCTGTCGGGGAGCGTCTCATTGCGGGCATAGAAAACCCGTTCAGGCATGTAGTCCTCAGTGACCGTCGCGTAGTTCCTATGCCGGTGAGCAAAAGAGATCCGGATGAAAAAGACGAATATCTCAAGCGCGTTGTCGTAAACTATACGACTAAAGTCATCGAAGAAGACGGCATATTCCGGTATTCCGGCGACGAGACCACAGTCCTGCTTGTCGGAAATCCCGGCGTCGGAAAAAGCACTATTGCAGCGACTTTGACCAAAGAGACGTTGAACAATATCGCTTCCGTAGGATCGCGCTCTGCTCCAGAGTGGTCGTCGCTTGATGTGTCGTGCTCGCTTGGAACGCTCGATGGCGCCACTCCGGTTGCTGACAGCGTGCTGAATGTGACTGCTGAGAGCGAGCATGAGGATGCTGATCGCAGGATACCGAAAGCTCGCATGGATGCGCTTAAGCGTCCGTGGAGCAACGGGCTTGCCGCTGAAGTCGTCGATAGTATTTCAGCGATTGCGTCGAAATCGAACATCGTGTTCGCAGATGTGCCGGGCAAGATCGATGATCTGACCAAGCTCATCAGTGTTCATGCCACGCACGGTGTCATCCTTTCCCGCGGCGATAAATGGACTGAAGACAACCGCATGTGGGGAGATTACCTCCGCGAGATCGGCATTCCGGTCGTCGCAAGGATAAAGATAACGACCGGACCGAGCATGATGATTCGGCTCGATCGAGGTTCAGGCATCATTGGCAGGCTCCATCAGCCTTCTCGGCTGATGATCGGCTGGGATCCGTTCATGCGGATCTTCACAGAATTCCTCATGTTTGACGTCTTGCCTGGTCATATCGATCGGCTGCGCCATCGGATCGAACTTCAGGTGGAAGGCAGGGAATTCGGAAGGAAATACTGACGATGAGAATGAAATAGGGAGCCTGCACGGCGCAAAATCGTGCAGGCTCAATTGTTTCCAGTAAAATGGCGCAAAAACTGGACTTTTGCTCAAAAAGATACTACAATCACCGCTACTTATTAACAGTATATTTATTATATGAATCGCGACTATCCACTAGAACGAGTACGTAATTTCGGTATTATTGCCCACATCGATGCAGGAAAGACCACTACATCGGAACGAATCCTCTTTTACACCGGCGAGATCCACAAGATCGGCGAGGTTCACGACGGAGAAACGACTACCGACTGGATGGAACAGGAGCGAGAACGAGGCATCACGATCACAGCCGCTGCGATCACATGCTTCTGGAACCCTACCTATACTCGAAATCTCAAGGATGCAGAGGGCAAGCCTGACGTATCTCAGAAGGTCCGATTCAATGTCATCGACACTCCAGGGCACATCGACTTCACTGTGGAAGTGAAGCGATCTCTCCGCGTGCTCGACGGCGCAGTCGTCGTTTTCGACGGCGTTGCCGGAGTCGAGCCTCAATCAGAGACCAACTGGCGATATGCTGACGAATCGAATGTTCCCCGACTCTGCTTCATCAACAAGATGGACCGAATGGGTGCGTCATTCGAGCGATCATACGCATCTATCCTCGCACGGCTCAACAAGAACGCGGTTCGATTCCAGCTCCCGATCGGCCTCGAAGGCGACCATAACGGCGTCGTCGACCTTCTCACGATGAAGGCATACACCTTCGACGGAGAAAAGGGCATCAATGTCATCGAAAGCGAAATTCCCGCAGACATGCTCGAAGAAGCGAAGAAATATCGAGCAGAGCTCGTCGAGCGAGTCGTCGAACACGATGACGTCACGATGCAGCAGTTCCTCGATGGAAAGGAAATTTCTATCCCAGATCTGAAGAAGGTCATTCGAAAGGCCGTCATCGCCAACAAGATCTTCCCCGTATTCACTGGATCAGCCCTCAAGAACGTCGGCGTGCAGCTCGTCCTCGATGCAGTCGTCGATTACCTCCCGTCTCCGCTTGACCTTCCTCCAGTGAAGGGAATCAACCCGAACACCGGCGAAGAGATCCTCCGACACGCTTCAGACAGCGAACCGTTCACTGCGCTTGCATTCAAGCTCCAGAACGACCCGTTCGTCGGACAGCTCACATTCTTCCGAGTCTATTCAGGTTCGATCGAATCAGGCACATATATCTATAACTCGACGACAGGAAAGAAGGAGCGACTCGGACGAATCGTGCGACTTCAGGCAAATGACCGAGAAGAAGTGAAGAAAGTCTTCGCTGGAGAAATCGCAGCTGCCGTCGGTCTCAAGGAAGCACTTACCTCGCACACATTCTGCGATGAGAATAATCCAATCATCCTCGAAGAAATCAAATTCGTCGACCCTGTTATCTCGCTCCGCATCGAGCCGAAGACAAAGGCTGATCAGGAAAAGATGGGTCAAGCGCTTCGAAAGCTCGGCAATGAGGATCCTACATTCAAGGTCAGTGCGAATAGCGAGACTGGCGAGACCATCATCGCAGGTATGGGAGAACTCCATCTCGAAATCATGGTCGACCGAATGAAGCGAGAATTCGGCGTCGAAGCCAATGTCGGCAAGCCGCAGGTAGCATACCGAGAGACGATCCTTGCTGAAGCAGAAGCTGAACACAAGTACGTGAAGCAGACCGGAGGTAAGGGTCAGTACGGTCACGTAGTTCTCACGCTCCGACCGATGCAGCCGCTTGTCGAGGGCGAAAAGGTGAAGAAGAATGTCAGCCGATACGATGACTTCGAATTCATCAACTCGATCAAGGGAGGAGTCATCCCGGGAGAATTCATTCCAGCTGTCGAGAAGGGCGTGCACGAAGCTATGGACCGCGGTATCGTCGCAGGCTTCCGAATGGTGAATGTCTCTTGCGAACTCACATTCGGTTCATATCACGATGTCGACTCATCCGAAATCGCCTACAAGATCGCAGGTTCTCAGGCATTCCAGGATGCAGCGAAGCGCGCAAAACCTGTTATCCTTGAGCCTATCATGAAGATCGAAGTGCTCTTCCCGGAGAAGTTCATGGGAGACGTCACTGGATCGATCTCATCGAAGCGAGGTACCATCGAAGAGATGACCGAGCGAGGCATGGTCAAGGTTCTCCACGCGAAGGTTCCTCTTTCAGAAATGTTCGGATACACGACGCAGCTCCGCTCGATGACGTCAGGTCAGGGCAGCTCGACGATGGAATTCGATCATTACGAAGTGGTTCCGAAGAACGTCGAAATGGAAATCATCGAGAAGCGAAAATAAATAAACAGAGAAAGAAAAAACCCGCCATACTGCGGGTTTTTTCTTATGTGGATAACCTCGCTCGCGGGAATCATATCCATGCTATGATATGCGGGCACTACCCAAAGGCAGATCCGCAAGGATCTGTCTTTCTCCGTTATTATCAAGTTTGATAAATATATTGTTCTTTATGAAACCACAGACGCATACAAATCACCTTCCGCATCTCGTCATGATCGCCGTACTCGCATTCGGAGCCTATTCGCTCCCGTCAGTTCAGGACGCGATGGCCGGAGGCTTCGACGTCATCATCAATTCAAACGCTGATGCATCGACGACGATACAGCAGCGCATTCTTCCGCATCCGCATGCGCAGCCGCCGCAGCGATCAGCCTCATCGAGCCGTCCTATGGGCCAGAGAGGTTTTGAGGATTTCGATTCCGCATCATCATCAGCGAAGCGGCCTCAGCAGCCGGGTCGTCCGGCCGGATGTCCTGAAGGATATCATTGCCTCCCGATAGTTCATGTCGAAGGATGCCCTGCAGGCTATGTCTGCATCCCAGAAATGATGTCGGATAGGAAATCAGGCGGCGCATCGGATGCCGGTCAGTTCATAGGCAATCGACAGCCTTTCGGAACCTCATCCAATGCTTTCAAGCCTGGCATGCTTCCTCCGAGACGAGATGGTCAGCAGGGAAGTGGCATCGGAATGCCTCGCCCTCCAATGCTTCAGCAGAATCAATAAGCATTCTGCAGAATAAAAAACCTCCCATGGTCAGTGGGAGGTTTTTTATTTATCGAGGGAATGCATCGATCAGCTCATTGGAATCATAAAAATCCTGAGCTAGACCTCCGAAGCTATACGTATGGCCGCGTATTTCAATTTCTGCTCCTCCTATTTGCGGATTCTCATGCGGTTTTGAGTTATTGAAGCCGATATTATAGAGAGTCGCGATAATCCCTATGTTTTCAGGCGTTTTCTGAGTCTTTTGATCGATCGTAATACCGGCACGGCTCCATTGAGCCATTATTTCCTTCATATATAGGGCACCATACAAATATGAGTAGTATCGGTCATTTTCGTCTGTAAGCCGGGCAAAACGCTCAGAATCACGGCTGTTTTCAGTAGATGTGGCTTGATAATCCAATATATGGCTATATTCAGCTCCGATATACCATGGAGATGTGCGATCAATCAGGTTTTTCTCTATATTTCTGGCCGTATCCTGCTTTATTCCCATGACGCCCCACGAAAATTGAGATTGATTGCCGAGTATCCTCAGTGGACCAAAAATAGTCTTGAAGACCTCGCGTTCACTATGAAAAAGCCGCAATTGCTCGACAATGAGCGGCGCTACGATCATTCTGCTCGGAATTCTGCTTTCTTTGCTGGCACGGTTGATCG
>JAQBRD010000016.1 GCA_028286665.1 Candidatus Tayloriibacteriota bacterium
AATACGCAGAGCAACTTCAGCTATGTGAAAGGATTCGTCCTCAACGTCTGGCACGCTTATCTCGAGAAGCCGGTGATGAAGGTTTGGAGTTTCTTCCTGACATACATCTGGGGTCCTGCGATCGGAAACCTGCAGCATCTGAATAGCCGTCAGCCTCTGAATACGCCGCCGCCGATGATGCCGCCAATACCGCGCAGCAATGCAATTTGATTATCAATAGTTTAAAAAATCCATGAAAAAAATAGATTCGAAGAAATTTCTCCATATAGCCCTGATCATCATCATTCTCATCTGCCTGTATGCGATCATCGCGCAGCTCGGTCCGAAGCCCGGATCGCGCGAAGGACAGGCTACTTCTACTTCGCAGGAAATGACGCCTTCGGCGCTGACGCCGGAGGAATCTGCTCAAAAAACCCTATCAACGGGCGTCTTCATGCAGCAGCAGCCGCAGCCTTTGTCGAAGGAGGAAGCTGCGAGCAAAGCTGCTTCGGTGAAGGCGTTCAGGGATAATAGCCGACCATAATAGATGGCATAATCATTAGCAATTTTTAATCATTCTCAATGAAGAAAATCAATATAATAGATGCAGCGAAGACTCTCATACTCGTTCTCGTGCTCTCGATCGGCGCTCAGTATCTGTTCGCTTGGACAGGACCTTGCGGGTCTCCTGCATCCTGCAACGCTCCAGCCCCGATCAATGTCGCAGGCGCTTTGCAATCGAAGGATGGTCCGCTGACTATCAACGCAAGCACGACAAGCCAATTCCCGATAGGATTCGAAACCTATGGAACATCCATCTTCCACGGCACGATGCGCATAGCTACCGGTACTCCTGCAGCAGGCAAGGTCCTCACCGCGCTTGATTCGAGCGGAAATGCATCATGGCAGACTCCAGCAGCGACATCCACAGCTACTTCTTCAGGATCGACCTTCGTCGCTACTGACGGAGATCTCATCGTCGTTAACGGCATAACGACTGCGAACTCGTGGGTATCTGTCGATCTCGGACCTGCTGGCTTGAATCTGGTTCCTGCGGGAGCAAAGACAGTCATGCTCAAAGCATTCCTGTCTGCGACGGTCAATCAGAACAACGGCGTTCAGGCTACGCTCAATTACGCTATGTACGCAAAGGGCTACACTGATACGAATACCAAAACCGTAACCAACGCGAATATGTCAATCAATAACGGCGGCAGCGGCTACGCGATCACAGGATTCGGATCGGGAGTCTCTGGCACAACTGTCGTCTCTTTGGACGGTTCGACAAAGATCTGGTATCAGGTCGCGCGAACCATCACTAACGGAGGCGTGAACACAAGGTCAAGTCTGTACGTCGTAGGATATACGATATAGGGATAAGCATAGCGGCTCAGCGATCAATCTAGAAAAACGCATCACTAGCTGATGCGTTTTTTGCTGCCAGCCAATGAAAGGGAAGACGGAGTTCCCTTGTCTGCCATAATTCTTTTCGATCATCATTGCTCGCCGCTGCAGATGCACGTCGGTTATAGTGCATCCTTGCCCGCAGCCTTTACCAGGCTAAGTTTTCGCCATGAGTAAGGAGGGTAATTGAGAACTCATAGCATTGGCGACAATGCAGAAATGAATGGCATTCTATATATACAGCCGTATTCATTCTATTATGATGTCGTAAAAGATATATTGTACGACACGACTAATATATTGCGCCAGGCTGCCCCAGCAAAAAAAGCGCATCATTGCTGATGCGCTCGTCCTCCCCTTCAACTCGGCTTTCTTGCTACTTAACGCCAAGCATTATGTGGAGGTCATTGCTTATTTCTCTGGACAATTCATCATCGGTCGGAATCCGAATGATGCGGCCTTTGCCGTAGGTGCTCAATTGAGCAAGTCCGATGCCGGTGTCCACTTGCGGTGATCGGATCACTACCGTCCAGATGTTTCTGGAATCTCTGAGCGGTTCACCTAAGCGATATCTTTCATTCCCATGAGGATACGAATTCAGCATTCGCCTGATCTCTCGCACAATTTTCTTGCAGACTTTGTTTTTGCGACTATCATGAACTGGTTTCAGGTTCTTTTTATTCATACGATTTCCTGCATTGTGGTTTTTTGGAGTGCTATATGTCCGCAGCCGCAGATTCAGCATTCGATATTACGCAATTAGAAAACCGCCTCCCTTTCGGAAAGCGGTTTTCTGAGACTTTAAGTTATAGCTCTCGCTTATCTCACTGCAAGCGGCTCTGCCTTCGACCAGCATGGAGATGATGAAACCCACGGCGCTGCTCCCTGTTCTTCGTAGATATATCGAGCGTAGGCAAGATTGCCTTCGACGCTGTAGATATCGTATCCGAGGGCTTTCGAAGCCGCAAGGTGGTATTTCTCGTTGATCTGCATGATCCCGACGTCCTGGTTATTGACGATGCCGCGGATGACGGTGCCGTCCTTCTTGAACTGGCGGAACTCTGATTCGCATCGAGCGACTTCGATGAGGATCGGCTCGTTCTTGAAGTATTCCTGGACTTTCTGGCGATATGAGAGGCTGCGGCCAACCGGCGAATTTGCGTCTATAGTCTGGATGATTGCTGTCGTTGTTGCCGATGTTGTCGTCGCTGCCATGGCTGTCGAGGTCACTGTGCCGGTCACGCTGGAATTCAGCGCTACCGTCGAAGCGAGCATCGACATGCCGGTTATGAGTTCAAGCATATAATTTAAAAAGATACAGGCAAGCCCGTATCTCAATACAAGATATACTAGCACTTTTGAAAACTGATGTCAAGGGTGTTTTTGGCTGAAAGGCTGATTATACGTTGTAAAATAAGGGTTTCTTGACCATATATTTCGATCTACTTCAAGCAGCTCCTATTCCCTTCAGGAATCTTCCGGAAATCGGCATAGGTATTGCTTTTTCCGGGTCCTCTGCTATACTGTTTCCACTATGGCAACCAAAAAAGCAGGCGGTTCAACAAAAAACGGTCGCGATTCCGGACCACAATATCTCGGAGTCAAAGTAAACCACGGCGAAATGGCTCAGATCGGGTCTATCATCGTGCGACAGCGCGGTACTGACGTCGTTCCAGGCCGAAATATCGGCATGGGCAAGGATCACACCCTTTTTGCGCTCAAGGACGGCATCGTCCAGTTCAGCACGAAGCGAAAGATGCATTTCGACAACACGATGAAGCGAAAGAAGATCGTCCACGTCGTTCCTGCAGTTTCAGCGAAGTAATATCTTCGCAATCTCCTGCTTCCAGTCAGCCTCTGTTATATAAAAGCCACATCTAAGGAAAAACCGCCCATCGGGCGGTTTTTCTGTGGCGTTTGGCTGATATTCAGTGTTATGCCGCTTTAACGACGAGCTTGAATTTCGCGCTCTTTTCACCTACCTTGATCTGGATGGTGTATTCGCCAGTTTCCTTGATCGGCTTTTCGAGGACGATGTGTTCCGCAGAGATCTGGATGCGTGTCTGCTCCTGGATGACCGGAATGAGCTCATCCTTGTGGATGCCGGCGAAGAGGTGGCCTTTTTCGTTGGCTCGTTCGGACATAGTGATCATCTTGCCGTCGAGTTCGCTGAGATTCTTCGCGAGAAGCTCCTCATGAACCTTCTGTTCGCCGATAGCGCGGGCCTTTTCGAGCTCGATGCGCTTGGTGACTTCGGGAGTGGCTGCGACCGCAAGGCCTTTCGGAAGGAGGAGGTTGAGGGCATATCCGTCAGCGATGTTCTTCACTTCGTACTTCTTCCCTACTTTCGGGACGTCTTTGAGGAAAATGACTTTCATGGGTTTGTGGGTTATGCGTGTGAATTAATATGGCCGTATGGGGCTAATCCTACTGTTATTTCGTGAGAATTTCAATAGCCTTCTTGAGCTGCGGATCGTTCTTCTTGAATTCCTCAGCGGTGGTCTTCGGATCGATCTTCACCTCGAAATCAGGAACGAGTCCGTCATGCGAGAGATTGTGGCCGAGCGGCGTAAGCCATCGGGCGATGGTGACCTTCAGAGAAGTGTTGCTCGTGACCGGGATGAGTTCTTGGACAGAACCCTTTCCGAATGTCTTTGTGCCGACAAGCTTCGCTATGCCGTGCTCATGGAGCGCGCCAGCGAGAATTTCAGCTGCTGAAGCGGATCCTTCATTGACGAGGATGGCCATATGAAGATTGCTGTTGAAGATATTGTAGCCTTTGCTTCGGAAGACATTCGGATCTTGTTTCCCTCCGAAATCCTCGGTCACGACTACCTTTCCTGCAGGAAGGAACCAGCTTGCCATATCCCAGGCTGCATCAAGATAGCCGCCAGGATTGCCTCGGAGGTCGAGAACAAGCTTGTTGTTGCCTGAACTGACGAACTCGCGCAGAGCTCCCCGGAAGAGATTCGCAGACTGAGCGGTGAAGCTGTAGAGCCGTATGATGAATACGCCGTCTTTCGTTTCTGTGTCGATGGTCGGAACGTCGATGATGTCTCGGGCGATGGATTTCTCGATCACGCCTGCGACTCCGTCGCGCACGATCGTTAATTTGACGATGGTGCCTTTTGCACCACGGATCATCTTTACGGCTTTTTCTACGCTGAAATCAATGGTCGGCGTATCATTGATCTTGACGACCTTGTCGCCAGACTTGACGCCTGCTCGCTCAGCCGGGCTGTTCTTGATCGGTGCCACGACCGTGATCGTGTTGTCCTTCAATCCGATTTCCATGCCGACGCCTTGGAAGTTGCCGCTGATCTCTTCCTTGAAGAGCGTATTGTCTTCGGGAGGAAAGAATACCGTGTATGGATCGCCTTCTGATGCTGCGAGGCCTTTTATCGCTCCCCAGATCTTGTCTTGAGAAGTGCTGCTTGCTGCAGTCACGTATTTGTCGTCGAGCAGCTTCCAGACTTTCCAGAAGGTGTCGAATTGCTCGTCGGTCACGACTCCGCCTTTCTCTGCTGCGGGATGCGCGATCGCAGGACCGCCTGAATGGTTTCCGCTATAATAGCCGATTCCGAAGGCTATGCCGATGACTATTATGACGACTGCCCAGATTTCTATTTTTTTTCCGTTTGCTTTTGTATTTTCTTGCATATTGTATTAGTTTTGCGTACTCTGCATTATCTCAAATTACCGGCGCTCTGACAAATATCCGCTTCATATAGTATACTTATCGCATGGTAAACACATATACGTACAATGGCCTGACCTGGGTCGATGTCGAATCCCCGACGCGCGACGAGATCGGCGAGCTCGTTCGGAAATATGATCTCCATCCGACGATCGGCGACGAGCTCATCTCACCGATATCGGAACCTCGGGTCGAACTCCATAAGAACTGCGTATATCTCAACCTCGATATTCCCTCTCGCACGAAGCAGGGCCACAAAGGCGTCATCATGAAGAAAGAAGTCGACTTCGTCGTCGGCAAGGATTTCATCATCACTACAAAATACGATACAGTCGAGCCGCTCCATAATTTCTCCCGCATCTTCGAGACGAATTCGATCCTCGATAAGAAAGGCATCGGCGAGCATGCCGGCTTCATTTTCTACTACATGATAAAGAAGCTGTATGCGCACGTCGGTCGCGATCTGAGCAATATCCGCGATGATATGAGCCATGCTGAAACGAGGATCTTCGAAGGACAGGAACGCCGCATGGTCGTCGTCCTCTCGAATATCGGCCGGGAGCTCATCGATGCGCAGCAGATCCTCAGGACGCACGCGGAAGCGATCGAACTCGTCGGTCTCGCCATGGAGAAATTCTTCAGCCCGACATTCCGCTACTATACTGACGACATCACTGCCGACTACAAGAAAGTCTCGGAGCAGAGCAAGAACCTCCATGAGCTTCTCCGCGAACTCCGCGAGACGAACAACCTCCTCCTCACGACGAAGCAGAATGAGACGATGAAAAACCTCACGCTCATGGCTTTCGTCACATTCCCGCTCTCGCTCATCACCGATGTCTTCTCGATGAATACGAGTCATGCGCCGATCGTCGGCCTGCCCTATGACTTCGAGATCATCGTCGGAGTCATGCTCGTCCTGACGCTCTGCATGTTCGGATTCTTCCGATGGAAGAAATGGCTCTGATGTTTCGGCCGGCCTAGCCGGACGCCGCAGCTCATGATAGGCTCAAGGCAATACAACATACGCATGGATATTCTGATACACAATACGCTCAGCGGGAAAAAAGAGGTCTTCAAGCCCCTCGTCAAAGGCCGCGTCAGCATGTACCAGTGCGGACTGACGGTCTATGATACCGGGCATATCGGCAATTTTCGGACATTCATCATGGGCGATATTATCCGTCGGACGTTCGAATATCGGGGTTATTTCGTGACGCAAGTTACGAATATCACTGACGTCGATGACAAGACTATCCGCAGAAGCCGCGAAGAGAAAACATCGCTTCTCGAGCTTACCCGGCGGTATGAAGCGCTTTATTTCGAGGATATGGAATCGCTGAACATCCTCATGCCGCACAGGGTTCTTCGAGCTACCGATCATGTCAAAGACATGATCGAAATGATCAGCACGCTTCTCGAGAAAGGCTTCGCCTATCCATCGAAGGACGGCATCTATTTCAGCATCGGAAAATCAGCAGAATACGGCGCTCTTGCGCGTCTCGATAAGATCAGCGCTACCGCAAACGACATGCTCAGGGAGCGGATTTCGAACGATGAGTACGAGAAGGAGAATCCTCGGGACTTCGCGCTCTGGAAATTCGAATCGGATGCCGATCGTGATGGCGAAAAAATCGTTTCCTGGGATGCACCGTTCGGAAAAGGCCGCCCTGGATGGCATATCGAGTGTTCCGCGATGGCGACTCGCGCGCTTGGCGATACGATCGACATCCATACTGGCGCTACTGACCTCATTTTCCCGCATCATACGAATGAGATCGCCCAGTCTGAAGCGGCTACCGGCAAGCGATTCGTGAATTACTGGATTCATGGCGCTTTCATGAATGTGAACGATGCGAAGATGTCGAAGTCCAAGGGCAATTTCATAAAGATCGCAGATCTTGAAGCTGAAACCATCTCGCCGCTCAGTTTCAGATATTGGCTGCTCACCTCCCATTATCATACGCAAGTGAACTTCACTGCTGATGCGGTCAAAGCCGCCCAGCATGCGTTTATTCGCCTTGCAGAAGCATACGTCAGCTGGCCTGAAGGCGGTGCTGCTGATGCGACATATGCTGACAAATTCTCGGCTTTTATTAGCGATGATTTCGACATGCCGAAGGCTATCGCGCTTGTCTGGGAGCTTGCGAAGGACAAGAAGGTTTCAGACGCGGACAAGCGAGCTACTCTCCTTGATTTCGACCGCGTATTCGGACTTGGCTTCGATGCGCTTTTGCATGTAGATCAGGATTCAGGCATCCTCGCTCCTGCGGACGTTCCGATTGAAATTCAAGTTCTTGCTGAAGCTCGCGACGAGGCTCGCAAAGCGAAGGATTGGGCGAAAGCGGATGCGCTTCGCGCTGAGATCGAAGAGCGCGGCTATTCTGTTCAGGACAGCGATGCTGGCTTCGTGATTCGCGAGCTCTAGGCTCCTGCCCTCTCTCTTCTGAAATCCTCAAATTCAGCGAGCTCATCTGCTTCATCCGAGCTCGCTGATTCCTTCGACTCTTCTTCGAAATTATGGAGCGGCTGCATGGCGTCGAGTCGCGCCATGATTTTCAAGAAGCCGATATTCATTGCTGTTTCGAGCTTATCTATCCTTAATTCAAGCTGATTGAATCTCAGCTCGAGCTTGTCTATTCTTGAACATACTTTATCGATCGAAGAATCGACTCGGACGAACTGATCGTTCACGAGAATCGCGAGATCATTGATCGCGGTGTCTATGATTTCCTTGACTTCGGTCCTTGTAGCGAAAGGCGTTTGATATTGCTGATGTTGCTGGCTCATGCGTATTGCGTTAGCTGATATGAGATCAGCGTATCAAAGCGCGATGAAATTCCCTTCAAGAAGATATGAAGGAATACTAAAAGTTTATTTTGATTTTATCCTAAAGCTTGCCGAGGAATACCTTCTCGAGAATGCCGGTAGCGAGGAGCTGCTTCGGTTCGCCTTGGGCGACGACGCGGCCTTTGTCGAGGACGTATGCGCGATGCGTGATCTCGAGGAGCGATGCGAGATTGTGTTCTACCACGACGACTGCTGTTCGGCGCCGTTCGTTGATCTCTTTGATCTTCGCGAAGACTTCCTTCACGATCTTGGGTGCGAGTCCGAGCGATGGCTCATCGAGCAGCAATACCTTCGGATCGGTCATGAGGCCTCGGGCTATGGCGAGCATCTGCTGCTGTCCGCCGGAGAGGCTGCCTGATTTCGCCTTCAATTTCGCTCGCAATGCCGGAAATAATTCGAGCACATTCTCAATGCGCTCTTTGCGCTCTTTCGCGCTACTGATGGCCCATCCGCCGATCTCGAGATTCTCTGCGACGGTGAGATGGCGGAATACGCGTCGGCCTTGCGGGACGAATGAGATTCCGCGGTGGACGACTTCATGCGAGACCGGCTTGAAAGCTTGAGCTTCCCAGGCTACCGTGCCTGACTCGATCGGAGCGAGGCCGAAAATAGCCTTGAGGATCGTGGATTTTCCTGCACCGTTCGGTCCCATGAGCGCGACGACTTCCCCCTCGTCTATCGACACTGAGGCGCCATCAAGAGCCTTCACTCCGCCGTAATGGACGTGGATGTCGGTGAGGGTGAGGAGGGTTTCTTTCTTCATGAGGTAATTATACCTCATTTGTGTTACTTCTCTAGCCGTACGAACTTTCCATCCCGTACTGTCTTCATGAAGAAAGCATAGCTCACGTCCCCATTCTTATCGAATGAAAGGGGTCCGAAAAGCGACTCGCGGAGTCTGATTGACGATAGGAAGCTTTTCGTGCAGTCAGTAGCTTTTATGTTAGGCATACTATCCTCTTGGATAACACTGCCACACTTGGCGTACGCATCTGCGATGAGACGTACTGCTTCATACGCTTCAGCCGCATAGCCATTCGGAAGTTCGTGATACTTTTCTTGGTATGCTTTTACAAAGCTAGCGTTTATGGAATCTGTAGCGTTAGAATCGTAAGCATTGGTGTATACGAGGTTTTCCGCAAGCTTCGCTGTACCTTCTTTGACTAGAGCTGGGTCTTCTGCTCCGCGATAGCTCACGAATACTGGCTGTATCTTCAGATTTGCTGCTTCTGCAAGAATGACGCTTGAATGAGACGCAAGTGACGCAAGATATATGCTATCTACTCCAGCTTGCTTCATTTTCAAAAGAATCGTATTGAATTCCTTGCTGTCTGCAGGAAAGCCTTCCTCAGCAACTACGCTTATCCCGCTGCCCTCGGCTGATTTCTTTAGCGCATCACGAAGACTTACTCCGATCTCATTGTTCATATACATGATGCCGAGCTTTTTCTTGCCATGGCTTTTCAAATATTCGATTGCAGGAGCCGCTTCCGTGTTCGCTTTGGAAGTGATTCGAAAAGTAAGGTCGTTCGGAGTACTGAATGCCGTCGCAAGTGTCGAAACTGCAATATCAAGCACGCCGGCTTTTATTGCGAGAGGCTCTATGGCGACGCTTACATTGCTTGCCATGCTTATCACTGCACTGATGTTCTTTGTCTGGCGGAGCTTGTTGTATGCATCGATGCCGCCCTTCGGAGTGAAGAGGCTATCCTCATGAAAAAGATTGACCGGCAGATTCGGATGTTCATTCAGTGCTTTTATTTTTCCTAGCTCAGCACCTTTCATGGTTGATTCTCCAATATACGATGCTTGCCCAGTCAGGGTGCTTATGACGCCGATATTGAGAGCCTGCTTTCCTGCGGATGTATGTTTGCTTGCCCATACTCCAAGAATGATAAGGATAATGAGAGCAGCAGCGCCTAAGATTTTTTTGTTCATGATATGTAGTATAACTTGATTTATGAATTTGCTTATTGTACCCAATGTAAACTTTAAAGCCATTAAAAATGACATAAAAAATATGAATAGGATTAATAGCTTGTAAATAAAGGCTATTTATGTATACTATTGTTGTCAATAATACTGGCAGTATCAATGAACATAGTACAATCACTTTCAGATATCGGACTTGAGCCGAAACAGGCGGAACTCTATGCGCATCTTCTGAAGCAGCCAAAAGGGTCTGAACAGACGGTATTTTCTATTGCACAAGGAGTGGGCATGCCCCGCTCCACCACGTATCTCATTCTCGAGGAATTGGAAAATAAGAAACTCGTCTCATCTTACAAGAAGAATAATGTGCTCCATTACCTGACGGCTGATCCCGTACGGCTTTCAAGAGATCTTGAGGAAAAAAAGGATCTACTTCAATCGATTCTTCCGACGCTCCAGGCACTTTCGAAGGACGCTGCTTTTCGGCCGTCAGTGCAGACATTTACGGGCGCTCGCGGCGTGAAGATTGTCTTTGATGATGCCTATAATAATCCACGCAAGCACGGCATCAAGGAATACCACACGATATCTCATCCGAAACTTCTTGAATACATGCCGAGGCAATTTCCTAAGTATATGGAAAACAAGCGCCGACTCAATCTCTCGAGTAAGATTCTTGTGCCGAATTTCGTTTCAAGAAAAGGCCCTCCTGAGTATATGAGCGATAGCCACCGCGAGACTCGCTATCTTACGCAGGATTTTTCGTTCGAGGGAACGCTTATGATATATGGGCGGAAGACTGCACTCATTTCACATAAGGACGGCGAGGTGTATTCCATGATCATTGATTCACAGGCCATTACCGAAATGTTCGATGCGGTATTCAAATGTCTATGGAATCTAATTCCACAGGAAAAGTCCTCTCGTTAGAGATTTTTGAATTATTCCCCCAAATACGCCTCGATTACATCCCTTCGCGAAAGCACCTCGTCCGGCTTTCCTTCAGCGAGCAGCTGTCCTGCGTCGAGGACGTAGAGATGATCTGATAGCTCTCGGATGATGTCCATGTTGTGCTCGATGAGGATGACGGCCTTGCCCTGCGTGCGAAGTTCCTTGATGACGCTGATGACCGTCTTTACCATTTCAGGGAAAAGCCCCGCGAACGGCTCATCGAAGAAGATGATCTCGATGGCTGCGCCGTCGCTGCCGTGGCACATGGCGAGCACTCGCGCGATCTCGAGGAGCTTGCGCTGGCCGTATGAGAGGTTCTTCGCCATCTCGTGGCGCTTTTCCCAGAGGCCGACTTTGCGGAGCGTTTCCTCCGCTTTTTCGAGATGATATGCGCTGTGCTTCTCGAAGAGCGAACCCCAGACGCCGCGCTTAGTGAGGACGATGAGCAGGTTGTCGAGCACTGGCATCTGCTCGAAGAGGCGCACATCCTGGAACGTACGGGTCATGCCGTATGAAGGCACTTCATTCGGTGCGATCTTCGAAATGCGGACGCCACCGTCGCCGATGACGATCTCGCCTCCGTCCATTGCATGCATGCCGGTGAGCGTATTCACGAGCGTCGATTTGCCGGAACCGTTCGGTCCGACGATCGAAGTGATCTTGCCCTGTTCGAAAGCGATCGACAACTTATTGACCGCGTAGACGCCGTCGAAATGCTTCTCTATTTTGTTCGTCGAGAGCGCAGATTTCATGCCTGATTATTTTACGAGATCGACATAGGTGCCGCCCTTCACGGTTCGGAACACGAGCGCGCGATTCACTTCGCAATCGCTGTTGAATGTGAGCGAGCCGGTGATTCCTTGGTAGCCCTTGAGCGAGCTGATGTAGTCACCGACTTTCTTCGGATCATTGCCGACTTTCGAGATTGCTTCTGCGACGATCTTGAGCGAGTCATAGTATCCTGCAGCGAGATAGACCGGCTTCGAGCCGAATTTGGTTTCATAGGTCTTCTTGAAAGCTTTGGTGACGTCAGAATCGGTCGCGAGCGCATCTCGCGAATAATCATAGTCGACGAAATCCATTCCCTCGGCGAGCGAGAGGTCCTTGAGCGCAGGATTCTGGGCGAGATAGTAATCGCTCACGAGCGGCTTCTTCCAGCCGAGTTCTTTCACCTGCTTGAGCATCGGTTCGACGGTGTTCGCGACATTCACGAGGATCATCGCGTCAGCGTTTGCCTGCTGCGCCTTGAGCTTCGTGATATTCGTTCTGAAGTCTCCGTTGCCGGTCGCATTGTAGAATTCGATCGCGGCGATCTTGCCGCCGGTCGGCTCGAATGCTTTGGTGAATTCAGCAGCGATTCCCTTTCCGTATTCGTTGTCCGGGAGGAGCATGACGACTGATTTGTAAGCCTTCTTTCCGAGGAGTTCCGTATATCCTGGTCCGAAGCTCTTCGCAGTGAGTGCAATTCGGCATGAGAGCGGCGAACCGTCGAAATATCCAGGCGTTGTTGCTCCGACTGCGAAGATAAGATTCCCGTCTTTGACAGCAGTCTCTCGGATTGCGCCGACTACCGGGCTTCCGTCAGCGAGGATGTACTTCACGCCGCGCAATTTGAGCGCATTGTATGCGTCGACAGATTTCTTCGGATCATACGCTGAGTCCTCGAGGACAAGCTCCACCTTCTGTCCATTGATGCCGCCATTGGCATTGATCTCATCGAGCGCGATCTGCGATGCGTTCTTCTGGAGGTCGCCAATAAGCGCCTGCGGACCCGAGAGGATATATGCTCCGCCGATCTTGATCGTATCTTTCTTCGAATTGCCCGCGCTTGCGGCTATGACGAGGACTATGGCTACGATAATAACGATGCCGACGATCAGATTCTTCTTGCTCTTGCTTGACTGGACGGTTGGTTCCATTGTGTTTTGGGCTAGCTGTTATTATGCTGCTCGATTAATACGAGAATTCTAGCACATGCACGCCGGCCGTCTAGGAACATGAATCATTGAAAGCCTTTTGAAATTCGGGCGATTTTCTAGTCTATTTTCATGAATTTCCCGTCTCTAACAGTCTGTATTTCAAAGCCATTTTCAGGAGTCCGAATAAAACCTGCCGCATTGAACTCGATTTTGTCGGAAGATGCTCCGCTCAGGGATTTTGTTGCAGCGATCGCGTCACGCAATGCTTTTCCTCCCCGGAGCTTCGATCGCTCAAGCCCATTCGCGATGACATATGCGGCATCATAGGCCGTTGCAGCTGAAGGATATCTCGGATATTCGCCAAATTCGGCTCGATACCCTTCTGCGAATCGCGGATATCCCTTAGTCTGCGTTGGCGTACTGAAGTATCGATCTTTCATTAGTTCTGGGCACGTCGTGAGCGAAGTTGGATCACCTGATGATTCTGTTCCGAGTGTCGGCCCTGCATATCCGAGCTCCTTTGCTTGCTTCAGGAAAGAACACTGATTGTAATCGCTTGTCACGATGAATATCGCATCAGGACTATGCTGCATGGTCTTGGAAATTATCGTCCTGAAATCGGTCAGTAGCGGATTTCCCGCATCCTCTTCGCTTACCACAGTTACTCCGTATGAAGGAGCCTCTTTTTTGAATGCTTCAGCTGTGTATTCCCAGAACCCTGCAGCAAGCGGCTTTATTATTGCTACGCGCTTCAGATTGCTTTTCTGTGCGAAGCGAAGCAGCTCACGCACGCCGACCCTGTTGTCATGCCAGGTTGAAAAGAAGTATTCATAGTTCTTCACTCTCTCTAGGTCAGGAGTATTATTCGCACCGACCGTAGGCACTTGTGCAGCCTCGATTATCGGAAGCATTGGCATGGCAGGCTCATCCCATTGGGGACCGATTATCGCAACGACCTTGTCCGCATCGATGAGCTTTCGGGCTACTGAAACAGCATTTTTGATCTTGTCGAGCGACAAGTCTTCGCTTATCAATCGAATCTTGTGTCCTGAAACGCCCCCGCGAGCATTTATCTCTTTGACCGCAAGTTCCGCTCCTCGCTTTTCTTCTTCGCCGATCGATACTCCGACTCCGGTGAGTGCGGAAATGCCGCCGATGCTTATTGTGTCTGGGCTGTCTGGGATCGCATTCTTTTGCGGTGATCTTTTTGCTGCGATTATTAGTCCAATGCTCGCGAGGATCAATATTGCCAGGAGGACTGCACAAGCTGATTTTTTCATAGAAATTTGTTGACTAAATCTGATAATGGCACTACTATAGCCATATCAAATATGTCAGCAAACTCTCCTCAATAGGAGAGCAACTATTTAGAATTAGAGTACACCGATGAAAACAGACATTCTCAGCAGGTATGGCCTCAATAAGAACGATATCGCCGTATATGACGCGCTGCTTCGCATCGGCAGATCGAAGACCGGGCTTATTATCCGTGAGACCAGGATCGTGAGTTCCCGAGTGTACGAATCCCTTCGCATTCTCGTCGGCAGAGGTCTCGTGTCATACCAGGCTCGAAATAATATCAAATACTATCAGGCCGAATCGCCGGACCAGCTTATCGAAGAGGCATCGAAGGGTGTGAATGATCTGAAGGATCTTGCGAAGGATATCGCCAACTTCCCTATCGCGATTCCATCCAGAAATGACATCAACATATACGAAGGCCGACATGGCTTCAAGATGGCAACAACCCAGCACGTCGAGCGTCTCAAGAAGGGCGAAGATCTCTGCATCATCACCTTCTCTCATCGAATTTATACTGGCGGCAAAGGCGCTCGCGAACTCAGGAGCTTCTTCACTGAAACCGATAAGCCAATGATATCGAAAGACGTCGGCGCTCGGATGATTGCCGATCGCGGCATGCAGAAAACCATGAAGAAAGAGCGCATCGATGCGTCGATATATGACCTGCGTTATCTTCCTTCGGGATATTTTGGTCCCTGCGCCGTGGATATTTCAAAGACGGAAGTCCTGCTCCTCGTCTGGGGCGATAGCCCGATCGCATTCAGCATCAAGAATCCGACCATTGTCGCAAGCTTTCAGAAAAACTTCAATTTCCTATGGGAAATGGCGAAGAAGAAATAGCCGCCGAGCCCTTATTTCAAAGGAAATTCGACAAGCTTTCCGCCGCTGTATCTATAGTAGACAGGGTCCATATCGAAGATCCGATCATCGCCGAAGCCTGCAGACTGAAGGGCGCCTTTATGGGCATCCTTCTTCATCTCAGAAACGATGCAGCTTGTATCGTTCTGTGCGCACTTCGACATGCCCCCATAGAGATATATAATCTCATCATAGCCGTATGCAGCCGGAATGAAGTCCTTTTCGGTTATCGCAGGGTATTTTTTCTGGATATTCGACTTGAATTCGGTTGAGAGCGGCTGATCGAACGTGATGACGCCTTCGAGCGACGATGTCGCGACTGATGATCGGACTTTCTCTGTGAAGACGTCCGGAATGCCGAGGCCGGTGAAGACTGGCACATTAAATCTGAGATCGCCCTTCTGCTTGAAGAAGCTGACCGCATGATCTTCATAGAATACCGGAATAATCGAATCTACGCCTGCCGTTTTCATTTTTGAGATCGTCGTCTTGAAGTCAGTCATGTCCTCGCCGAACAGATATGGCGTCACCTTGATCCCATGTCGGATCGCCACCGCATCGAGCGCCGTCTGGCATTCCGGAGCAAAATCGAGGTTGATGGAAACAAGTGCGATGTTCTTTGATCCATGCTCTGCGAGATAATCGCCAGCGATGCCGCACTGCTTCGCCACATCAAAATAGAATTTGAATGCATTCGGATTTTCATTCACGAATTTCTTCACGACTGCATCGTAGACGAGCGGGATGCCTGCCTTGAGCGCGATCGGAGAAACCGATGAAGATGGGCCGGCGAATTCGACGGTGAGCGCATTTACTTTGTCGATATTGATCAGCTTCTGAGCTGCGGTCGCTGATTTCTGCGCATCGGTTCCGCCGTCCTCGATCACAACATCGACATTCCCGCCTTTTGCCCTGATTTCGTCGACGGCAAGCGCAATTCCTTTGTTGTAACCTTCGCCCCAATACGCTCCCCAGCCGGTGAGCGGCGAGATGACGCCGATCGTGTGCATCGTCTTTCTGTGCGGCGTATTGTTCGTCGTCATCAAAAATGCCAAAAGAATGATTACAGCTGCAGCGACTATCGTCCAGGTTATTTTCTTATTCATATGCATTTAAATTTATAATTTATACTCCCCCACCAACCCCTGCGGCCGATACAGCATGAGCACGATGAGAATGACGCCGTAGGTGACCTGTCGCATCTGCGCGGCGATGTCCGACGGGAATCCGACGAAGCGGAGGATTTCCGGCAGGAGGATGAGTACCGCTGCGCCGATGACCGCGCCCTTGTTCGATGCAAGGCCGCCGAGGATGACGATGGCCAGGAGGAAGATCGATTCGGTCAGGGTGAATGTCGACGGGTCGATGAAAGTGATGTAGCTTGCGAACAATGCCCCGGCGACCGATGCGAGCATCGCGCCGATGACGAAGATGGCGAGCTTGTAGAAGAGCGTGTTGTAGCCGAACACTCGGAGCGCCTCCTCATCTTCGCGGATTCCCTTCAGCACGCGGCCGAATGATGAATTCGTCAGATATTCGCAGAAGAAATAGATCGCCACGAGGAATACCGCTGAAAGTACGAGGAACCAGATGTTTTCGCTGAAAGTGAATCCGAAAAGCGAAGGTCGGCCGATGCCTGGAATGCCGAGCGGGCCTCGCGTGAGCGATTGCCAGTTGAGGAAGATGCTGTAGACGATGATGTTGAAGCCGAATGAGCCGAGCGCATAATAGTCGTCCTTGAATTTCGAAAGGACGAAGCCGATGCCGAGCGAAATAACCGCAGTGATCGCCATGCCGATGAGCACCGCGAAGAAGAAATTCATCCCGACTGTCGTTAGCAGGATAGCCGTCGCGTATGCGCCGATTCCATAGAATGCCGCCTGCGTAATCGAGAGCAATCCTGTCACTCCCACGATCAAATTGAGCGAAAGTCCGAGGATTCCGTAGATGCAGATCAGGATGCCGATGTGGATGAGATATTCCATGTTTTATCTTTTTAATATTCCCTGCGGCCGGAACAGGAGGAATATTATGAGTACGCCGAAAGCGATCGCATCTTTCCATTCGCCGGAGATCTTCCAGATGCCGAAGTTCTCGACGAAGCCGAGGAAGAATGCGCCGAGCACGCCGCCATAGATATTGCCGATGCCGCCGATGATCGAGGCGATCACGCCTTTCAAGAGCAGCGAAAGCCCCATAGTCGGCTCGATGCCCGTATCGAAACCGACGAGGATGCCGGCGAGTCCTGCGATCGCAGATCCGATGAAGAATACCTTGCCGATGACGACGCGGGTGTTGATGCCGACGATCTTCGAGACCTCTTCATCGTCGCCGACCGCTTTCACGGCCTTTCCGAACATCGTGTATTTGAGCGACAGCGCCATGCCGAGCATGAGGACGATGCCGATAATGAGCGTGATGAGCTGGACTTGGGTGATGACGCCGCCGAGAATTTCATACACATGATCATTCCCCGCACTCGTCGAGAGCGTCTGGAACTGGCTGGTGAAAAGGATGGCAATGACGGCTTGGATCGCAGTGAAGGCGCCGAGCGCCGCGACGAGAAGCACCATGCTCGAGGATTTGCGTTCGCGGAGCGGCGCATAGATGAAGCGGTACAGGAGCCATCCGAGAAGTCCTGAGACGAGCATGCCGATGACTATCGCGAAGAAGATGTTGAGGCCGAGAGATTTGTAGAAGTAGAAGACCGCATATCCGCCGACCGCCGTGAGCGCCCCGTACCCGAGGTCGAAGAATCGGGCTGTTCCGTAGATGAGATTGAAGCCAAGAGCGACCATGGTGTAGATGGCGCCAGCGATGATGCTGTTGACTATGAGTTGCGGGACAATATCCATATAGCTCGCGTTGTGCTCACAGTATAGCCTGTATTCGAGATTTTATGCAAAGTCGCCTTTTTCCTGCTCCACCCTCTTCCAATGATCATCGAAAACATGTTTGAGCATGCTCACAATAGATTGATTTTCGATCATGATGCCGACATTGTCTGCATATGAGAAGAAATATGCACGATTGGCTACGAAATAGATGCCGGCCATCTGCGGATCGATATCGAGATGCTTCACGGTTCGACGATATGCGCTTTTTTCATCTCGTATATTGAATCCGTCCGGTCCTTTGGCGATGAAAAGACGCGTATCGACTTTATAGGAAGCTCGCTTCTGTATGAAATACTTCAAATAATTTTCCAAGCCTTTCGCATGCGTGAAATAATTGATGCCGTATCCTCGGAACATCTTGCTTTTGCCGCGCTTATATATATCGAGAATGCTCTCAAGAAGCCGCTCTTGCCCCATGCTGCCATCATAGAATTCCACTTTCGGGAGTTTGCCCGTCATCGGCCTGATTCTTTCGGAAGTGCTCGCAGCTTCGCCTTGCAGCTCTTTCCTCAATTTCGCCATTCTCTCCTGCTCATTCTTCAGGTATGCGGAGAGATGAAGCTTGTCGGTATGAAAATGCTTCACGTTCCTTATCGCAGTCTGAACTACCAGCCCTTTTTCTGCCAAACCGATGAGGATCGAATATGCTGTCTGCCGCGGAATCCCGATCGACGACGCGATATTGGCGGAAGGCATCGGCGGTTTTCCGACGAGCGCTACGCAGATCGAAGTTTCAGTTTCGGATAATCCAATTTTCTTGAGAATCTGTTTCATGTGGAAGGTGACGAAAATTTTCGTCAGACATGCTAAAAATACATCGGAATAGAGCTTTTGGCAAGGGTGTTTCATTCAGGATCGAGCTTGAAACAATTGCTTGCGTATCATGAAGCAGTGAATACAAAAACCAATAAGATTCTGCTTTGGATTTTCGGAATGGTCGCGATAGCTGCCCTGCTGCTTGCGGTGAGCAAAGGTTTCTCCCATCCGCCGAAGCAGATCCGGCTCGGCTTGATGGTTCCCCTCTCTGGAAATAGCGCCTCAGTCGGCGAGCGCATCAGGAATGGCGCGCAAATAGCCGTTGCCGATCTCGAAAGGAATGGCCAGCACATCTCGCTCATCATAGAAGATGACAAAGGTGACTCTCCCACTGCAGTCAGTGTCGCAAATAAGCTCATCTCGAGCGATCGCGTCCGCATCATTATCGGAACTGCGAAGTCAGATCCGATGCTCGCGATAGCTCCGATCACCGAAAAGAATAAGATCATCCTCATTTCCCCTACTGCTGGTGCCGATGCAATATCTTCTGCCGGCGATTATGTCTTCCGGACGATCGAGCTTGCTGACGGACATGGCAAGGCTGCTGCAGAATTCTTCTCTTTGAAAAATATTCGGACTGCCGGAATGTTCGTGGCAAATGCTTCCAATGCGCAGAGCTATGGGAATGCTTTCGTTCGGCATTTTTCTGAAACTGGCACATTGACCGCGACTTCGACATATAATCCCGCAGACGCTGATTTCCGAACGATCATATCGAAAATCATCTCGACACATCCGCAGGCAATGTATCTCGGCGTCGCTACGGCGAAAGATGCCGGACTGATCGTGAAGCAGTCCCGCGAACTCGGCTACGCCGGGCCAATCGTGGCAAGCGTAGCTGCCTTTGCGCCGGAATTTATCACGACAGCAGGAAGCGCAGCCGAAGGCGCTTATGTGAACGCGCCGTCATTCGATGCTTCGGTCAGCCCTGCATTGGAATTCAATCAGAAGTATCGAACGCGATTCGGCGCCGACAGCGATGGCTTCGCCGCGAATTCATACGATGCGATCATGCTTGCGGCTCGGGCTATCCATTCATGCGGTGGCGACAGCAATACTGACTGCATTCGCGACACGCTCTATCAGACAAAGGACTACCGAGGCGTAAGCGGCACCATGACGTTCGATCGCAATGGCGATGTCGCGAAGCCTGTGGCTATCAAGAGAGTTGCTGGGGGTAAGTTCGTGGATGCACAATAAAACCCGATCTTGCGATCGGGTTTTATTTCTACGCTTTAATTGAGGTTTTATTTCGAAACAACAGCCTTCCCGTCCCTGATGACTGCAACTTCGTAATTCGCCGTCTTGAGATCCCCGTTCTCATCGAAGCTGATTTCCTTGGATGAAACCCCGCTTGTATAAACTGTCTTGTAGAGTTCGTTCTTGATAGACGTCTTGTCTGTTCCGACCGATCCAATCACTTTTGCGATGATCTTCGTGCCGTCATATGCTGTCGCGCTGCAGCCTGCGATCTCATCCGATGCTGTCTTCGCCTTCATTGCTGTCCTGAATGCATCGGTCGGATTGCTTGTCACTCGACTGTACATCGAACCTTCGGCGACTTTGCCGGCAGAACTCCATATCTTCGGATCGTCCCAGCCGTCTCCGCCGAACCAGGTCGTCTTCAGGCCAACATCCTTTGCCTGGCTGAGCGCTACTACTGTCTCATTCGAATACCCGAGGAAATAGAGAGCATCGACATTCGCAGCCTTTACTTTCGTGAGGATCGTCCTGAGATCGTGAGTATTCTGGTCATATCCGTCATCGACAGCGACTGTGCCGCCGAGCTTCTTGAATTCCTGGATGAAAACATCATTGATCCCGATGCCCCAATCAGATTTCACATAGAGTACCGCCACCTTCTTCTTTCCAAGCGTATTGAAAAGATGGTCAGCTCCGAATTTTCCTTGGAATGAATCAGATGGATAATTTCTGAAAATATAGTCCCCAGCCTTCGTCAGTGTGGGGACTGATGAGCAGTATGAGAGAACCGGAGTCCTCGACTGTTCTGCGGCCTGTGCAAAAGCCATCGTTTCGCCTGAACAAGCTCCGCCGAGAATTACGGATACTTTGTCGACATTGATGAGCTTATTCGCCGCACTCGAGGCCGCTGTTCCTCCGCATTTGCCATCCTCATACATAACTTCAAGCTGTCGGCCATTGATTCCCCCGGCAGCATTCACTTCAGCTGTTGCGATTTCTACTGCCGCCTTCGCATTTTGTCCGATGTTCGCAGCGTCTCCTGAAAGAGGTCCTACGAAGCCGATCCTGATCGGTCCAGTTTCCTTATTCCCCGACATCGAAACGAATGCGATGACGATGATAATGAGCACGACTATCCCGAGCGCTATTTTCCCGTTCTTGGTCATTTGGATTTGCTAATTGATAATTAGCAATAGTATGTACCAGACTATGCCTTATTGTCCAATAGTGACCGGCTTGCCGTTCCGTATCATTCTGACCACGGCTTTGCTGATGACGAAGCCTTCTGGGTCGATCGTCAGATCGCCGAGCGCCCCGCTCATGCCTTTGATGTTCAGCAATTCTGATACGATGGCATCTTTGCTTGACTTGCCTGTCTTCGCATACGCAGCCTCGCTCGCATTCGCAATCATGCCGACGATGTCGTATGCATTGGCTGAGCCGAGGGTTGGCTGCTTGCCATACTTGTTCTGATACAGATCGATGAATGCATTCGTCGCATCAGCTGCATTCACATACCAGTTGCCTTCATACAGCTGCGGCTGGTCAGTCTGCTCGAATGATTCGATAGCAGTGATCGGGGTTTTCACGCCAAGCTCCCTGAGCTGTTTCGTCACGTTCTCGAGTTCGGGACTGAAAGCGAAGAGCACATAGATGTCCGGCTGCTTCTCCTGCGCTTTCAATATCCTTGTCTTGAAATCGGTTTCTCCGAAGTTGAAATCCTCTTCATCTACGATTGAGATCTCGGTTCCCGCGATCTGCCGCTTCATCTCGTTATTGATCGCGATGATTCCTGGGATATGGGCGCCGAATATCGCGATCTTGCGGATCTTGCGGCGTCCGAGCTCTTTGATGAACGTTTCTACCTCTGCCTTCGGCGGAGTCCAGTGGATGAAATTGTAGTTCCCTTTGGCGATCGTCGGATCTGAGGCTATTGCGAAATGGATTACCTTGTTCTTCTCAGCAATCGGATTGACGATATTCCCAGCGCTTGAAGCGAGCGTCACTATCGCGTCGACTTTGTCGATAGAAATCAGCTTTTGAGCTGCGCTCGCGGTCCTTTTCGGATCGAAGCCGTCATCCTCGAAAATTAATTCGTATTTCAGGCGCGTATCATGAAGCTGAGACTGGGCAAGCATCGCCGCATTCCTAACTCCTTCTCCGAGAAAAGCCACATTGCCGGAGAGCGGTACAATGACGCCGATTTTGATTGAGGCTGGCGGTTTATTCGGCATCCGCGCGATCAGTACTGCAATGGCAATGAGGATTATGATGCTCAGGATTATTTTGAGATGTTGTTTCATATTTGTGTGTTTATTCAGTAACGATACCGAGCTCGCCTGTTTTTGTCTCAAATAACATCCAATATATAGCTGAAATATACTTGCAAAATAAGGGCAGAAATTAATTCATTGGATTTTGTTCGTGGTTAGTGACAAATAATATATCCTGTGGTATCGTGCAAATATGAAAAACGAAGCACTCATAAGGAATCTTCAGAAGACTGGTCTCAGCGAGAAAACAGCTTTGGTCTATACTGCCCTCCTCGAAATGGGCGGTGCCTACCCGTCAGCGATCTCGGAGAAGACGAAGATCAATCGAAGCACCGTATATAAGATCCTCCTCGATCTTTCGATCAAAGGCCTCATTACTGAAATCGAGCGCGGAAAGAAGCTCTATTATCAGGTCGAAAAACCCGAGAAGCTGGTTCGATATGCGAAAGCTCAGGCGGATACGGCAAAAGACGCATATGAAAAGACCCGCGAGCTCATTCCTGACATCGCCGGCATCTTCGCCATGAGTCCGAATAAGCCGAAGATCAGATTCTTTCAGAATGCAGATGGCATCATGTCCATCTTCGAGGATCATGTGAGCATCAGCAAGAAGTATGAAATGCTTGGCTTCGCCAATACCGCCGAGCTGTCGCGATTCTTCGATCCTGGATTCCTCACGAAATACATCAAGAAGAAGGAGAAGATCGGAATCACCACTCGCGGCTTCGTTCCGAACACCTCCGGAGACAGGCACTATGCCGAGGAATTCTATAAAGGCGTAAAAGAGTCCATAAAGCTCAAGGTTCGCTACATTCCTCGAGAAGAATTCCCCTTTAACGGCGAAATTACCATATATGGGACTGATAGGGTTTCAATAATCAACTTCGACGATCGCGGCATTGTCGGCATTATCATAGAAGACAAGCCGATACATGATATGATGACGCGTATTTTCGAACTTGCGTGGAAAGGCGGAGAGTCAAGCGTTATTAAATCTAAGTAATCCACAGCTTATGAAGGTTGCGGGCGCTTTCGGGGAGATTTTTAATTTCGGCCGCATGTTAGAATAGATGCATGAACGAAACCCAGCGCACCGCTTCTCCTTATTTCCGAGCAAAAGATCTGCGGATTCCTCCGCAGTCGCTCGAGGCGGAAAAGGCATTGCTCGGCTCCATCATGATCCGACCCGAAGTCATCCATGACGTCATCGACGTCATCAAGGAGCATTCATTCTATGCTGACCGACATCGCCACACCTGGACGACGATGATCGAGCTTCATGGCAAAGGTTCGCCGATCGATCTCCTTTCCCTTTCATCTCGATTGAAAGAGCGCGATCTCCTCGAGCAGGCCGGCGGCATGACGTATCTCACCGAGCTCGTCAACAGCGTCCCTTCCTCGACTAACGCCAAGCATTACGCCGAAATCGTCCAGAAGAAGCAGCTCATGCGCGACCTCATCAGCGCATCGGAATTCATCGGCAATCTCGGCTTCGACGAGGAGGGCGACATCGAAGAGGTCCTCGACAAGGCTGAAAAGAAGATCTTCGACGTCACCAACTTCACCGGCACGCACAAATTCGTCGCCATCGGCGAAGAGCTCGTCACCGCGATGGAACGCATCGATATGCTCCATAAGACGCAGGGTTCGCTCCGCGGCGTGCGCTCCGGCTTCCGCGACATCGACAACAAGCTCGCCGGATTCCAGAAATCCGACCTCATCATCCTCGCAGCGCGACCTTCGATGGGAAAGACTGCATTCGCGCTCGACATCGCCCGCAAGGCAGCGATCGAGCATAATGTCCCTGTGGGCATCTTCTCGCTCGAAATGAGCGCGCAGCAGCTCGTCGACCGTATGCTCTCCGCAGAATCCCAGGTTGACGCATGGAAGATCCGCACTGGCGCAAATTTGAGCATCGATCACGATTTCAAAGCCATCCGCGAGGCGATGGATCGCCTTTCGCACGCTCCTATCTATATCGACGATCAGTCGAGCAACAACATCATGAAGATGCGCTCGGTCGCCCGCCGGCTCAAGGCTGAAAAAGGCCTCGGCCTCATCATCGTCGACTACCTCCAGCTCATGGTTCCTTCGAATACCAAAGCTTCGGACAACCTCGTCCAGCAGGTCACGGAAATCTCGCGATCATTGAAGAATCTCGCACGCGAGCTCGACGTTCCCGTCATCGCCCTTTCGCAGCTCTCCCGAGCGGTCGAGCAGCGCGGAGGCAGGCCTCGACTCTCCGACCTCCGAGACTCCGGTTCCATCGAGCAGGATGCCGACGTGGTCATGTTCATCCATCGCGAAGCAAATGAAGAAGGCGGCGGAAAGAAGCAGGAAGCTGAGATCCTCATCGAGAAGCACCGAAACGGACCGACCGGCGTCGTGAAGCTCTTCTTCGACAAGGAAAAGACCTCGTTCGTCACCATGGAAAAGGGCGAGTTCGGCGACTTCGATGGAGGCGGTTCGGGCGGCGGATTCTAACGCCTGCCTTTCCTCGCTCATTTTGGTATACTTCGCAGTATCATTCTCTTATGGACCCCATTTCCCGCTTGGCTGAATACTTCCGCGACTTTCCCGGCATCGGCCCTCGACAGGCCAAGCGTTTCGTCTATTATCTCCTCACCAGGAATGCAGGCACGCTTGATGAGATCTCGCGTCTCATTCTCGAGATCAAGAAGCAGGTGCATATCTGCAGCAGATGCTTCCGTTTTTTCAATGCTCAGAATGCAGCTGTCGGAAATGTCTGCCCGATCTGTGCCGACAAGGACCGCGACCAATCCATCCTCATGGTCGTGAGCAAAGATGCGGATTTTGAAGCGATCGAAAAAGCCCATGTACATCATGGCCTCTATTTCATACTCGGCGGCACCGTGCCGATCTTGGAGAAGAATCCTGAGCAGCGCATCCGATCGCGCGAACTCATGAACCGGCTTAGTGACGATGTCTCGATAAAAGAGCTCGTGCTTTCCCTTTCGGCTACGCCTGACGGCGAGCATACTGCCGATGTCATCCGCAGTCTCGCGAAAGACATCGTCGCAGAGCGATCCATCCGCGTCACCGTCCTCGGCCGCGGCCTTTCTACTGGCAGTGAGCTTGAATATGCAGACAGCGATACGATCAAAAGCGCGTTCAATAATCGAATATAAAAAACTGCCCGAGCGGGCAGTTTTTCAGTATTTATTTGATCGCGTCGATCTTGATTTCGAAGAATGGCTGTCGGTGGCCGTTTTTCTTAAAATACTTGCTCTTCTGCTTGAATTTGATGACGTTCACCTTTGCGAGGCGGCCGATCTTCGTGATCTTGCCGGTGACTGCTGCCTTCGGGATGAATGGAGCGCCAATAGTGGTGTCTGAACCGTTGTCTACGAGGAGAACCTGGTCGAATGTGACCGCATCGCCCTCCTTGTATTCCTTGCCAATTTCAGCAGAAATCTTTTCAATCTTGATCAAATCGCCGACTGAGACCTGGTACTGCTTGCCTCCGTTCGCGATGATCGCGAATTCCTTGTTTTCTGCGGTTTTTGTTGCGCTATTAGCCATAGTGGAGATATTCTATACTATCCGCTGAAAAATGCAAGCACCAAGCCGCTATTTGAGCGTTTCTGCCGCCGAATGGCCATTCTACTCCTCAATTTCAGGCTTTTCGAGCAATTCAACCTCAAGTCCTGGCGTCGCGCCAGTGATCCTGAGCACATCCTTGTCCACTTTCTTGAGCTCTTTCGAGGCGTTATTGAAATGGCTGACCGTCGTTCCGAGCGTCGCGCCGAGCTTCGTGTGATATTCCTCGTATTTCTTCAGATGCGTGCCGAGTTCCTCGACGCGCTTGATGATGTCCTTGGCAGTCTCCTCGATCTGCATCGCTTTCAAGCCCTGCAGCACTGTCTGGAGATATGCGAGGAATGACGTCGGCGAAACGATTATGACCTTGTACTTGCTTGCTGCTCGCTGGATGAGATTCTCATTCTCGCCGTCTGATCCGCTGCCGCTCGTCGCGACTGCGCCGATCTTATTGATGAGCAGGTCATAGTAGATGGCTTCGTGCGGGATGAACATGAAGGCGAACTCCATCGTTCCATCCTGCGGACGTACGTACTTCGAAGTTTCCTGGATTCGCATCTTGAGATCGTTCACGAAGAGCTTCTCAAGGCGCTCCTTCTCGAGCGGATCGCGCTCCTCGATGAGGCGGTTGTAGTTCTCGAGCGAGAATTTCGAGTCGATCGGAATGACCTTGTCCTTCACGAATACGGCAGCATCGACGATGAGGTCTGCGCCGTCATCGGTCTTGCCGAGCTTGTACTGCATCTGGTAATTCCCTGGCGGCAGGATATTCTTGAGCAATGTCTCGAGGTAGTATTCGCCGAGCACGCCGCGCTGCTTCGGGTTCTTGAGGATGTCCTGGAGGCTCTGGAGCTGGTCTGCGAATGAGATGACCTGCTTGCCGGTCTCCTTCACTTCTGCGAGCTCGACGGTGATCTCCTTGATGAGCTTGGCGGATTCGCTGAATTGGCGGTGGACGGTCTCGCTCATATGGCGCGTGCTCTCCGTCATCTTCTGATCGACGGTGCGGTTGAGATCGCCGACTTCCTGGCGCATATTCTGGGATTCCTGGCGGACATTGCGGGAGAGCTCATTCATCTGCTCGAGGATGAGCTTCAAGCCGACGTCTTCCTTGGTATCGAGGTCGTTTTCGCGGAGTTTCTGGCCTTTTTTCATATAGACCACCATGAAAACGATATTGGTGACGAATACGAGGGCGACGAGTACGATGAGGAATGCGGTCATATATGCTAGTATATCAGATATGACAATTCATGAAACCATCAAGAACCAGATCAAGGACGCGATGCGAGCCAAGGACTCCGTGCGCCTCGACGTGCTCCGCGGACTGACCGCAGCTTTCTCAAACGAGATCATCACGAAAGGCGCCGCTCTCGCCCCGTCTTCGACGGCTGGCGTCGAACTCATCAACGACGAATCGGCCCTCGCGCTCATCAAGCGCAGCGTGAAGCAGCACAAGGACTCGATCGACCAGTTCGACAAGGGCGGCCGAAAGGATCTCTCTGACAAGGAGCGCGCAGAACTCGTCATTCTCGATACCTTCGTGCCAGCAGGAATGAGCCAGGATGACATCCGGAAGCTCGCGGAGGCAAAGATCGCAGGTCTGCCAGGCGGCAAGCTCGAGAAGCCGATGGCCGGCAAATTCATGGGCGAACTCATGCGCGAAATCAAGGCGAAAGGCATCGCGGCCGACGGTGCGGATGTGAAGTCGGTCATCGATTCGCTAGTTTCATAATTGCAGCATTGCGCGCGGAATTCCGCATTTTAGAAAATTGCCCTCGCTGGGCTTTTTTCGTATAACAACATATATTGACATATATAGTCAATGGTAGTATAATGAGGAACCAGTGAGTTGAATTGGTTCTTGATTCCTCACCTTCTCAGTTCAGACAACCGTCAACAATTGATCCCTGAAAACATATGCAGCAGCAACCCCATGAAAAGACCATGATGGATCAATTCATCGAGTACAACGACGGCCTTGAAGCACTATGTCGCCCCAAGGTCCCGCTCTATGAATTCCTCCGCATCATGGAAGCTTCCAGAATGGCAGAAGCAAAAAAGCAGGCAACCCCTCCGAAAGCAGCTTCGGTCAGGCTGACCGAGCCGCTCAAGCCGAAACCCCGCAAGAAGCCACGAACCGAAATTGGTTGGTGGCAGGAGTTTCAGCAGAGACAAGAAGCTCGTGAAGACAGTCGCCAACCCAGGTTCGCTTGAGTAATGAAAGCAATGCCCTTCCGTTCAATTCGGAAGGGCATGTTTTTTTGAATGGTATTGATTCGAGCGACTGAGTTATGCTGCCGCAAGTTCGACGATGAATGCAGAGCCCTTTCCTTCACCTTCTGATTCAGCCCAGATCTTTCCATGATGCGCGAGGACTACGTCCTTCGCGACGAAGAGTCCGAGGCCGGTGCCGTGGATATTCACCGCACTTGCGTTATTCGCTCGGCTGAATTTATTGAAAAGCTTCGGCATAACTTCGGGAGCGATGCCGACGCCGTTGTCCTTCACCATGAAGCGGATCGTCGCTCCCGGTCCTGCGGGCAAAGCTATCCTCTCCAATGAGACATTCACGAAGCCCTTCGGCGTGTACTTCAGCGAATTGTCGATGACGTTGGCAAGCACCTGCTTGAATTTGTCCCGGTCGGCGCTCACGATGTAGTCGCCCGGATCTGCTGAGAATGAGAAAGCGACGTCTTTCTTTGCGTCGATGTTTGGCCTCAATTCGCCGATGACTGATTTCACGAGCTCGTTGAGATCGAGCTTGTCGAGTGTATATTTCATCGTGCCGAGCTCGATGCGCGAGACGTTCAGGTAATCGTCGACGATGTTTGTAAGCGTCTTCGATGATTCGAAGATTCGGGAGACTGCCTCTCGCAGCGGATCTCCCATGGTTCCGAGATCTCCCTCGAGTATCATGGATGCGTAGCCCTTCATCGCCGTGAGCGGCGCCCGGAGCTGATGCGTGGCGAATGAGACGAACTCCGACTTCTGCTTGTCGAGCTCGGTGAGGCGGTTATTTGCTTTCTGGAGGCCTGTTGCGAGTTGCTCGATCTTCTCACGCTGCTCGACTTCGCGTTTGACGCTGCGAACGAGAAATACGCCGCTTATCAGGAATGTGATGAAAGTTATCGTTGTGAGCACCACGTCGAGTACGCTTGATGGGAAGAAAAGCTGCGCACCAATGAGGATCGCCGTACCGGTGATAAGGGCTTGGGTGGCGAGAAGCTTGATATTGAAGGTCTTGAACTTCACGATGCTGTAGATGAGGAATCCGAAAAATACCGGCATCGTGAAGAGGCCTATCTGGGCATATGTCCAATCCTCAGTGGAGCTGCTTATGATATTGCCGATAGAGAAGCAGAGGAGAAGCGCAATTATGCCCGTAGAAAGCATTATGATTTCCCTCCTACCTCCCGTTTTCTCCTTGATTACTTCCTTTACTGAAAAATACAATATCCAGAGAAGATAGAAGAGTTCTACTCCATACGTATAATAAAGAGCTATCGGTCCTTCTTCGCTCAGGCAGCTTCCGGTATTGAATCCTGACAATGTCAAACTTGTTGGCACGAGGATGACTATTGGCAAGTATACGAGAGCGATCAGCAGTTTCTTTTTGAATGTAATGTCTCGCTTTTTTACGAGGACATCAATCAAGTAAAGAGCGCTGATATAAATAAGCGGTTCGACAAGGATCTGGAGCGACCAGACGAACATGATTACATCGCCTCTGTTGCTTGCCCAGAAAATAGAATCCAGGAAAACCCACGCCGAGAATGCGAGCGTAAGGCTAAAAAGAATCCTATTCGGCAAAGCTTTAGGATCCTTCAAGAGGATGAAGAGTCCGAGGAAGAATGAAATGATCGTGATTGGCAGATGCGAATAATAGACGAGCGGAGGAACTTTGTCTGCAAACAAGAACAGATGCGGAGTTGGATCGCTGCAAAAACCTGGGTTTGAAAAAAAGCTATTGATGAAATTCATAGTTGGTTTCTTGGGTTTGCTGCTCTATCTGATTGTGGTATGATGCTCGTATAATATAAACAATATTACCATGTTACGCGTAAAGACAAAAATCGGAAAAAGCGCAATTGAGGGCATAGGACTGATAGCCGATCAGTTCATTCCGAAAGGAACGATAACTTGGCAATATGATCCTCGTTTCGATATTTCGTATGATGAAAATGAATTGAAGGAGTTGCCTGATTTTCTTCAAAGCCAATTTTCAAAATATTCTTATTTCGATCATGATCTGAAGAAATACATACTATGCTCCGATGATCAGAGATTTATTAATCATTCAGATGCTCCGAATGTCAAATCGACCCCTGAGAAAGATGTGTCCGTACAGGATATTCAGCCTGGAGAAGAGATTACCTGCGATTATACCCACTATGAGCATGACTGGTTTGAGCGTCGAGGAATAAAGAAAGGCTTCAAATAGATTGTTTCTTTGCAAATTTCCTTCTAATAATAGGCATGTACAGGAATAAAGTAACGATTCCATTGACAATCAATAGGTAAAGCGGATAAAAGGCTATAGAGAATGTCCATTTCTCTATAGCGAAGATATTCAAAGCTCCTGAAAATGATTCGAGCGTCCAAGCGGCACGATCCTCACCTTCGGGTCTGAGATACGATTTCTTGATAGTAGGGATAAGTCCTAGAAAATCCATGACTATGTTGGTCACCAGCGCGATCTGAGCTGATCGGAATATAGCCCAGACGGAGGCGCTGATTATCGCACTCGCTAGGCACCATTTATCGAGGCGTTCCCATTTCCCTTCTCCATACTTGAGCGAAAGTATGGAGATTATCAATGGGCCAAGCACGTAGCTTAAGGCTACCCAGATTGTATCCCTCGCTCCGCTTGCGTAATAACTGCTGGCGATCATTATTCCCACAAGTGTCAATATCCACCAGGTTGATCGGCTTGGCTTCGTCCTGCCCTTGACCGTGGAAATCATATACAGAACGTATGCGCTGAATGAAATACAGCCAGCGACGATTCCGAGCACCGGACTAATTTGCGGCAGCATCAGAACTTTCAATTATCGGATAATCCTTGGATATAACGGTTCTGTAAAACGTAAAGCAAATAGAAAGTGCTATGAGTATGAGGATGACTTTAATCAAAATTTTAGATTTTTTGTCCATAATTCTAGTATATGTTACTTTCCGGATATCTGAGGCCGCGCTTGATGAAATTGAATTCGATGTCTTTCAGATCGAACTTTGATTTGAAGTATGCGAGGATCTTCTCGGTATCAAGGCCGTTCTGGCAGGTATATACGTCTGCGCTCACGAATCCTCGCGCTGGGAATGTGTGGATGCTGATATGGCTTTCTTCGATCACTACGAATCCGCTCCAGCCGCCTGGGTCTTTCAGGTCGTTTCCTGGCGCAAAATAGATTTCAGGCGTTGAGAGCTTCTTCATTCCAAGGACGCCTGGAAGGTCGTTCACGCATGAAAATACGAGTTCCTTGTCGTTAAGCTTGTCCTTGTTCCCTTCATAGCCGTCGATGGTGAGATGTTCGCCGAAATGCATGTGCATAGTATAGCAGGAAAAATTCTTGATGCAAAAGAAAACTGCAGGATAGATCCTGCAGTTTCGCGTATTTAGGGGGCATCAACCCCACTCTTATCTGATTGTGCAAACGGCGCAATCATCGCAGGCGCCTCCGCCTCTGCATCTGTCGCAATTAGCCTTCTTTCCTTCCCAATTCCCCGACAGCTTTCCGAATATCCGGCGGGCGACGGGAGCGATCGGAGTCACTTTGGCCGCCTCGACCGCACGATTCTCCTTCGTGAACGGGTTGTGGTGGATGAAGTATCCGAAGTGCTCGTTGCAGAACTTCGCATACTCCCGGGTGAAGATGATGAACGTGTGCCACGCTTCATCGATCATGGGCGACGGAGAGTATCCGTGCTTTCCGGTGTTCGTCCCGCAGATATACAGGAACATGAGCATGTCCTTGAAGAGGCGGTTCGCCTCGCGTTTGGACAGCTTCAATTCCTCCTGGAGGCGTTCGACGAGCGGTGGAAAGCGATATGCCATCACTTCCTCTCTCGAGCGCATCTCCTGGATCGGAGGCTTGTTGCTGGTTGTCTTGCCGTCGGTATAACATTTTCCGCAACTACTGCATCTGTCACTATGCGGCAACGCGCCTGATTTTTTCCCCGCACTTGGAGGCGGGCTCTTGCAGTCAGTGCTGCATATTGCGCCAGCCAGTGAGGGATTCCTTCGCACTCCTGCATGCTGAGGCTTTCGCTCAGCTTGGATATTTTTCATTTGTTGTCCTCTCTTTGTTTCAGCAGAAAAATTCAATGACCGATCTACCTGCATTCCATCAAGGTTCTGCCTGTGAAAATAGTATTATAAAACTATGATTTGTCAAGTTACTTCTTGATGAGCACCACCTCAAATACATGCCAATATTTCAACCCTTCTTTAATGGTATCTCCCATTCCTTCGTATTGATTAAAATTGCGCAGCTTAGCATTGGGTATCTCTGAAACAAACTTTTTTATTTCTTCAAGATCCCATATATGCCAATTAGAACGATCTGCCCAAGCATCTCTGTCACCGATGACATTGAAGATGACAACTCCACCAGAAACGATACCATCAACCATATCCTGAATGACTTTTTTTGCATCCTCCTTGGATAAAAATTGAAGTGAAAATGAAGCGATGATCAAGCTGTAGTAATTCTTCTTAATTGAAAAATGTTCAATTTTGCTCTCAAGCACTTCAATGTTGGAGTTATTTTTTTTGATAGCGTCCAAAGATGATGATGCGTGGTCTACAGCCTGAACATCAAATCCTTCATCGGCTATAAACAAAGTATCAAATCCTTTGCCGCATCCCAAGTCTAAAGCAGCACCCTTTGGAGTGGCAAAAGAATTTTCCTTGATCAGTTTTGTTATGATGTATTTAAATGCCATGTATTTGCTTAATTAAAAAGCTGGCTATTCTTTCTTCAAATAGCCAGCTTGTGAATTCGGTCCTCACTCGAAGTCATGGACAACCGCAGTTGCCATCGCATGTGCAGATAGCATAGCTATCCCCTTTTGAATTCCAGTTATCCGAGAGTTCTTTCCCGAAAACTCGGGCAGCAATCTTGCTGGCCGGCCTCGAATTTTTCACATCTTGTTCGCGGGTCTCCTTTGTGAAAGGGTTGTGATGAATGAAGAATCCGAAGTTTGTCTCGCAGAACTTGGCATATTCTTTCGTAAAGACGATAAAATTATGCCACGCTTCGTCAATTTTCTTTGACGGAGAGAGTCCGAATTTGGTGGTGTTTGTTGCGCAGAGGTAAAGAAACTTCACCAAATCTGCTACCAACTCCTCAGCTTCCTTTTTGGAGATTTTGAGTTCTTCCTCCAATCTCTCCACTAAGGCTGGGAAACGGTAGGCAAGCACTTCCTGCTTGCTGCGCATTTCCTTAACGGGGGGTTTGGTAATTACCTGGCCGCAACCGCTTTGGCAATCATGGCAGGAACCTCCACCACACAACGCTGTTTTCTGCTTGATTTTACCATGAGCAGCTCTGGCTTCACCACTTAGTCCTAACAATGTGCTTTTCATTTTTTCTAACCGATCTTGTTTCTTATAGAATCATGTTGAGAGGTCATATGTTCCCATCAACATTTCCATAAGTCAGCGAAATTCGCTGAAAACTGCACCTGAAGCTGCTTATAAATAGCATGAGGTAAAGTTTCCAACGAATCTCTCTAGCTAAAGAATATAACAAATTGACAACATGTCAAGGTCGCCTGTTGATAACATTATTGCCTAGATAACCACATTCACCAGCCTTCCCTTCACGATGATGACTTTCTTCACCGGCTTGTCGCCGATCCATTTCTTGATTTCAGAGATGGCGAGGGCGCGCGCTTCGAGGTCGGTGTTGCCGGCGTTCGTTTCGGATTCGAAGGTCGCGCGGACTTTGCCGTTCACCTGGACGATGATCTCGACGGTCGATTCGGCGAGCTTGGCTGCGTCGAAGACCGGCCACGCTGAAACATGGATCGATTCTTTGTGCTTCAATTTCGCCTGCCAGATCTCGTCGGCGACATGCGGTGCGAATGGCGCGAGGAGCTTGAGGAGCGTTTCATACTGGCCTTTCGATACCGTTGTCTCCCGCTCGAGCTCGTTCACTGCGATCATCATGGTGCTGATGGCCGTGTTGAAGCGCATCGCGTCGATGTCTTCGGTCACCTTCTTGATAGTCTTGTGGATGAGGGCCTCGATCTTCGCGGCGTTGCCTCCGATGATGATCTCAGCTGCGGTGACCTTCTCCTGAAGTCGCCAGACTCGCTCGATGAAGCGGCGGGAACCGATGGCGTTGTTCGTGCTCCACGCAGCCTGCTGGTCGAACGGACCGATGAACATTTCGTACACGCGGAGCGAGTCAGCCCCGATGTTCTTGATGATTTCATCCGGATTCACCACATTTCCCCATCGCTTGCTCATCTTGCGTCCGTCTTCGGCCATGATGAGGCCGACATGCTGGAGCTTCTTGAACGGCTCGATAGTCGTCACGACGCCGATGTCATAGAGGAACTTGTGCCAGAAGCGCGCATATATCAGATGTCGTGTCGCATGCTCAGCGCCGCCGACATAGAGGTCGACCGGTGCCCAGTAATGCTCTTTCTTCGAATCAGCGAAGGTTTTCTTGTTCTTCGGATCCATATAGCGGAGATAGTACCAGCATGAACCTGCCCATTGCGGCATGGTGTTGGTCTCGCGCTTGCCGAGACCTTTGCATTGCGGACATTTCACATTGACCCATTCTTCGATCGCGGCGAGCGGAGATTCGCCGGTGCCGGTCGGTTCGTAGAATTTCACCCGAGGGAGCTTCACCGGGAGATCTTTTTCAGGAACAGCGACGATGCCGCACTTCTCGCAGTGGATGATCGGGATAGGCTCGCCCCAATAGCGCTGGCGGGAGAAGACCCATGGTCGGAGCTTGTAATTCACTTTGCGCGTCGCGTAGCCCTTCTGCACGAGATGGTCGATGATGTCGCTGCGGACTTCTGACCATTCGCGTCCCGCGAATTCTGCGGGTTCAGTCAGGATGCCGTTCTTCACCGGAGGCTTGTCCTCGATGCCGTGCGCGCGGTTCCAAGCGATGACGAGCGCTTCTCGGTTGAGGAATTTCGACACTTCTTCAGACGAAAGCCACACTGCATCGTGCAGCGCTTTCTCCGATTCCGAGGTTTCCTTTCGATCTCCGTTCTTTAATTTGAAAAGAGCCGGCTGGAAATGCGCGAATCGATTCTCTTTCTTCACGATATGATAAAACTGCGCATGGAGCTTGCCGCCAAGGATCTTCACGAACTCAGGATTCGCATACCCGGTCTCTTCGACTATCTCGCGGACGCCTGCAGCCGCAGGACCTTCATTGCCCTCGATGCCGCCGATGACGAAGCCCTTCCAGTCGACTGCCTTCGTGCTGAGGCAGAGATATTTGTCTTCTGACCAGTGCTTCACGACGCACATGACCGCATTTCGTTCTACATACGGAGCTTCCGGACGGACAGCATCTTCTCCTTCAGTGGTCTTGATGAGCTTCTCTGCGACCGGATGAAGCGGAAGATCGTATTTCTTTGCGAACGCATAGTCGCGCTCATCGTGCGCCGAGCAATTCACCATGCCGGTGCCGTAGTCAGCCAAGACGTATGAAGCGATCCAGATCGGCAAGTCGCGACCGGTTCCTGCGAAATTCTCGATGTATCGGCCGGTGAACATCCCTTCCATGTCCTTGTCGATGTCGAAGCGGTTCGCGGCTTTCTTCGCCTTGATCTTCTCGACGAATTCGAGGACTGCCTTCTCGTTCTTCGTTCCCTTTATGAGTTCAGCGACGAGCGGATGCTCAGGCGCGATGACGGTAAAAGTCTCCGCACAGTAGGTCTGAGGCACGGAGTTGTACATCTCGACGAGGATGCCGAGGTCTTTGATCTTGCACATGAAATTGACGCCTTCGCTGCGGCCGATCCAGTTCTTCTGGAGTTCCTTGATGGATTCGGGCCAGTCGAGGAGCGGCTTGTCGGCGGCTGCCTCTATCTTCGCGAGCTCCGCATCGCTCATATTGAGGCGCTGCATCCACACATCGAGCTCTGCGCAGGTAAAATTGTCGTGATTGAGCTTCTTCGGATCGAGCCAGACCGGCGCATGCTTCGCCTTCTCTTCGGCGCCGATCGGAGCCTGCGCATCGTCGATCAATTCGAAATGGATCGCATTCGAATATGCGACTCGGTTCTCGCCCTTGTGCGCTGCATAGTATTCGCCTTTGACGATGCCTCCGAGGACTCTGATGAATTTGAGATTCTTGTAGCCTGTCTCCTCGAGGACTTCGCGGCGGGCTGCTTCGACGATATCCTCGCCTTCCTCAACGCCGCCGATGACGAAGCCTGTCCATGGGAATTTCTTCCACTTGATGCAGAGGATCTTGCCGTTCTTCGGATTCACGACGAGGGCATGAACGGTCTTTCGCTCGACCGATTTCTTGCCGGCGAGCGGCGGGTTCTTCCGGTCGACGAGATGCGGAATATCATCCCGATTCTTCGCATCGAGATCCTTGAGCATTCGATCTGCATAATCAGTGATCTTGAGGATCCACTGGCGCATCATTTTCTTCTCGACGGGCGTGCCGCAGCGTTCGCACTTGCCGTCCTCGACGTCTTCGTTCGCAAGGCCTGTCTTGTCGACTGGGCACCAGTTGATCGGCTCGAATGATTCGTATGCGAGCCCTCGCTTGAAGAGCTGCACGAATATCCACTGCGTCCATTTGTAGTATTCGGGATCGGTCGTGTTCACTTCTCGAGTCCAGTCATAGTCGAAGCCGATGTTCTCGAGCTGTTCCTTGAAATGCGCGACATTTTTCTTTACGGCGTCAGCCGGATTCGTCTTCATCTTGATCGCGTAATTCTCTGCAGGCAGGCCGAAAGCATCGAAGCCCATCGGATGGAGGACTTCATGGCCCTGCATGCGTTTCATGCGCGAGACGATGTCGGTTGCGATATAGCCTTTCGGATGCCCGACATGGAGACCCTCACCGGACGGATACGGGAACATGTCGAGGACGTAGAATTTCTTCTTCGCGCTATCGTCGCGCGTTCTGTAGATCTTCTTCGATGCCCAATTTTTCTGCCATTTCTTCTCGATTTTTGAGTGGTCGTATTGCTCCATATGATTGGAATTAAGAGTGAATATAGTATAGCACTTCTTCCTTGTCGCTTATTTGATCGGCCATTCGGTGACTATGAGCGGCAGCTTCTGCTTGTCGTCGACTGATCCTGGGATATATGACCAGATTTCTTCGGTAACGAAAGGTATGAACGGATGCAAGGTAATAAGCACTCTTTCGAGAGTTCGGAGGAGGAACTGCTGGCGCGATAGGACGACCGCCGGATCGACTGCTGCTGCGGAAGCATCCTTCGGGCCGAATGGATTCGGTACGATCTTCTTGCTGTCTTCGAGGATGACATCGGCCAAGGTGTGCCAGACATAATGATAAAGCTTCTCTGCAGCCATATAGAAACGGTATTCTTCCATGTCCTTCGTAATATCGACGATGAGCGCATGGCGTTCCTCGCTGAGTTTCTTGTCAGCTTCGGTGTATGCGGTGAAATTTCGATCGTACGCGACGCCTTCGGTCGATGAAAGAATGAATCGGGTGATGTTCCAGATCTTGTTCGAGAAATTCTTGTATCCCTTGATCTTGTCTTCTCGGAGCGACATTTCGCTTCCTGGAGTATTGCCGACGACGAGGCCGAGGCGGAGCGCGTCGGTGCCGTATTTGTCGGTGAGATCGAGCGGATTGACCACATTTCCCTTGCTCTTGCTCATTTTTTTCCCCTGAGCATCATTCACCATGCCGTGGAGATATACGTATTTGAAAGGCTCCTTCTTCTCGAGATAGAGGCCGAAGATGACCATGCGCGGAATCCATTTGAAGATGAGATCGGAGCCGGTTTCCATGACATTCGTCGGGTAGAAATTCTTGAAATCTGGCGAATCTGGATACCCGAGCGCGAGAAGCGGCCACTGGCCTGATGAGAACCATGTGTCGAAAGTATCGGTGTCCTTCGTGACTTCTGCCGATCCGCATTTCGGGCACTTCGAAATCGTTCCGTCGACATCGACGAAATATTCTTTGCATCCGCCGCACAGCTTTGCCGGAACAGGAATTCCCCAGACGATCTGGCGCGAGATATTCCAATCGATGGTGTTCTCCATCCAATAGTTGAAGATCTTCCGGTAGTTATCAGGGATGAATTTCACTTTTTCCTCTGCGATAGCTTGCAATGCCTTGTCAGCAAGCGGTTTCATCTTCACGAACCACTGCGCCTTCACCTGCGGCTCGATGGCCGTACCGCATTTGTAGCAGCATGGAACGCTGTGCATATAATTTTCCTCAACCTTCTCGAGCAGTCCTTTCGCTTTGAGCTTCTCGACGATCTTCGGTCGAGCCTCGGCAATCTTCATGTCAGCGAATTCTCCTGCGATCGGCAAGAGCTTGCCTCTCCAGTCGATGATCTGCTCCTTCTCGAGCTTATGGCGTTCGGCGATCTCGAAGTCGATGCCGCTGTGCCACGGAGTGATGGTCATGACGCCGGTTCCGAAAGCCATGTCGATAGCCGCGTCCTTGATGACAGTCGCGGTGATCGGGCCATTGATCCATTCGAGATCGAACTTGTCGCCGTGCTTGTATTGCTCATATCGCTTGTCGTCCGGATGCATTACGACGTACTTGTCGCCGAACTTCGTCTCAGGACGAGCTGTTCCGATAATGAAAGGCCCGTATTTGAAATAGTAGAAGGCATCTTTCTGCTCTTTGCTCTCGGTCTCAACATCTGAGAGCGATGTCTGATGCTTCGAGCACCAGTTTACGATTCGCGAACCTCGGTATACGAGGCCATCATCAAAGAGCTTCTTGAAAGTATTCTGGACTTCCTTCACGATCTTCTCATCGAGCGTGAATCTATTGCGAGACCAATCGCATGAAGCGCCGATCTTCTGAATCTCGGACTCGATATGCTTCTTGTTCTCAAGCGTGAAGGCCATGATCTCATCATAGAGCTCTTTCGGCTCCATCTTGAAACGGGATCGTCCTTCCTTTTCGAGTTTTTTTTCGTACACCACCTGCGTCTCAAATCCGGCATGGTCAGTACCTGGAACCCAGAGAGCTTTGTAGCCCTGCATTCGCTTGAAGCGGATCATGATGTCTTCGAGGGTCATCGCGAGTGCGTGACCAGCGTGAATATGGCCGTTGGCATTGAGCGGCGGCATGATGATCGTATACGGCTTTGTGAAGCGGTTGCCGCCATTCGCTGCGCCGATCTCCGCGAGCTTGTCAGGGTTGAAATAGTCGCCGTCGAGCCACATTTTGTATATGCGGTCCTCTGTTTCCTTCGGGTTGTAGGGTTTCAGGAATTTGTCATTCATAACGTGGGCAGCGCATCGCGCAATGCCTATAAATATAGCAGAAATAAGGCTTTTTGCCACTCGCGAGGAGGCTTCGTTGGTATGCTTGACAAAGAATAATAAGTCTGCTAGTATACTCAATACGGCAATCTGATGGAATCCATTGGGTCTGCCGGTCGTAACAAAGCACACGAGCGAGAAAGTCTTGGGGTATTGACCAAGCTGCATATAAGCCAAGCAATGATTCGCCTGAGTGGAAGCTAAACAACTAGGCAGATCAAGTGGCAATATTCAAGATACAAAGGTTTGCAACTGACCACTAAGTCCATAATTGGAGCATCGGGTGGAAAAGTTAGGGCAATATTCGCAGCAGAGTGCGCGATGAGCCGTTACAAGCGATGGAGTCCGACCATAAGACTGAAGATGCGAGCGGAGACTATCGCATCAAAGAATTATGGATTAAGCACAAGCGATCCTCAGTCTTCCCGGTAAAAAAAGGTGAGTTCCGGGAGCCACGCCTGATTGTGACCAGCAAGTAAGTGGTCAGATACAGAGCGGAAAGGTAAAACTCGGTACCAGTGGTATCCAGAAGGCCAAAGTGTTCGTGGGTCGCCGATTGCCTTGTGCATCGGCGGCCCTTTCTTCTTTTATATTTTATTTCTTCCTCAAAAGTACCTTCATGACAGCCGCCTTGATATGCGACTCCCCCATGCCGTAGTGCTCGATAAGCTCGTTCGGCGTTCCTGATTGGCCGAATTTGTCTGCGACGCCGACGAATTCGATCGGAACCGGACAATGCTGCGCGAGGCATTCGGCGACTGCTCCTCCGAGGCCTCCGGCGATCTGATGCTCTTCGACGGTGACGATGGCACCGCACTCCTGTGCCAATTTCCATACAGCTTCCTCATCGAGCGGCTTGATGGTCGTGATATTCAGAACTTTGACTGCTTTGCCCAGCTGCTCGAGCGCCTGCGCGACCTTAATCGCTTTGAAAACGAGCGCGCCGGTGGCGATGATGCCGACCTCGGTTTTCTTGTCGGGCGTTTTTGACGCGTCTCCAGGCGAGAACATGAGCTGCGCCTTCCCGATGACGAATGGCGTCGCGTCGGTCGTGATGATTGGCGTCTTTTCGCGGGCGAGGCGGATATAGGTAGGGTCTTTCGTCATTGCGCATGCGATTGTCGCCTTCTTTGCCTCGATGGCATCGCATGGAGAGATGACGACCATGCGCGGAATGACGCGAGTGATGGCGATGTCCTCGAGTGCCTGATGGGTGCCGCCATCCTGGCCGACAGAAATTCCTGCATGAGAGCCGGCGATCTTCACCGGGCGATCATTGTATGCGATCGTCGTGCGGATCTGTTCCCAGTTTCGTCCCGGAGAGAACATCGCGTATGAAGTAATGAAAGGAATCTTCCCCATCGCCGCCATTCCTGAAGCGACCGAAGCGAGATTCTGCTCAGCGACGCCCATCTCGATGAAGCGATCCGGAAAGCGCTGCTTGAAGAGATTCATCTGCGTCGAATCCGTGAGATCAGCGCAGAGCCCGACGACTCGCGTGTCATTGATGCCTGCCTGCAGGAGGCCTTCGCCGAAGCCTTTTCGGATCGGAACCTGCTCGACATCTGCGTCGAAGATCTTCGGATTGAGCTTTTGCGATGGATTGATCATATGAGATTATTCGGAATCAGATACCAGAAGCAGAATACGATGCTGACGATTGCGAATACGAGGAGTACCGCACCTTCGATTCGGCGGTACGAATACTCGAGTTCGGAGCATTTGTAGCCATAGCTCGATTCTTTGTTGAAGATGAGCGTGATGCCGAGGAGCAGGCTCGAAATGAGGAATGCGAAAGCCCAGACCCGCTCAAACCAGCCCTGCGCCCAGAGCATGCTCACCGAAAGGACGAATATCAGTTTCAATGCGATCTCGATTTTCTTCAGGTTCTTCTTCATGTGTATGGAAATTATTTTTGATTATGCAGGTTACGCCGATTCGTTCTCGCTCTGTATCTTCCCGCCGAGGGTCCGGACATTCCAGAGCGCGCGCTTCACCTGCTCGATTTCTTCAGGCGTGGTCGGAGCCTTGCCATGCCATTCGAATTTGCCTTCGAATTCAGGCACGCCCTTTCCAGGAATCGTATACGCGATGATGACTGAAGGACGGTCTGAAACCGCTCGCGCCTGGCCGAAGGCTTCGTCGATCGCGCGGAAATTATGCCCGTCGACTTCCTGGACATGCCAGTTGAACGCGCGCCACTTATCCGGCAATGGATTGAGCGGCATGATATCCTCGGTGAAGCCGTCGATCTGGATATTGTTTCGATCGACGACGACGGTGAGATTGCCGAGGCGCTCCCGTCCGGCAAGCATGATCGCTTCCCAGTTCTGTCCTTCATCGAGCTCGCCGTCTCCGAGGAAGCAGTACATCTGCTTCGATCCGGTGCGGCCGGTATCGATCCGCTCGGCTATCGCCATGCCAACTGCCTGAGAAAGTCCCGACCCGAGCGGGCCAGATGAAGTCTCGAGCATCGGCAGCCACTCGCGATGCGGATGACCTTGGAGGCGCGAGCCGAATTTGCGGAGCGTCTTGAGTTCGCTCACGGGAAAATATCCCGAGTGCGCCATCGTTGCGTAGAGTACCGGGCAGATATGGCCGTTCGAGAGGACGACTCGATCGCGGTACTGCCAGTCGGGTTTCTTCGGATCATGCTTCAGCGCGATGAAGTAGAGGTATGTGAAAATATCCGTCATGTCGAGCGGACCTGCGGTATGCCCTGTCTTCGCTTCGATGAGCATCTCGATGATCGAGCGTCGGATGTCGAGCGCCTTCCCTTCGAGATCTTTTATTTTTTCGTCGGTGAGTGCCATGTGTTGGTGAAAGTATAGCATCAAACCGATCCTTGCGGCTGGCTATATATTCTGAAAAGTGTGGATTGCTTCCGGGATGTTCTCTTCATTGAAGATCGATGATCCGATGATGAGGCGGTTCGCTCCGGCTTCCTTGAGAAGCAGCGCCGAGTCGTGATTCACCCCGCCGTCGACGGATATGATCATTTCAGGGTATTTCGCTCGGACTTCGCGGATCTTGTCGAGGACCTTCGGATCGAATGTCTGACCCTGGAATCCGATGCGGTCGATTCCCATGCACTGGATGAATCTGATCCGATTGCCATAGGTGCTGATGAGCTCATCGACTGCCGCCATCGGCGTATCTATGCTGACTGCGATGCCGATCTCTACGAGCTCTGTCGCATTCTCGAGCACTTTGTCGAAATGCTTCGTCGATTCGATGTGGATGACGACGCGCGCGGCACCTGCGGCGACCCAGCGAGCGATATCGTCTTCGGGATTCGTGACCATGAGGTCGATCTCATAATCGACATCTTCCCATGCAGGCATGCCGCGGTCTTCGCGGAGGATTTCCTCGAAATTGGTGTCATGCTTCTTGTACGGCCAGCTGAAGCTCGAGACGAATCGTCCGTCGCAGATGTCTACCTGCACTACCGGAGCGAAGCCTCTGACGGACTCGATGCAAGTTTCGAGATCATTGAAGTCTTTTGGGAGGATTGCGGGGATTATTTCCATATATTTGAAATTATGATTCGTTGCTTAAAATTACTCGATATTATCGATGAGCGCGATTCGCCGTGCATGGCGCTTATCTCCTGAGAAAGGCGTCGTCAGCCAGAGATCGACGACGTTCTTCATCTGCTTTTCATCGATGAAACGGGCGCCGAGCGACAGGACGTTCGCATCGTTATGCTCGCGGGACAATTTCACGATCTCGATCGGGCCGCCGTAGTAGACTGCTGCTCGGACTTCCGGAAAGCGATTGCAGATCATCGCCTCGCCATTGCCTGAGCCGCCGAAGACGATCGCCTTGATATTTTGAGGGTCTTCGAGCACTCGCATAGCTACAGGAATGAGCAATTTCGGATAATCATCCTCTGGATCAAGCGTATGCGCTCCCATATCCTCGACATTATAGCCGTTTTCCTTGAGATATGTGACGAGGATATTCTTCAGTTCGAAGCCTGCGTGGTCGGTGCCGATGAGGATTTTGCCGTTTTTCATGGGGTGATTATAGCATTTATTTTAGAGCGGAGGAGAAAGCTTGAAATTGAAGCCGTACGATTCAAGCGGAGTCTCCTTGCCTGTCTTCGTTTTCGGCTCGATCTGTAATAGTGAAATTACGCAATGAGGAGTGATGGTGTCTTTGCCGAGCTCTATATCATAATCCTGTCCCCCATCGCCTTTGAATGAAATATGCGTCTTTACGACAACGGTGCCTGCCCAGATGCAATTCGCGTTTGCCTGACACCTGCTATCCTGGATGATTTGATAAGGCTTGATCCTAAAATAGCCGACAGATATCTCATCGCCGAGCTTTATATATACTTCTATGTCAGGCTTACGGGCCAACTCATCCATATACTGTGCTGCGGTAGAGTGCTGCAGTCCAGTATCCTGCCCGTATTCCTTCGTCACACTGATGCTGCTGACATACATGCCTGCTGCAAGGAGAATCGCTACTGTTATTATTGCAACTATGATTTTCTTCATCCGCTGATTATATCATGAGGCCTCTTAGAGATATCGTCGTGCGAATAGAAAAGCCGGTCGATTGCCCGACCGGCTTTTCCGCTCACTGTGGATTGAGTTAGATCAGTTTCCCAACCTCCATCACATGCCGCACGAGCGTGTGCGTGTATCCCATCTCATTGTCATACCAGCCGAGGACCTTCACGAGGTTTCCTCCGACGACGCGAGTGAATGCGAGATCAGCGATCGATGCGTGCGGGTTGCCGATGATGTCTCGAGAGACGAGCTGTTCTTCGGTGACGGTGAAGATTCCCTGCCATCGTGCGTCAGCCGCGGCCTTCTTCAGGATCGCATTGACCTCTTCGGCCGTGGTGTCCTTCTTCGAAATGAATGTGATGTCGACGAGCGAGCCGGTGACGACTGGAACTCGGATAGAAATACCGTCGAAGAGTCCCTTGAGGTGCTTCACGATCTTGGTGACTGCGATTGCTGCTCCGGTCGATGATGGAACGAGGTTCATGGCTGCTGCTCGGCCTTCTCGATAGTCCTTCTTGCTTGGGCCGTCGACGAGCGCCTGGCTCGCGGTGTAGCCGTGAACGGTATTGAGGAGCGCCTTCTCGATGCCGAGTGCTTCGTCGAGGATAGCGAGGAGCGGGCTTCCGGCATTCGTCGTGCATGAAGCATTCGAGCTCACGATGCAATTCTTCAGATCGCCTTCATTCATCGCCATGAGCACGGTCGCGCTCTGGAACGGAGAGGTCGGTTCGTCCTTCGTCGGAGCAGAAACGACGACGCGCTTAGCGCCTGCGGTGACATGGGCCATCGCCTTCTCTGCTGATGTGAAAAGTCCTGTCGATTCGATGACGACATCGACGTTATTTGCGCCCCATGGGAGCTTCGTCGGGTCTTTTTCGCTCACATACTTCACCTCCTGAGTTCGCTTGTCAGAACCGATATTCGAAATGACGAAGCCAGAGCCGTCAGCCTTTGCTACAACGTCGAATGTGCTCATGCCTTGCGCGGTATCGTACTTGAGGAGGTACGCCATGTTCTTGATATCGCCGAGATCGTTCACTGCGACGACATTTATTTCAGGATGTTCGAGAGAAACTTTCAGGAACGCTCGTCCGATGCGTCCGAAACCGTTGATAGCGACATTGATTTGCTTGCTCATGATATATGGTATGAAATTATTTCCGATAAATATTGTGTATAACGCAAAGTATATCATAAGTGATTCCTGAGCTATACTAGACCCATGCTCCACCCTGCTCACCAGATAAAGATGTACCGAAAGAAGCATCACAAGGTGATCGCGCTTCTCACCCTCCTTGTTCCGCTCGTCATCCTGCTCGTCATCGGCATGATCACGAAGACCCAATGGTTCGACATCTTCACTGCGCTCGGCATCTCATGGTTCCGGCTCCTTCTCGGCTATATCATCTCGCTCGTGCTCGGCGTCGCGACCGCGCTCATTCTCGGAACGAGCAAATTCGGCGAATCCGTCACGCCCGTACTCGACGTCATGCAGAATGTGCCGTCATTCGCCCTCATCCCGCTCTTCGCCATGCTTTTCGGGTATACGAATCTCATGGCGATCCTCTTCATCGCGAGCTCGGCGATCTGGCCGATCATCTTCTATGCAGTGAGCGCGATCAGGAATGCCCGCCAGGATCTGAATGATGCATCGCGGATATTCGGAGCGACTGGCTGGAGGCGTGTCTTCTATTATTTCATCCCGCTTTCATTCCCTGCGATACTCACCGGCTCGATCGTTGCCATCGCCATCGGCTGGGAGGCGGTCATCGGCATCGAGATCATCGGCTTCAAGAATGGCATCGGCGTCCTTCTCAATACGGCGAGCAATTCGAGCGATCAATCGCTTGTCATCGCCGGCATATCCGCGCTCCTCTTCGTCGTCTTCATCCTGAATCGGCTCGTCTGGTCGCCGCTCATCGCAAAAACCCACGCATATGCAGACTGACCCTCATATTTTGAAATTAGCCGGCATCGGCCATACCTTCATCACGGATGCGGGCGTCGCGAGCCGTTCGCTCTCGGATATCGACCTCACGATTAAGCGAGGCTCATTCGTCTCGCTTGTCGGTCCGTCAGGCTGCGGCAAATCGACGCTGCTCCGCATCATGGCGGGATTATTGAAACCGGCACACGGCACGATCGAACGGAATTTCGACAAGCCGGCGATGGTCTTCCAGAATTTCGGATTGCTGCCATGGCTCACGGTCATCGAGAATGTCGGCTTCGGCCTCGAGATGTCCGGTATGAAAAAATCCGCTGCTCGCCAGATCGCTCACGAGAAGCTCCATGAAGTCGGACTGCTCGAGCACGCATACAAATATCCACGCGAGCTCTCCGGCGGCCAGCGCCAGCGCGTCTCGATCGCTCGCGCGCTCGCAGTTTCGCCTGACATCCTCTTCATGGACGAGCCATTCTCGAGCCTCGATCCGTTCACCGCTGCGGTGCTCAAGAAAGACCTCCTCATCATCTGGGAAAAATATAAAATGACCGTAGTGATGGTGAGCCACATCATCGAGGACGCGATCCTCATGTCAGACGAAGTCGTCGTGATGGCTGCGCATCCCGGCACGATCATCGGGCATCATCATATCCATACGCTGCGGCCGCGCGACGATCGCTCTCCGGAATTCTTCGAGCTCTTCGATGCAATTGAGAAGTCGATCAAGGGCTAGAGTTGAATTTTTTGTAGAAAAAGCAAATCCCCAAGCCACATAGAGTGGTCCTGGGGAATTTCACTTCTTATTGGAGATGCTATTCTTCGGGATATTCGAACGGCTTGAGCATCCTGCTCAATTCTGCATTGAGTTGCTGAATCTTCTCGCTGCCGAAAGGCTTCGAGATTTCTACGCAATTTTCACCGCCCACTTCCATTTGCTTGTGACTATTATCACTGCTGATCATGATCATGCCGACCTCGATTCCTAATTTCTGGCGGATTGCCTGGATGAGGCCATCTACGCTTCGGCCTCCGTGGATTGTGTCATCGAGCACGATTGCTTGGAAGCTTCCGGTTTCGATCGCGTGCATGGCAGTCTCAATTGAGGGCGCAATATGGAATTCACGATTGTGATCCGGTGACCCTTTAATCAATTTCGGAATCAATGAAGAGATATTTTCTTCATCTTCAATAAGAAGGATTGTTACTGGTTTCGCTTTATTCATCTTTCAACTTTCTGTATGCGCCGGTACGACGCGGTTTCGAGGGTTCATGATGTATATTATCACATAATATACATAAAGTCAAGTAAATACAGCATAAAATAGCCCTGAACAGAGCCATATTTGAGATTGTTTCGGATGAAACTAGGAAACTGCCTCGATAAGCTTCGCAAGCGAGATGGTAGCTACGCCAGTCATCGAATCCCCCGCTCCGTAGTAGATATAGACGATGCCCTTTCGGACGACTGCTCCGCATGGAAAGACGACATTGCCGACCTGCCCGCTGCGCTCGTATGGAGTTTCGGGTTCGAAGATCGGATAGGCTGTGCGGCCGATGACCTTCTCGGGATTTCGTCCGTCGAGCAACGCTGCGCCGAGGCGATAGAAGCCGTCTTCGCCGATACCGTGATAGAGCATGATCCAGCCTTTGTCGCACATGAATGGGGTACCAGCGACGCCGACTTTCTTGCTGTCCCACATGCCGGGGCGAGGTCCGAGGATGAAGCGATGCTCGAATGCATTGCGGTTGAGGAACTCGAGCGTGTCGGAATAATCGATGACGATGTTGTGATCGACTCGGTGGATGAGGGCGAAATGGCTGCCGGGCTTCCCTGGCGCCGCGGTCAGTTTCACTGGGAAGAGCACGCCATCTTTGTCGTCAACTCCGTCTTTGCTGATCACGATCGGCGCCGTCCATTTCCAGATGCGCTTCTTGAAATCACGAATGGAAATAGAAGTCATCGCGATGCTCGGAACCTGCACGCCGTTGTATGCAGTGTAGGTCATGTAGAGGCGATTGCCAGTGAAGGTAACGCGAGGATCTTCGCAGCCGGAATTCCCTCCTGGAATGCGCTTCTCCTCGAAGCTCGCACGCGGAGTATAGATCGGGATCGTCAGTCGATCGCTCACGCGGATGCCGTCCTTGCTCGTCGCGAGGCCGACGGTCGAAGTGTTGTCATCTGACATTGCTCGGTAGAGAAGCTGCACTGATCCGCCGAGGTCGAAAGCCGCCGGATTGAAGACCGCTCTCGATTCCCATGCATGCTCGCGGATCGGTTCCATGAGCGGTTCTGCAGTCGGGCGGTTGAAGGTGTGGGAATGCTTGTATGCATGAACTTTCTCGCCATGGCCTGAGCTGTCAGTGAATTCCATGCTTGAGACGAGCGCTTCGAGGCTGACTTCAGCTTCAGCTGTGACGGTGTCAGCGCCTCCGTAGAAGACATGGAGCTTGTCGCCGCTGCCGTCTTTCTTGGTTCCCTTCGTGATGAGCGCGCCTGATGGGAATGTGATATCTGAAACGATTCCTTTTTTCTCGTAGGTTGTTTCAGGAACGATGAAAGCTCCGCGGGTCTTGGCAATGATCTTCCGAGGATCGTTCAGATCGAGAAGGACTGCCTGGATGCCGAAGATCTGCTTGCCCTGCGTGTAGTAATTCTGAATATGCGAATAGACGAGGAGCCAGCCATATCTGGTATGGATCGGCGCTGCACCCACTTCAACCTGGTCGGTGTCGCGGCGAGGGATGTTGATAGTGTGCTCGTCGATATGATCGTGCCACTCACGCCATTTGGCTTCATTCCACATATCTGCCTCATGATCGAATTGCGCGATGGCGATCTTTGCCGGCGGCTCATCGGTATGCGCGGCGAAGATGATGGTGAATTTGCCGTTGATCTTCTCTGGGAAAAGCGACATGGCTTTCGCATTGAATGGCGTGACGAGGTGGCGCTCTTTGATCGTCTTCATGTCGTCACTGAGTGCGACTGCGGCCTTGATGCCTTCAGCTCGAAATGGAAAGGCTGAAAGGGCTGTATAGAAAATATAGTAGGTGTCGCCGAGCTTGGTCGCGCGAGGGTCTTCGCAGCCGAAACGTTCCCATGGATATGTCGGCGCGAGAAGCTGCTCATGTGTCTCGAATGTTCCTTTCCCGGTCTGCCTCGATATGCCGATAGTCGATAGTACGAATGATTCTCCGCCGCCGCTATTGCCGCCATTGACAACTTTCTTCGGTTTCGACATGGCTCGATAGACGAGCGCCAGCGTGTTCTTGATCATGAGCGGCGCTCCGTTGCATGCGGAATACGATCTCCATGGCGTTCGTTCGCTCGGCTCGAGAATCGGATTGTGTTTGTTTCGGTGGACGGAGAACATGGGAATTTTTTTATTGTGCGGCTACTTGCATTTCGAAAGCTTGATCTGCTTGTCCTTGATTATATCATTGAGGAACTCCTGGAGCGGCACGGATGCGACGCACGTGACGCGATCTCCTCCGCCGTAGTAGACGAGGAGATGTCCGTCCTTCACGACTGCGCCGGATGCGTAGACGACTCCCGGCTTCCCTTCATTCTCATACGGCATTTCCGGCGTGAGGATCGGTTCGGATGATCGATAGAGGATCTTCTTCGGGTTCTCCAGATCAAGGATCATCGCGCCGAGCTTGTAGCGATTCGGATCGAAGGAATCGGTGGCGTGATAGAGGACGAGCCAGCCGAGATCGGTCTTGATCGGCGGCGGCCCTGCGCCGCGCACTTTCGTATCCCAGAATTCCCTGCGGCCGCCGCTCGGCGGCCGGCTCTTGATATGCATTTTGTTCCGTTCGAACATGCCGAGATCGTCGACGTATTCGACGAGGACATCCGGCGTGATGCTGTGGAGGATGGCGAATTTGCCATCGACTTTCTCCGGGAACAGCACCCAGTTCTTGCTCATCACGCCCGGAGGCGAAATGAGGACGGGCTTCTTCCAATTCCATTGCTGCTTATTGAAATCTGAAACGGAGATCGAGGTCATGGCCATGCGCATGGAGTCCCAGCCGCCGAATGCGACATAGGTGAGATAAATTCGGCGGCCGATCTTCACTGCGCGAGGATCTTCGCAGCCGCCCCAGCCTCCGCCGGACGGATAATATGCAGGCGCATAGCTCAATGGGCCATGCGATCCTTTGCCGCCCTTTTCAGGAACATCGAAGCCTTTGCTCGGATGATAGATCGGGTGCGAAAGTCTCTCGTCGAAATTGAAACCGTCCTCGCTCGCTGCGTAGCCGATGCGTGAAATTCCATCAGGACCCATCGCTCGGTAGAAAAGATGCACGTCATCGTTATGGATGACTGCTCCGGGATTGAAGACGGCTTCGTTTTCCCATTCGTTGTGCGGATGCGGAACGAGAATCGGATTGAGTTCGTGCCGCTTGAGGACGACTCGCTCGATTCGAGGCTTGTGGAGAATGCGGCCGAATGGAACGATGTCCGCAGAGATGATGCGGCCGTCAGCTCGGCGCCAGTACGCGACCACCCGGTCGCCGAGTATCACGGCGCCGAGCGCCGCGCAGCCTGCGCCCTTGCCCTTCGGAATCGTCGTTTCCCAGAGCGGCTCATCGGAGCGCCAGATCATCTTGCGCATGTCTTTGCGATCGAAAAGCGCGCCGCCGACGAAGAGCTTCATGCTGCCATCGGCTTCCTGCTTCCGAGATTCATACATGAGGGCGATGCCGCGATCGGTATCGAATGCATTGAGCAGCGTCACATTTTCAGCATCGAATGAGCCTGCGCGAGACGTGAACAGGTACTGATCTCCGTCGTTCCATTTTTTCAGATCAGGCGACGTGAGTCCGCGGACGAATACGCCTCCTTCATATGCGAGATATGAGCCGGCGATCGGCTTGTCATCCGTGACGAAAACGAATTCGAGGCTTTCGTATTCAGTTTCAGAAATGACATTCCATACATACAAATCCTTCGAGGACGCCACGACGAGCGAAGCCCGTCCTCTGAAGGTGCGGGTGTAGGTCATGAGATTGCGTCCGACGTATGAAAATCGGAAATTGGAGCAATGGAGCGGATTGTGGATGGTGAGAGCCTTCTTGAAGATGACTTTCTTCGGATCAAGCTCGAGCGAACCGCGGCGATCGACCCAGGAGAGACGGAATTCTGAATTGTCGAGATCTGTTTGTAGCAAAGCGACCCTGTGATCATCAGAGACGACTCCTACCGGAAGCAGCGTCGGATGGGTTTTTGCTTTTGCGATGATCATTTGTTATGAAACTCGTCCATAATCATCCTCGATTCGGACAATGTCCGTCTCGTCGAAGGTGCCGAGCGCTATTTCAAGGAATACGACTCTGTCTTTCGTTGCGGCAATGCGATGCGGCGTTTTCGTTTCGACGAAAAATTCGTCTCCTTCCTTCCCACTCATAGTCTGATCGCCGATAGTCACGGTCGGGTTTCCCTGGACGATCCTCCAGAATTCCTGGCGATGATCGTGATACTGCAGGCTCAGCTTTTGTCCAGGCTCGACAGTGATGATTTTCACAGTCGAAATCTCGTTGTGCGTATACCGTACAAAATTACCCCATGGACGCTGCTCGAGTAGCTTCTTCATATGTCGAAAGTATAGCATGCAGACGATCAAGGGTGTCCTGTGGATTACTTACCTTGATGCACTCGACGGTCGTTTCAGCCTGCACCGAGTAATCATTTCCTCCGGGAAAGACGGCATCTCCGAAAAAAAGCGCTTCGCTCGCGTCGATTTTCAGATATTCGAGCATCTTGCCGATTGCGAATGCCTTGTTGTAGCCTTTCCTCGTGATGTCGATGGATGTCATGCCGCCGATCTTAACGTCGAATTCAGGCAGGAGCGGATCGAGCGCAGCTTTTATCCGCATGCGGATGGATTGGTCAGGATCCCAGGTCGATTTCTTCTCGATCGGCGCTTGTTGACCGAGGCCTGAGAGCGTTACTTGTCCGCCGCGGTTCTCGACGATGTCTCCATATGGGCCGGTTCGAGCGAGATTGAATGGTGGCTCGAATGCGAGTTCGAGAGCGTCCACGATCTTCGTGCCTTCCTCTTTCGAAAAAAGGTCTTCGTAGATCGTTTCATATCCTGCAGTATTTTTTGAAACAAGGAGCGCTGCGCCATTCTGCGGAAAAAGCATGAATTTCGAAAGTCGATCGCCCTGACATGGAAGCCTCTCGATGATCTGCGTCGACATCTGCTCGACTGCTGCTCCGGAGATGACCGCGAGGTGCACGTGCGAGAGGAGGCCGCAGAGAACCTCTGCCATTTCAGGGGTGATCGCTGATTTGCTTTCAGCAAGCGTTCCGTCGAGATCGAATGCGAGGACTTTTTTCATGATGAAAGTATACCAGCTTGCCATTGAAAGCCGAAGAGCTGTTGCAACAATTGGTTTTTGCCAGCATCTCTTGACATTTATGATTTTCAATGTAGATTGAATATCGGAGGAAACAATATATTATGTCTGAACTATCGAAAACAGCGATCTTCTCTTTTCCTGCGTCATATGTCATCGACCTGCGATGGCGCGAACTGCGCCAAGGCATGCCGATTGAAACAGCCCATTTCGAGGGAGACGAGCTGAAGACAACGAAGCATTATGGCCTGGTCTATCCGTATCCACCGTATGAAACTTCGGAGCTTGCGTCATGCGTGACCTTCATGCTCAATGAGCATGAAGGCAAGCAAGCATGGCAGCTTCGAGGAATGGTTACGGAAAAGCAGTACCAGGGAAAAGGCTTCGGCAGAATGCTGCTCGCCAGCACTACAAAAAATCTTGCTGACAAATCTGGCATTCGGCTCTTCTGGTGCAATGCCAGGAAAGTTGCAATCAAGTTCTATGAGAAGCAAGGCTGGGCAGTAGTCGGGCCGGAATTCGACATCAAGGATGCCGGACTGCACTGTGTGATGAGCTACGAACAGAAATAGAGAATCGAAAAAGCAAAGCGGCCTGCAAGAGGCCGCTTTTCTCGTTTCACATACCCATTGTCTATTTCTTGAAGAGTCCGGCGAAAGCCTCAGGCTTCATGTCGTAGTTGAAACCCTGTGCCTTTTCCTGGAGTCGGCCGTGCGCATCTTTGTCGTACTTCGGAGTGTCTTTCAGCTGCACGAAGCAGACGGACGAATAGCGACCTTTCTGCGCAGTTTCTGGCGTAGCGACGACTCGGTGACAAGTCGCTTTCAATTCGCTGCCTGAACGGAGCTGCATCTGCATCGACGGAATAATGAGCGTCTCGCCTGCGGTGATCGGCAGATTGATCCACTTTTTTCCTGGCGTAAGAATCTGGAATCCGGGAGCATCCTCGAAAAGGTGCAGCGTGAATCCGCTCTGATCGACATGGGCTGAAGCCGTCTCATCGCCGACTTCTCGGTTATCGAAATAATGGATGAATCGTACAAAGAACGCCTTGTCGCTCGCTGAAACCTCTTCAGCAAAACCTCTGAGTGAGAACGCCGACTCCGACTGTTCGGCGAAATCGACGACTGTCGGCTTGATGAGGCTGACAAGCGCGATCGCCTTTTCGAGGAAATCGAGCACGACCGGATTCGATATCACTTTCGAATTTGCAGCAAGCCAGTTCTTGGCTTCGACGGTCACATCGAAATTCTCTTTCCGGTCGCCCTTATTGCCAGAACCGTCCTTGATTTCGTAGCCGACGCCGGCTCCGCCATTGCTGTATGGCAGGCCTTTCTTCACTTCGACCGGAAGTGCGCAGAATTTCTTCCAAGACTTCTCCGTTTCCTCGACTGCTTTTCGCAATGCGGCAGGATATGCGAGCATGAAATGACCGTTGTTTTTTAGATCTAGAATCGTATTCATATCAATGATTGGGTTAAGGTTAATTGCGACTTCAGGCTACATGCTATCTCGTGTATAAATATTGAATAGTGAGGACGCCCTCGGCAAACTAACTGTCGCTCTGCACGTTCTCTTCGTAGAAGAATGGCAGCTTTTTGATCTTGCCTGCTTTGATCGCGACGAGGACATCGCGGATCTTCACTAGCGAATCGAACTCGGCTGATTCATTCTGAATGGCCTGATCGATGCCGACCCAGACATTCCTGCCGAATTTCGATTCAGAAATGAGCTCGCCGGAAAATGTTTCAGCATATGAGATCGGAAACATGACGTCTGAAAAAAGCTCATGATTCACATACATCATGCGTCGCTGGAAGCCGAGCAGCCGGAAATCATAGGAAACGAGGCCGGTTTCATCCTCGAGCTTGCGGGCTGCTGCGGCAAGTATTTCCTCGCCCTTGCGGACGACGCCGCCAGGCACGCCGATCTTGCCGTATGAGGGATGCACGCCGCGGATCTGATTGAGAATCTGGGTGCGGCCGCCTTTCCTGACTGGCTCGCCTCGATCATTGATTCTGCGAGAAACGATCGTGATGACATTGATTTTGAAGAGACTCGCATTCTTTTCCTCTTCTTTGTTGAGCGGATATGCGTCGGCGACATGCTTCACGCCGATTTCTGTGAGCTGGTATCCATCACGTGAGGTTGCCTTTGCCCCTCCTACTTTTCTGATGAAGCTTTTCTTTACGAGGAATTGCAAATGATAATTGAACAGGTCGTTCGGGACGGCTTTCGGCTTCATTTCGCTGTAGCGAAGAGACTTCGCGTTCTTGAGCTGCGTGAGGATCTGGTTCTGGATTGGCGAAAACGAGATTGGCATGAGGTATTTATAGCTTTTCCACAAGGAAATGCAACCATTCGGCGGTATACTATACGGCATGACCACCCAATCTATCGAAGCGACGCGGAAGTTTTTCGACACGATGAAATCGACATTCAAGGGAGACATCGATTATGCCGACAAGACGCTTGATTTCTATTCGCATGATGCGAGCCTTTTCGAAGTCCGACCGCAGATCGTCGTCTACCCGAAAGACTCTGCAGACGTGTGCGCGCTCGTGAAGTGGGTGAATGAGAATCGCGCTATCCATCCAGGACTCTCCATCACCGCCCGCTCGGGCGGAACCGACATGACCGGCGGCTCGATCAACACGTCGATCATCATGGATTTCACCCGCTCCATGAATGCGATCGGAGAGATCACGGATGAAACAGGAACCGTCCAGCCAGGCTGCTTCTATCGGAATTTCGAGGCTGCGACGATGAAGCGCAAGCGATATATGCCGACATACCCTGCTTCGCGAGAGATCTGCGCGGTCGGCGGCATGGTCGCGAATAATTCCGGCGGCGAGAAAAGCATCAAATTCGGAAAGACCGCCGACCATATCCGCGCTTTGAAGGTCGTCTTCAATGACGGCAAGGAATATTCAGTCACGAAGATGACAGTCGCTGAACTGAAAGCAAAAGCATCCTCAGGCAGCTACGAAGGCGGCCTCTACCAGAAACTCTGGGATCTCGTTCAGAAAAATTATGATGCGATCAAGGCTGCAAAGCCTGATGTCTCAAAGAACTCCTCCGGTTACTACCTCTGGGACGTGTACGACAAATCATCGGACAGTTTCGACCTCTGCCGCCTCATCGTCGGCTCGCAAGGAACGCTCGGCATCATCACCGAGATCACCTTCGAGCTCGTGCCGGTCATGCCGCATTCGAATATGCTTGTGGCTTTCCTGCCGGATCTGTCGAAGCTCAGCCTCATGATCAACGAGATCCTTCCCTTCGGCCCGGACAGCCTCGAATCATATGATGACTACAGCATGGTCCTCGCCTTCAAATTCTTCTTCGATTTCTTCAAGGAACTGGGATTTGTCGGCGCGATCAAGCTCGGCCTCCGTTTCATTCCCGATATGTGGACGGTGATCGCGAGCGGCCGCATCCCGAAGCTCATCCTCATGGCGGAATTCACCGGCGAATCAGAGACCGAGATCAAAGCGAAGCTCGTCGCGCTCAATGCGCAGCTGAAGCATTTCAAATACAAGACGCACATCACCAGCTCGTCCGAAGAAGCTGAGAAATACTGGCGCGTCCGCCGAGAGAGCTTCAATCTCCTCAGGAAGCACGTGCACAACAAACGAACGGCGCCGTTCATCGACGATATCATCGTCAAGCCTGAATATCTGCCGGAATTCCTTCCTCGCGTGACGAAGCTCATCGATTCATACCACCTCGAATACACCATTGCAGGACATCCGGGCAATGGAAACTTCCATATTATCCCGCTCATGGATCTCCATTCGGCATATTCTGCTCAGACCATCCTCGAGCTCTCGAAGAAAGTCTATGACCTCGTCCACGAATACAAAGGCTCGATCAGCGCCGAGCACAATGATGGAATCATCCGCACGCCGTATCTCCTGCAGATGTTCGGCCAGGAAATGGTGGATGTCTTCCGAGAGACGAAAGAGATATTCGACCCGAATCATATCTTCAATCCGGGCAAGAAAGTCGGCGGCACATTCGAGGATATCCGTCTCGCGATAAAATAATATATATGAAACAAACCTACCTGAACAAATACATTCTCGGCACAGCCTTGCTCTCTGTTTCGGCGCTATTCCCCACCGCCGCATCGGCCTATCTGGTCACAAGCGCCCCAGATGTCGGAAACTGCATAGAACTGAAAATCGATCTGAGCGTCGGATCAGATGACGGCGCAAAGAAAGGCGAGGTCACGCAGATCCAGCAGTTCCTCAAGTCGAAAAAGCTGCTGACGTCCGAGCCGAACGGATATTTCGGCCCGGCGACCAAAGCGGCTGTGAAGAAATTTCAGACGGCCAACAAGCTTGCGGCTTCTGGAAATGTCGGGCCGCTGACGAGAACGCTGATTCGGAAGATGACCTGCCAAACTCCAGTCGCTGCCGCCGCTCCCACCCCAGTCAGCAGCACGAATGCTTCTGATGCGACGCCGATAGCGAGCACCTCACTGCCATCTCCTGCGCCTTCTCAAGCAACGGCAACGACCGTGTCATCCCCGAGTGCTGGCGAAATCATCACCGCAGGCCAGATGCTCAATATCCGATGGAAATCCAAGAAAGGAATCGGCTATGACGTCATTCTCGAGGATTCGAAAGGCGCGACCCAAGGATATATCGTTTCAAGCCGCTACGAGCTCGATATTTTCGCTTGGAAAACCGGCCAGCTCATGAAAACGGAGGGTTCGAATAGCGAATTCGTGCCTCCTGGCGACTATCGAATCCGCATCGTCGATGCGAGAAGGAGCGCGGCCGTAACTGACCAAGTCAGCGGCGTATTCACCATCAAGGAAAAGCCGCTCAATCTCATCAGCATTCTGCCGGCGACTGCGGCTGAGAATTCGCATGCTGACATAGCTCTCTTCGGCAGCGGCTTCAGCAGCCTCACGATGGTGAGATTCGACGGCGAAAGCAGCCGTACCGTTTTCCCGACTACGGTTTCGAAAGACGGCAAGATCATGATCTTCACCTTTCCTGAGAGCATCGCAGTCGGCCAGCATAGCGTGGATTTATATAACAACTACGCGAATGCATCGTCTACGCCAAGCAATAGCAAGGACTTCGTAGTTACCGCCCAATAGAGAATAAGAAAAGCGCCCGCATCGCGGGCGCTTTTCTGAGCGAACTGTATTATACGCATCTGTAAGACATGCGGACTCCGATGCCTCGGTATTCGAGCAGGATGCAGCGGACGCACATCGTCTGGCTTTTCCGAGTCTTGATGTAGCGGTTGCCGCAATCGCAATCGATGACCTTGCATCTCGAGAAGAGATACTCTGCAGACCAGCGTTTTTTCATTGGATTATTCATGTTATTTGGTGAAGATGAGACCGGCGGCGAAGAATAACATTCCGCAGAGCGCTACAGGGATCAGCATGCTTGTCCAGATGAGGGTTTTCATGATAGTTGCTGATTAGCGGACGTATGTCACCTGTCGGTATTTGATAAAGCCATATACTGCCGAAGCGGCGATGAGGGCGAGGATCGCTGCGAGCCAGAACCAGAAGCTGCTTGCTCCCGCGATCAGAGCGTCAGAAACCGATGCGAGCTGGCTCGCAGAAGCCGCATCGTCGGTGCTTGTCGCCGTAGCTGCAAGCGCTTCATTCGTTCCGAACGATGCGAGCGATACGTCTGATGCTCCCGAGTTCGATCCGGCACCGGCGCTAGAAGCGTCTGCTGCTGAGAAGTCCTGAGAACCTCCCATTCCATTCGATTCAGCAGTGCCGCCCGATGATGCTCCAGCACCTGAGCCGATCGCTTGGCTCATGCCGCCTGAATGGTAGCCGCCCGTGCTTCCGCCTCCCGAACTGACCGTCGCCGGCGGGGTTCCTTGCGCCGCGGACTGTCCTGACGGGTTATTCGACGAGCCATTGTTAGACGACAGCGTTCCGGTGACTTCAGAAGCGTGAGCGAATGAAGCGCTGAGGAAGACGATTGCGATAAGGGTGCCGATGCCTGCGGTGAAGATTTTCATTTTGATTGGTTGCTTTTTATTATGCCTTCTATTAATTAATTGAATGCGTGCACATATGAAGCTGAAACATATGCGATGCTCATGAGCGCGATAGCTCCGAATATGAGGCTCATTGAAACCTGCGAAAGCGTCGTCTTGTTTGTATTCGTATCCATGGTCTTATGAAAATTAGTTTGATATTTGCTGATAAATGATGCTACTTACTTCCTGCAGATTGGGCTGAGCTAGGGATCGTACAGATCATCCTGATACTGCTCGCGCATCCTGTCGATGATCGTCTTGATGTGTACGCAGCTTTCGCTGAGCTGCTTTTCAGCAAGATCGAATGTACATTTAATGTAACCGAGCTCTCTCTGAGGTTTCATATAGTGGACGCCGGCATATATGCATATCTATTACAATCTAATTTTAATGTAATAAATAAAGAGCTGCAACGACTTCCTTGATATGGGTCAAACCCGTTTGCATTATCAGTTCGATTATTTATATATAATTTCTTACAAAAAATGAATCACACAACATTATTCACTCGTTACACAGTCCTGAAGAAGATCATGACTATGGCGACGACGAGTGCGATGATCATCGTCGGACTTGCACCAGCAATAACTCCGATGCTTGCGCACGCAGAAGGTCCAGCTCCGGTAATCTCATCGGTTACCGCTGACCCGGCGAGCGGTACCGTGCATGTCGGAGAAGAATTCGATGCATATTTCATAGAAGCAAGCGGAGCGAACGATCTCGTCATCGACGGATCGTGCACCGTCAACAACAAGGACGTCGCATCGACGCTCCAAAGTCTCACGGACGGACGATATAAGGTGAATTATTTTGTTGCAGCGGGCGATGAGCCTCGGACTGCCGGAAGCATTCCGATCTCATGTTCATTCAAGAACACGGACGGAGCGACAGTTTCAGCTGCATCTTTTACAGATGGAAACACTACGGCTATCGATAGCGCGGTAGTCGACGGCACAGGTACAGATACTGGTACCGGCGACACGGGAACAACCACCGACACTACGGGCGGTACGGGAACAACAACAGATACCACCGCAACGACTACGGATACGACTGGCGGCACTAACGCCACATCCACAGACACTACCACTACTACGGGCGGCGGCAATGGCACCGGAACTGTCCTGTATAGCGAAGATTTTGAGGGCGCAAATACGCCAGACCTCCCTGCTGGCTGGACTATCGGCGGCAATACTCCGAACTGGGGTACGTACGATACCGGCGACGGAGCCTTCGGAAAGGTACTCTATTCGGACTACCAGAACTATCCATACCTCCCGAATGCAGACACAACCGCGACTTCCCCGACGATCGATTTGAACGGACAGACAGCTGCGGCACTCGGCCTCACGGCTCGCTGCGACTCTGAATATACGAATCCGACTTCGAACTCTGACTATATAGCTCTCGAAACAAGCTCGGATGGCGTGAACTTCCACGAGCTCACTCGATGGAACGAATTCAGCATGGATACTGATACTGAATCAGACGGTTCCTCGATCAAAACTTTCAGCGGCATCGCTATTCCAGCCCAGGATCTCACGTCCAATTTCAAATTCCGACTTCATTGGATAACGAATGCGGATGACGGCGGATACGACGGCTGCATGGTTGATCAGATCAAGATCACTAACGGCTCGGATACGAATGTCGGCGGCGCTGACACCACTGCCCCCGTCATCACAGGCCTTCCGGAGCATTCGGTCTCTACCGCCACCCCGTTCGAATGGTTCTGGAGCGCGAACGAATCGGCCCAGTTCCGATCGCTCGTCGACGCTGACCCTAA
>JAQBRD010000029.1 GCA_028286665.1 Candidatus Tayloriibacteriota bacterium
CGCACGCCTTTGTTTTCAATGTGATTCGAGCCAGGCAACCCTTCCCCTACGCGGGGAAGGGTGTGGGGATACCCTATTTCCCTGAATTCTCCTTAAAAAACGTTCGAGCAGCACTGTAGGTTCCCACCATCTCCCCCAGAAAGGCGGGAAAAACAAGATAAGACCATGGTTTGAGGGCTTCTCCACGGGCTTTTTTGCTGTCGAGGAACAGGAAGAAAATCAATTCACATTGTCCGCAGCTTCACATCTGCTAAAATACAAAGGCACCAATCGAGCCGGAACTTTATTCACATGCCGACAAAATCAAAAACAGTTAAAAAGAAAAATGCCGCCGCAGTTGCGCTCGGAAGGCTTGGGGGTTTGAAAGGCGGGAAGGCGCGGGCCAAAAAGCTTTCGGCAAAAGAACTTTCTGAGAGCGGGCGAAAAGCTGTTTTGGCGCGGTGGGCAAAGCGCGACAAAGGTCAATAGTCGTCATTTCCTATGAAAAATATTTCGGTGCAATTTTCATATTATACGTGACCGCTCACGTATAAAATGCTATACTGTGCGCATGAAAACGCCATCTACAAAATATTTTTTATACGCTAGAAAATCGACCACTGGCGAAGACCAGCAGGTTTTGTCGATTCCGGCGCAGCGGCAAACGCTCACGAAGTTTGCAGAGCAGCATAAACTTGAGATTGTCGAGACAATCGAGGAGCGGCACACCGCTCATTTGCCGGGGCGACCGGAATTTAATAAAATGATGCAGCGCATCGAGGGAGGGGAAGCGACCGGCATCATCGCTTGGCACCCAGATCGTCTCGCAAGAAATAGCAAAGACGGGGGTGAGGTTATTTACTTTCTCGACGTTGGAAATCTGACCGATTTGAAATTTCCAACTTTCTGGTTTGAGAATACGCCGCAGGGCAAATCCAATCTTGGGCATGAGTTTGTGCAGACGAAGCAGTATAGCGACAAACTCTCTTGCGATACGAAACGCGGCTTGCACGAGAAGGCGCGTCAAGGATTTTGGCCCGGCCCCGCTCCTCGCGGTTACCTGAATGATAAGGCGACCAAAACCGTTTTCCCCGATCCGCACGTCGCTCCAATTGTGAAAAGGGCGTTTGAATTGTATTCGGGTGCCAATCGGTCGCTTGAATATATTCAGCAATTCTGTGCGGATAACGGAATCGTGTCCATGGCACGCGGTAAACGGTTCAAGGGCGGTCGACCTGTCCATATTGATTGGATTCGGCGGCTTCTTCGCAATCCCTTTTACTACGGACATTTTGAATATGCGGGGGAGCTTTTCGAAGGCAAACACAAGCCGATCATTTCAAAGGAACTGTTCGACAAAGTGCAGGGGGTGATTAAGAGCAGAACGCACAGCGTCGCAGAGGAGAGCGAACCGCAAGCGCTCACACGTCTGTTTCGGTGCGGAGAATGCGGTTGCTGTGTGACGGCGGAAGTCCAGAAGGGGCATGTCTATTACCGATGTTCCAAGAAATCGAAAACTCATAAGTGTTCGCAAAAGTATGTTCGTCAGGAGGAGCTTGAGCGGCAACTTTCCGCTTTGCTTTCGCAATTTATCCTGCGTGCGGATTGGGCGGATGAAATGCTCCGCATGGCGGAGCAAGAGCAGAAGGAAGCTGTTCAATCCTCGGATGACTTGGCGCAGGACAAGCAGACGAAACTTTCGAAGATCAAAGCGGCCTTGGAACGTCTCACTTCCGCCTATGTGGTCACCCAAGACATTGACCGCGAAACATTCGTGTCGCAAAAGGAAATTTTGCTCTCCGAAAAGAAGACGCTTCAGGAAGCAATTAAGAAGAACGGCCTGAGCCAAAACACTTGGCTCGAACCGTTCAAAGGGTGGATAAAATCCGCGAAAACATTGGGCGAAATCGCCACTAAGGGTTCTCTCATAGAGAAAAAGGGTATGGCTTTAAAAGTGTTCGGCTCGAACCTGTTCCTCGACAGCAAAAAAGCCCGTGGAGAAGCCCTCAAACCATGGTCTTATCTTGTTTTTCCCGCCTTTCTGGGGGAGATGGTGCCCGGGGTGGGAATCGAACCCACACTCCTTACGGAACAGCATTTTAAGTGCTGCGCGGCTGACCAATTACGCCACCCGGGCATATTCTGTTATGGGAAAACTATAGCATGAATCGAAGGCTGCTGAGGAGATTTTTTGGAGACCCAGGCCGGGCTCGAACCGGCGCATAATGCTTTTGCAGAGCATCGCGTTGACCAACTTCGCCACTGGGTCGTTTCGGCGCGCTTTTGCTTCTGCGCGCTGTTCTGTACCAAGTACAACTGTGCTCAGCTGCCATTCTATACGGTCTTCGAGATTTCGTCTATTTTCTGGCGGTTCTTTTCGCCGACATCGATGGCGAAATCGAAGAAGGGAATGCGGCTGAGGCGCGACTTCTCCTGGACGTAGTTGCGGAAGTCTGCGCGCTGACGCTTCATGAAGTCTACTGCTGCGGCTTCCTTGTCTTCGCCGGTGTTCTTGCCGATCGGGATGACTGTCATGAAGATAGTCGCTTGCTTGCCCTGGTCGGATATCGTCACATCAGTGACGGTAATGAGAGAGGTGCGGTTCGATTCGCGCTGGATGAATTCGCTCGCGAGCTCGCGGATGACTTCGCGCATTCGGCCGTCGCGGATTTCTGGATTGATCGGGTTGGTTTTTTTTGACATGTTGGTGAGATTGATGCTGAGGCTATTTCTTCTCGACGACTTTGAAGCATTCGAACTTGTCGCCTTCGGCGAGCTCGACCTTCGATTCGATGAGGGCGCCGAACTCGTAGCCGAGCGCGACTTCTTCGGCCTTCAATTTCTTCTGCTGGAGCTCCTTGATCTTGCCGAGTCCGATGGCTGCGTCGCGGCGGAGGATCTTCACTTCGGCGCCGAGCACGATGACGCCTTCCTGGACCTTTCCTCCGATGATCTGCTTGTCCTTGTTCTTGCTGAAGATGGCGAGGATCTTGGCGCGGCCGGTAGTTTCTTCGACGAATTCCTTCGGGATGCGGATGGCGACTTCGTTGCGGACGAATTCGATGAGGTTGTAGATGATATTGAACGATTCGAGGCGGACAGGGGTGCGTTCGAGGATGGCTCGGGCTTTCGAGTCCGGCTTCGCGTTGAAGGCGATGATGATGATGTTCGGATCGCCTTGCGCGGTCTTCACGTCGGTTTCAGAAACGACGCCGATGCCTTCGGTCACGATCTTCAGCCGGACTCGGTCGTGATTCACCTTCGCGAGCTCGTGCTTGATGCCGTCGAGGCTGCCGGTGACGTCTGCCTTGATGATGAGGGGGAGTATGATGACTTCCTGCGCATTGCCTTTCGAGTCGTTCGAGACATGGCGAGGTGCAGGCTTCTGAGCAGCTTTTTCTGCAGCGATCTTCAGGCGATAGCTTTCTGCGTATGCTTCAGCATCTCGCTTGCTTTCGAATGAGACGAACGGAGCGCCGACTGTCGGGATCTTGTCGAAGCCGATGACGCGGACCGGGCTTGAGAATGTGGCCGACTTGATCGCTTTGCCCTGGAAATCCTCGAAGATGCGGACAGGGGACATCGCGCCGTCAGCTGCGACGAACATGCCGGATTTCAATGTTCCGTTCTTGATGAGGAGCGTCGCTGAGATGCCTTTCTTGTTGTCGAGATTGGCTTCGATGACTGCGCCTGCTGCCGCTTCGTTCGGATTGCTCTTGAGATCTGCAAGGTCTGAGACGAGCATGACCATGTCGAGAAGTTCAGGAATGCCTTGGCCGGTGAGCGCCGAGATGGGAACGCCGGGAATATCGCCGCCGTATCCTTCGAGGTAGACTTCATTTTCGGCGAGGGTGATCTTCGTTCGTTCGACATTTGCGCCTGGCTTGTCGATCTTGTTCATCGCCACGATGAACGGGATCTTCTCGTTGCGGATGTTCTTCAAGGCTTCGAGCGTCTGCGGCTTCACGCCGTCTTCTGCTGATACGACGAGGATCGCGATGTCGGCTACACGTGCGCCGCGCTCTCGGATGGAGGTGAAAGCTTCGTGGCCTGGCGTGTCGAGGAAGGTGATGACGCCGGCTTTCTTTTCGCCTGAGTTCGCATCGGTGAAGGTATGCGTCACTTCATATGCGCCGAGGTGCTGGGTGATGCCGCCGGCCTCGCCTGCGACGATGTTCGTCTTGCGGATATAGTCGAGGAGCGTGGACTTTCCATGGTCAATATGACCCATGATGACGACAACAGGGGGTCGGGAAGCGAGCGTATTTGCCCCCTTGTTCGGGAGGTTTTTCGGGTTTTTTGCTGACATTCGAGTGGAATTTGATGCGTGATGAATATATCAGAAAATATCGCGGTTGGCTAGATGCTTACGCCTTTCTTTATATATTGTGTCCTTATGATAGAATCGAAATATGAAAATCACCAAGCTCGGCCACTGCTGCCTCATCGTCGAAACCTCCGGCATCCGCATCATGACGGATCCTGGCAATTATTCGACGAAGCAGAATGAAGCGAAGGACATCGATGTCATCCTCATCAGTCACGAGCACACGGATCATCTCCATATCGAGTCTCTGCAGCAGGTGCTCGCCAACAATCCTGAGGCAGTCGTCTATACCAATAGCAGTGTAGGGAAGCTGCTCGATGCTGCAGTTCCTCCGATTCCATATCAGATCATCGAGCAAGGCGATCGGAAGGAAGTGAAAGGTGCTTCGATCGAAGGCTTTGGAAAAGACCATGCACCTATATATAAGGAACTTGAGCTCGTGCTCAATACCGGCTATATGATCGATGGCAGATTCTTTTATCCTGGCGATTCATTCTATGTTCCGAGCAAGTCGGTCGAAATTCTCGCCCTTCCGATTGCCGGTCCGTGGATGAAGATCAGCGAAGCCCTCGGTTATGCTCAGGCCGTGAAGCCGAAAGCCTGCATTCCGGTTCATGATGGAAATCTCCGGAAATTCGGCGGCACGCATCGGCATCCGAAGACCGTGCTCGAGCCGCTCGGCATATCTTTCATTCCGATGGGCGAAGGTGATACTATTGAAATATGAAAATCACCAAGCTCGGCCATTGCTGCCTTCTCATAGAAACCAAAGGAAAGCGTATCCTCACTGATCCGGGAATCTTTACCGTAGCTGCTCACTCGGAACTTGAACGCATCGACTATGTTCTTTTCACGCACGAGCATCCCGATCATTTTCATCTCGAGTCGCTGAAGCCTCTCCTTCAGAAAAATCCTCAGGCAATCGTCTATGCGAATAATTCCGTCGATGATCTCCTCACAAAGGAATCGATTCCGCATATCAAAATTTCCGACAGCGAAACCGTCTCTCTGGGCGATGTGCAGGTCGTCGGCATCGGCGAGAAGCATGCTGCTATGCACAGCTCTGTCCCGCAATCTTCGAATCTCGGTTTCTTCATCGATGAGCGCTTGTGGTATCCAGGCGACGCATTCACGGATCCGAAACGTCCCGTCGAGATACTCGCGCTTCCGGTTTCAGGCCCTTGGATGAAGATCGGCGAAGCGATCGATTATGCGCTGGAGCTCAGGCCGAAGAAGGTTTTTCCCGTGCATGACAGCATCAGATTCGAATTCGCCGCGCATGTGCTGCCAGGAAGAGTCCTTGCTCCGCAAGGAATAGAATTCATCGCCATGGCAGAAGGGGATGTGAAGGAGTTTTAAATTCATACTAAAATTTACATCATGAGAGTAACTATTATCGGAAGCTCAAGATTCGCCAAAGAGATGGTCGATTATAAAAAGCGGCTTGCAGATCTCGGACATGAAGTGAACCTTCACGAGCACTATCACGCTTTGGCAAAAGGGGACATGAAAGACGTCCAAGCGCGAATGGGTGTAGAGCATGCCCAAGTTAAGATCGAGAACAATTATCACAAGTATCACTACGATGAGATCGTGAATCGAAGCGATGCTGTCCTTGTGCTCAATTTCGATAAGAATGGCATTCTGAATTATGTCGGTGGGAACACCTTGATGGAAATGGGCATGGCCTACGTCCACGACAAGAAGGTATTTCTTTTGAATCCTGTTCCGGAAATGGCGTATGCAGAAGAAATAAAATCGCTCGAGCCGATCATTCTCATGGATGATCTCAGCCTGATTGCGTAGCCCTATTCGCATTTATTGTATGTCGAACGATCGTTCGGTATAATGGCTGCATGAACGATCGATTTACTCAGCATAAAAAGAAGCTCATGGATTTCTACGTTCGGCGCAAGCGCATGCCGAGCTTTGCCGAACTCGCGCAACTCATGAGGGTGAAATCGAAAGACACCGCGTATTCATTCGCCAATAATCTGATCGAAGAAAAGCTGCTCTCACGCGATTCGACAGGCCGTCTTGTGCCGGGCAAGAAATGGAATGCGGCGGACGATCTCGGTATCGGCCTGCTCGGCGTGGTTGAGGCTGGTTTTCCTTCGCCATCGGACGGAGGCATCATGGATACCATTACGCTCGACGACTATGTCATCAAGAACCGCGAAGCGAGCTTCATGCTCCGGGTGAAGGGCGATTCGATGATCGACGCTGGCATCCGCGAAGGAGACATGGTCATCGTCGAGCGGGCAAAGACTCCGCGGGAAGGCGATATCGTCATCGCTCGGGTCGACGGGGATTTCACGATGAAATATTACCGGACTCGCAGCGTGAGCGGCGCAGCTGGCGGAAAGCGCCAGATCTATCTCGAAGCTGCCAATTCGAAATATAAGCCGATCATTCCTGAGAGCGAGCTTGCGATCGAAGCGGTCGTCGTCGCGGTCGTACGTACATATCATCGATAGCTCTATGATCAAGCACCCCATCATCCATCTCGACGGCGATGCGTTCTTTGCAGCCTGCGAGATCGCGAAGAACCCGCGTCTCCGCGGCAAGGCCGTCGTCGTCGGGGAAGACAAAGGCATCGCTACTGCCATGTCTTACGAAGCGAAACGCATGGGCATCTCGCGCGGCATGCCGGTCTTTCAGATCAGGAAATTATTCCCGCAGGCTATCGTCCTTCCGTCTGATTTCGACACATACCGGAGATTCTCGAAACGGGTGATGAGCATCGTCCGACGGCATATCGCGCGCGTCGAAGACTATAGCGTCGACGAATGTTTCGCAGATATGTCTGAAAAATTTTCATCTGATTCGTATGACATCGTTGCCCGCAGGATCAAGACTGAGATCGAGGCGTCGCTCGGCATTACATTCTCAGTCGGAGTTGCTGAAACGAAAGTCCTCGCAAAACTCGCATCGAAGCGGGAGAAGCCGGCCGGCTTTACGATCCTTGAACCGGGAGTGGATGGCAGCAGCGTGCGTGAATATCTCGCGCAGATTCCCGTCGGCAGCGTCTGGGGAATCGGCACCGAGACGAGCATCATGCTGCGCCGCCATGGCATCGAGACGGCAGGGCAGCTCGCTGCGCTCTCGCGCGACCGCGTCGAGCAGTCCTTCAGCCTGCCGGTCATCGAGATATGGAATGAGCTCAACGGCCGTGCGGTTTTCCGCGTGACGAAGCCTGAAGAAATGGAGCAGCGGAAATCGATCCAGGATACGCGGAGCTTCCGGCCGCCGACATCCGATCGCCGATTCCTTTTCGCAGAGCTCTCGCATCATGCGGAAGAAGTCTGCCAGCGCGCCCGCATCGAAGGCCTCGTCGGCAGCCGGGTTTCATTCTTCCTGAGGACGCGCGGGCGGGAATATGTCCGCAGCGAATTCAATCTCGATCGCCCGACGTCGTTGCCGACGGAGATCCTCCCGCAGATCGCGCGGCATCTCGATGGCTTCGGCGGGAAGGCGGGTGTCTATTCGTCCGGCATGGTCTACAAATCCGCCGGAGTCGTGCTCTCCGGCCTCCGTCCTGCGGGCATCGTACAGGAGGATTTATTCGGAGAATCCGAACGGATGAATATCGGAGATACTATATATAGATCGGTCGATGCGATGAATAAGCGTTTTGGCGACAGGACGATCATGCTCGCCTCGAGCATCGGCGGCAGAAAAGAACGGCCTATTTTCTTGGGGGAAACACTACCGCTGCCATATCTTGGGGAGGTTTTTTAGGCCACTTTTGAGGGTGCCGTGCAAGCCTCTTTGGACATGCTCTTGAACAATCACGATAAGTATTGGCGAAAGAGAGAAAAAGTACTTGACTTTATTTTGGCCTCATATATACTATCCCTCACACAGATTATGTTAAAGAACCAATCAAGCCGGCCGGAATAAACGCTTCAAAAGAGTGTTAAAACGGCCGCTTGAACAAAGCGGTTTTTATTTCGAAAAACGGGCTGGTATGAGATAAGATCAGCAACGGAGCGAAACTACTGACAGACTGAAACTTGAAAAATAATCCCGGCAGCCGCTCGACGCAATCAGGCGGGTGCCGGGGAAAAGGTAAGGCGATCATTGTCTTCGTGGACAGGTTTTTTCACGCGGAGATGATGATCGTCTATTGTAAGAAAATAATTGTGGTTTTTAGATTTCCTAATAGGAAATCTAAGAGCATATGGTGGATGCCTAGGCTTCGAGAAGGCGATGAAAGACGCAGCTTGGCGGCGATACGCCACGGGGAGGTGCCGAGCAACCTTTGATCCGTGGATCTCTGAATGGGGAAACCCTCTGACTTCGAGTCAGAATCTTAACGCTTGACGTTAAGATGCATACCCTGGGAAGTAAAACATTTCAGTACCAGGTGGAATATAGAACAATAGTTATCTCCTAAGTAGCGGCGAGCGAAAAGGAAACAGCCCAAACTCAACTTTAATCGTACGGCAGAACGCAAGTTCTGTGGTGCGATTAAAGTTGGGGGTAGTAAGGTGAGTGCGTGCTATTTATAGCAGAAAAGTTACAAAATTCTTTGATAGTAGAATGTTCTGGAAAGAACAGCCCTAGAAGGTGATAGCCCTGTAGACGAAATCAATAGAATCTTTTTTGCGCTCATTCTTGAGTACCCCGAGACACGAATACCTCGGGGGAATCTGCCGGAACTAACCGGTAAGGCTAAATACTTCTGAAGACCGATAGTGAACTAGTACCGTGAGGGAAAGGTGAAAATCAGCCCGGTAAGGGCGGTGAAATAGAACTGAAACCATATGCTTACAAGGAGTAGAAGCGGTCGCAAGACCGTGACTGCGTGCCTATTGAAGAATGAGCCAACGAGTTTTAGCATACTGCGGGCTAAGGGTGAGAACCCGGAGTCGCAGGGAAACCGAGTGTGAACAGCGCGTATGTAGTATGCTAAAGACCCGAAGCCAGATGAGCTTGCCTTGAGCAGGATGAACTTCTGAGAAATCAGAAGGGAGGTCCGAACGGTAGAGTTGTGCAATTCTCTCCGATGACTTGAGGTAAGGAGTGATAAGCTAATCGAATCTGGTAATAGCTGGTTCTCTCCGAAATAGCTTTTGGGCTAGCGTCGAAATTACCCTGCTGGGGTAGAGCACTGGAAGGTCTTGACAGGTCGAAAGATCCCGAGACCTATCAAACTCCGAATACAGCAGGTCAACTTTTCGGCAGTTAGACGGTGGGGGCTAAGCTCCATACGTCAAAAGGGAAACAGCCCGGATCTCCATTTAAGGTCCCTAAATTCATGCTAAGTACGCTTAAGGTGGTAAGTTTTCTTAAACAATGAGGATGTTGGCTTAGAAGCAGCCATCATTTAAAGAAAGCGTAACAGCTCACTCATCGAGAGAATTTGCGCCGCAGATAATCGGGGTTAAGCATGGTACCGAAACTGAGGATTGCATTTGTCTTCGGACAAATGTAGTGGTAGGAGAGTTTTCCGCTCTGCGTTGAAGGTAAAGGGGTGACCCATACTGGAGCGTGCGGAAGTAAGAATGTTGGCACAAGTAACCACAATGCGGGTGAGAATCCCGCACGTCGAAAGATCAAGGTTTCCTCGGCTATGAAAATCAGCCAAGGGTTAGTCGGGCCTAAGGGGATGGCGAACGCCGTACCCGATGGACACATGGTTAATATTCCATGACTTTTGTATTGAGTGACGGAGGGACGGATTGCAGTATGTATTGCTCATTATTGGATTTGAGTGTGTGCTGTCAGGAAGCTGTGTAGGAAAATCCGCACGCTGACTTTAATGTCGATTCCAAG
>JAQBRD010000004.1 GCA_028286665.1 Candidatus Tayloriibacteriota bacterium
AGTCCAGAAGCCGCCGATGTCGTTCCAGTCCATCTTCTCGAATTGTTCAGCTGACAGAGGTTCAGTGGCAACGGCCTGGATTCTGGTGACTACGGTCTTTCCAGCTTCGATTTCGGCAGTGTCGCTCTCGATCGCAAGGACGACCTTCTTCGCCGAGACAGTCCCATTCGAAGTCTTCACCGAATGCGCATCGTACCTCAACGCATCCGTATTTTCATATATCAAAAGACCGAAATTTTCCGCTGCGTGAGCGAGCCCTCTGACGAATTTTACCGGATCAAGCATGCAGTCTTTCGGAGCAACGAGTCCGCCTGCGAAGATGCTCCCTGCGAATTCTTCTCCTGCATCGGCACTCTTCCCTTTTTCCATGATCCTGCATGAGAAGCCATCATCCTGCCGAGCTGCAGATTCTTTACGAAGCCAATCCATATATTCGCTATCTCGAGCAAGGTACAAGCTGCCGGAAGCATCCATGTCGCATTCGATCAGATGCTCTCTCACAAGCGCAGCGGTAAGATCGCGAGCTTCGACAGTCTTTCCCCACAGCCCCTTCGCTGCAGCTGCGCCGAATTTTTCAGCAGCTTCGAGCAGATCAATCTCGAGGCCTTCGACGACCATGCCGAGATTCTTTCCGGCAGAACCGGATGCGATCGAATGCTTTTCAACAAGAGCGGTCTTCAGGCCGTTCTTCGCACAATGATATGCGGCTGAAACGCCAGTGATTCCGCCGCCGATGATGACTACATCTACTTGAATATCCCGATCGAGAGGCGTTCGTTGAACGTATGGAACATCGAGCCAATAGGACGCATTTTTCATTCGAATAGTATATCAGAGAGCCGGAACGAGTACCGACGCAGTATCGAAATACCCTTTCAGCTGCAAAGCATTGTTCCTCAGTCGGTAGCCGTCTATGTCAGTGCGGTCTATGACCGCATGATCGGAAAAGTATCTGAGATAGTGATCCATCCCGACGCCGGCGAGCATATGGAAACCTTGCGAGACGAGGTACTCCCTGCGCGGATCGCCAGGCTGAAAGATTTGGCCGAACGGGCCGATGAAGATATCGGTCTTGCCGACGATGCTGCCGACTTCGCGCTGCCATTTCTCCGTATCAGCTTTCACTGCATCGAGCGAGATCGTATCGATCTGAAACGAATGATCGTGCGAGTAGCTGTGGCTCGCGAATTTCCAGCCGGTCCTCTTCAATTCCTCGACGACAGGCTTCGCTCCGAATAATTCCTTCAAGCGATGCGACGGGAGCTGCTTCTCATCGGGCTGCGTCCGATACCCGAGAATTCCCTCGAAGCCGGTGACGGCGATGATGCCCTTCGCGCCATTCACGGAAAAGTCAGGGTGATCCCGCACGAAATCATCGATGATCGGCACGACATCTCCGTCGCGGGTGACGAGCATCTTGCCGTCAGGAGCGACGATCTCCGTTGCGACACGCTCATCTGCATCGAGCACGAGCTTGTCCGCGAAGCCATGACCCTTCATGAATCCATAATAATTGAGATCATCGAGCGAGATGATGAGCGGCTTCTTTCCTTTCGGCATATAGAGCTGCTTGCGAGTGACGCGGCCGTCTGTCTCGACCTGATAGATCGAAGAAATATCAATGAGCGCGTATCCGTTCTGATAGAGCGAAAAAAGGATCTTTTTGAATTCATCCCGAGTGATCATATGATCGCGATAGAGCGCGGCATTCCGAACATCCTTCGCAGCCAGCTCTGGATATGCGATGAGGCTGTGAAAAAAGATATGGTAGACGATGCCCGAATACAGAGCTGTTTCGGCAGCGCGTGATGATGCAAAATAATTTGCGGCAGCTTCAGCAAGCTTCCTTTCAGATGCCTTATTTTCTCGATATTGCTGCCCAAGCCGAAAAATGCCCGGGATCAGGCATATGATAAGTGCGATGAGCGCGCAGATTGCGATGCGATTCTTCATTATTTTGAAATTGAAACGGCTTTCATGACATCGATCGCTTGTTTCAGGAATACTACATTATGCGTGCGGATATACTCAACTCCCCGTTCCATCGCGAGCATATGCGCTGCGGTCGTTCCATTATCGCGGCGATCCGCAGCCGCTTCTCCAGTGATCGTGCCGATGAAGCGCTTCCGCGAAAGCCCGATATATATCTCATGGCCGAGATCGCGCAAGCCGCCGAGGCCTCGGAGCAGCTCGGCATTCTGCTCAGCATTTTTCGAGAAGCCGAAACCCGGATCGAGGATGACCTGCTCGGATGAAAGCCCGGCGTCGAGACACGCCTGTATCCTTCGGATGAAATACTGCCGAACTTCCTGAACGATGCCGGCATCGTATACATATTCCTTGTGCATATCAGCGAAGCTGCCCTGCGAATGCATGAGGACATACTTGATCTTCTTTTCCTTGATTGCAGCGAGGATCTTTCCGTCGAATCTCGCGCCAGAAATATCATTCACCATGTCAGCGCCTTCTTCGATGGCGAGCGCTGCGACTTCGCTTTTCGTCGTATCGATCGAGATCGAAACGCGCGGCGAGGCTCTCCTGATCTCAGCGATCAGCCCTTTCAATCGAGCGATTTCCTCCTCTGCAGAAAGCTCTTTCGCCCCTGGCCGCGTCGACTGCGCGCCGATATCGATGATGTCTGCCCCTTCCTCTGTCATCGTTTTTGCCCGCGCAAGAATAGCCGGCCGATCGCTCAAGCCGTCGCCGCTGAAGCTCTCCGGGGAGATATTGAGTATGCCGACGATCTTCGGTATGACCATGCGAATAAAACTATGACGAAATCTTCACGAGCTCGTCGAATGCAGTCTGAGACGAGACGACTCCGTCGGCTTCTGAATAATGTCCCTTGCCCTGCTCGATGATGCTCGTCGATTTGAGACTCTTTTCGAATGCCGCCTGATTCTCTGCGACTGGCACGAACTGATCGTTGTCGGAAAAGATCGTGACGAATTTGCCGCCGACATTGCGGACCTTGTTGAAATCGATCGCATTCTCCATCCATGGCCGAGCGACATCTCGTTCTGCATCAGATGCAAGGCCGGTGACCGTCATCCAAGGCGCGAGGAATACTGCCCCGCCGAGTGCTACCCCGTCAGGATCCTGGAGATATCGAACGACTGCCTGCGCGCCGATGCTATGCGCGATGAAATACGTCGTCTCGTCGATATAGCCGACGACATCACGGAGATGATTGACCCAATGCGTGATGTTCGGCGTCTCTGCGATTGGCATTTCAGGAACTGTCACCTCGAAACCTGCCGCTTCAGCCTGCGCTTTCAGCCATACGAACAATGGCTCCGAAGGACTGCCGGCCCAACCATGGATGATGAAAAGTCGTTTCATATATTGAATATGTTATATGGATTATTTTATATCGCTCAGTATACATGAATTATGGGAACGTGCGATATTTCTTCGCATACTTGTATTCATGCCACGTGATGGCAATGAGGAAGAGGTCGAAGACCGTCAGGAATACGAGAAAGACAGAATGCGTATGCGTATACCGGTATATCTGATACAGGATGAAAGCGCCGAAGACGCCGATCGCGACCGGATATGCCCAGAGCTTGTTGCGGATGAGCCCGATGACGAGGAAGAGCTTGATGACACCGTGGCTGATCAGATATGCGGCGATGAAGAATTGGCTGTGCGAAGTGAAGTATGGGATGAAATGCTGCACGTGCGTCGCGATGAAATCATTCGGATCTTCGACGAGCTCCTGCTGCGTCAAGAAAATTACCAGGCTCGTGATCGATCCGGTGAATAGGAAAACAATTCCTCCGAGGATCTCGAGCGCGCTATTGATCGCCTTCAGGATGACGGTCACCTTGAAGACTTTGTGTATCGCATGTTCAGTGATCATGAAATTGAGAGAGGCTTCCTTCCTGAGTATGCCGTATTACTGATGATGGTATTTCTCTCCGCGCGTGATGGTGAATGCGCGATAGACCTGCTCGGCGAGGATGAGCCGGACGAGCTGATGCGGGAAGACGAAATCAGAGATCTTGAGCACCATGTCGGCGCGGCTTCGGACTGATTCGTTCACGCCGAATGCCCCGCCGATGATGAATACGAGCCGATGCGTTCCTTCGTTGAGTCGCTTTTCGAGGAATTGCGCGAGGCCTGGCGATGTCAGCGCCTTCCCCTTCTCATCGAGAAGCACGACATGATCGCGGCCGGAATCCGAGAGAGCCGCGAGGATCGACTTGCTTTCCGCATCGATGCTGCCGACGCCGTTCTCTACCGGCGAGATAAATTTCCATTCGACTGGCGCATAGCGGCCGATCCGTCCGGTGAAATCATCGATCGCTTCCGCGAGCGCAGGATCGTGCTTCTTGCCGACTGAGAGGAGGAGGATTTTCATGAAATTATTTCGCTGGAAAATTACGCCTGATCCACCACTGCTTCAGCAGCGGCAGCGACTGCGTAGAGAGTATGTACCCGAGCGTCGGTATGAGCGCGCTCAGAAGATAGTTCGAAACGCCGATGAAATACATGGCGACAGACGCGATGATATAGGTGATGGCCGCGATCGAGACTTTCCTGAACAGGCTGACTTCCCAAGCTTTCTCTGCCCCGACCTTGCTGTTTCGGTCTTTGATATCCTGGATATCCTGTTCGATTTCTTTGAGTCGTTCTTCCATAGGGAGAGTATACCAGAATCGGGATTTTTAGCTTTTCCGAGCGACTTCCCACGCATCGAAAACTTCGAGTGCTATCCCCTGACGAGGGACATGGTCGAAAGCATGCAAAAGAAGAGGCCCCGCGCGTGCGCGGGGCCCATCGGTGTTGGACAGTCCGATAACTGAGAAATATTAGCAGCAAGGATGGGCTACTTCCCATTGGCTATTCTTCCATTCCGCTACGAGCACCTGATTCTGGTATGCGACGCCTTGACCAGGACAGACCGAGATCGTCCTTTGGAACGAAAACCCGCACTGCATGATCTGGCTTACCGGAAACGCTTTCACGACTGCATCGGGAGTGAAGCCGGCTGTAAGGAGCTGAACATCGATGATTTCCTCAACATTGTCCGCTTTCGCGAGCGCAATGCAGAGATCATTGATGCTTTCGCCGGTAACAGTCTCGATCTGCGGAGCATCGGCTTTCGGATTCAGGCTCGCGAGGTTCCACGGAATCGAATTTTTCGTCTTTTCATCCTCAATGATACGCAGCTGGCAGGATTCTCCTTTCTTGATAAGCTGCGCGAGCATATCTTTGGCGCCTCCGTACGGAACATGGAGGTTGACCGACGCTTTACCATCCTTCAGACTCACATGGAGAAGGAGCACTTCGCCGATCCAGGTGGAATCCCTGCTTGAAGCGACTACCGCAAGAGCGATGACTTCGTTCTTTCTTTTCGGAAGCACGGACAGACTGCTGACAAGCCCGTCGTGCACCGTCACGCTCGTGACGCAACTTGCTCCGAGCAGAACGAATTGTTCAGCTGGCTTGCCTGTTGCGAGAGTGAGCGAACCATTGTTTCCGGCTGCTGTAACGTGTTGATATCCCTGCATTTTTTCCTTTCATAGCCAGGCATCGCCTGAGCTATTTGTTAATGTACAACGACGATCCCATCGGGATACGTCGCACAAGTCATTGCCACTTGCGAGGCGCAGCTTCCATGAAATGGAAAGCTACAAGCACATTATATCATATATAATGTGCTTGGTCAATATGTAGGAATACGTCACTTTATGGCTCCGAATTCCGCGAATTACTTATCAGTCGAAACGATCTGCCCATGGAGCACCTTCTTGATCGAGTACGGCTTAGTGAAGCCGCGCTTGCCGTCAGAGATGAGATGGCCAGAGACGCCGTCGTATTCTTTTATTGAAGCGAGCTTTGCGGCGATCACATCGGGATCAACGCTCTTCGTTTCAGACATCGCGTTCGCGAGCACCATGACCGCATCATATCCGGAATCCGCTCCGACGCCGATTTCTCTGCCGAACTGCTTCGTGTATCGGGCTTCAAATTCTTTCGATGGAGTGAAATTAATAAGGAAAGTAAGGCCGTCGCACGCATCTCCGCAATCTGCCGAAACCTTCTTGTCCATATTTAGCGAGAAGATCGGAAGGTTGAGCGAGAACTGCTTCATCTGCTGCGGAATGATGTGACCGAGGCTGTAGCCGGCGACCGTCATGATGACCGCGTCGATCGACGGATCATTCTTTGTCTTGATGATTGCAGTGCGCATATCAGTATCGCTTATCTTCGGTTCGATCATGAAAGAGACCTTGCCGCCAAGCTCTTCGAATCGTTCCTTGAAATTATTCGTCTGATCCTTCACCCACGCATCCTGTGCTCCGAAGATTGCGACATTACGGTGCCCTTTCGAATAGACATAGTCTGCGAGCGTGCGAGAGAGGGTGAAATCATGCGGCCAGAGATTGAAGAGATACTTGTTCGCTTCATTGAACTCCTTCACGCCGAGCGACGGAGAGATCATTACAGTCTTCTGCGTGCCAGCGAGAGCTGCGAGAGCGATGCCTGACGGAGACCAATTCGGGCCGATGATGAATTTGATTTTGTCGACTTCAGTCAATTTTCGGAAAGCGCTGATCGCCTTCTGCGGATCCCCCATGTCGTCTTCATATGAGATGCTCAGCTTCTTCCCGTTGACGCCGCCCCTCTTATTCACATCCTCGATTGCGAGATCGATGCCATTCTTCGAACCTTCGCCCCATGAGGCACCGTCGCCGCTCAGGATAAGGATGCCTCCGATTTTGATCGTACCCTGTCCAGAGACAGTTGCAGATGACCCAGCGTTATTGTGAACTTTGATAATGACCACCATAGCGATGCCGATGAGGACAATGACCGCTATTGCCTTTCTGATATTTTGTTTTGTGATATTCATGCAAGCAATATAGACCATATCTTTTTTATTGTCAATACATAATGACATGCAGTATTGCACTATTGACATATATTTCAATCTATATATACTTATATATATTATTGTCGTAATTTATTAACAACATGAAAACACCAGAAAAGCTAGGAATTCTCAAGGATATCGGTCTGTCTGACCAGGAAATAAGCGTCTACGTAGGCCTTCTGAAAATGGGCGGGGCGAGCGCTACTTCCCTTGCCGAGGAGATGGGCATCAAGCGCACGACGACTTACCCCATCCTGGAACGCCTCATTGCCCAGGGAGTGGTGTCGGAATACGAGCAAGGATCGAAGCGTTTCTATAGTCCGCTGCAGCCGAACAAGCTCGCGGCGCTCTTCGAGCGGAAAGTGCAGTCGCTCACGAGCCTCGTCCCCTTCCTCGAAGGGCTCCAGGGAAAATACGTGAAAGGCCAAGGCATCCGCTTCATCCAGACGAAGCAGGAGCTCCACTCGCTCTATGCAGAGGTGCTCGATGAATACCGAAACCGCGAATACTACAGCATCGGCAACTCGATCACATGGCTCGACGTCGACAAGGAATTCTTCACCGACTTCAGAGAAAAGCGCGCAGCGCGCAATATCAGCGTCAAACTCCTCCTCTCGCATAATTCTCAGGACAAGCAGGCCAACACAAGTCCGCATCTGCTCCGCCAATTCAAATACCTCCCCGAGAAGCACCCCTTCAAGAGCACCATCGAGATCTTCGACGACAAGATCGTCATCTTCGGCCCCGAGACCAAGGCGCTCGCAGTCGTCATCGCTATCCCCCCGATGGTCGACGTCTTCCGATCGGTGTTTCAGATCCTTTGGGAGACGCTGCCGGCATAAGGTCCGCACCAAGAAAAAGCCCCGCATTTCTGCAGGGCTTGAATGAGCGCACTTTTCTGTTACTTACTTGCGATATGCGACCTCGAAGAGGCTGAGTAACTCTTCTTCGACCTCCGGCCGCAGCGGCTGGAGCGCCTTGGTGCTTTTGTGCGACTCGCGCTTCCAGGGCACTCCGGTGATCATGAACGAGAGCGTCGCGCCGCCGAGCGGCCGGACATAGTGCCAGCCGTCGGGATCGACCATCTCATATGCGGAACCTTCTGACATGACGAGCGTCGAGGCGATCGGCGGAGGCTCCATACCCTTCCCGTATCCGACAGCCATCTCGTATGTCCCGCGGACGATGCGCATTGCCGAAGGCCATGGGTGCGGATGAAACAATGCTTCGGACCGTTCGCACGGATGTATCCGGTGCAGGAAGATCCGATGCTCGCCCACCTGCCTCCAGAGGCGTTCGACGAACGGCGCATGATAATCGACGAAGACGCTTTGCCACGCCTGCCGGTCAGCCATGAGCTCCGGCAGGCGCTTTTCTATTTGAAAAAGAACTTCTAACATATGCTTATTTCCTTTCCGAGCATGCTTTCACGCTCTGGATCAACTCTACGTTATTTGCATATCTGTTCAACCTGTCGTACAGTTACGGCAACAATAGATGAAATCAGGCACATGGACGAAATGCTCAAAAAAATCGGCCTCCAGGACTACGAAGCGCGGATATTCTCCGTGCTTGCGTCGGAATCGCCCCTGAGCGCGACCTCGATCGCCAAGCGCTGCGCCCTTTCCCGCAGCAGCGTCTATACCACTCTCAGTTCCCTGATCAGCAAAGGTCTCGTCGGCACGACGTACAAAAACGAAGTGAAGCAATTCGTAGCCCAAGGTTTCGATTCGCTCCAGGCGCTCGTGAAGAAAGAAAGAGAAACGCTGTCTGAAAAAGAAACAGCGCTCAAGTCAATCGAGAAAAGCTTCGAGGAAGCCGCGGGTGCCGCCGCCGATCCCCTCTCCAGCCGATCAGGCTTAGCCGGCATCCCGCGCATCATATTCTTCGAAGGCCAGGAGGGCTTGAAGAAAATATATAAATCCATGCTCTGGAGCGCGCCGAAGAATTCGACAATGTATATCCTCCGCGACGAATTCGTCTGGAACAAGGAATGGGCTTTCATCTTCAGCCCGGAATGGCACGCCTCGGTGAAAGAGATCCGCACGAAGAAGAATATCCGGACCAAGCTCCTCATCAACGATTCACCAGCTGAAAAGAAGCAGGCGAAATTCTACAGCACGCGCAAGGGCTTCGAGCGGCGCTTCCTCCCGAAGGCTCATTCCCTCTCGGATTTCGCTATATACATCATCAACGACGATGTAAGCATCCTCTCGATGGAACGCAACAATCTCGTCGGGATCCGCATGACGAACAAAAACATCGCCCGGAATTTCATGGCGATGTTCGATGCGATGTGGAAGAAATAGCGCTCCTGGGCAATTCGAACTTCCTAGAACTTCACCCCTACCGGCTGCGCAGCTGCGCTGTCTGCAGCATTGAGCTGATAGAATTCCATCGATGCGAAATTGAACACGCCTGACACGATATTCCCCGGGAAGCTCTGGGTTGCCGTGTTGAGATCGCGCACGCTGCTGTTGTAGAAGCGTCGCGAAGCCTGGATCTTGTCTTCGGTCTCGGTCAATTCGGACTGGAGCGCGAGAAAATTCTGATTCGCCTTGAGTTCCGGATATGCTTCGGCGATTGCGAAGATAGACTTGAGGGTGCCGCTCAATCCCGCTTCGGCCTGGCCTTTTTCAGCCAATGTTCCCGCGCCCATAGCTGCAGCGCGTGCCTGAGTCACCTTTTCAAATGCCTCTGACTCATGCGCCGCATACCCTTTCACCGCATTGATGAGATTCGGAATGAGATCGTAGCGGCGCTTGAGCTGGACATCGATATCCGCCCACGATTCCTTGGCGCGATTCCTGCGGCTGACGAGCGAATTGTATGAGTGTACGATCCAGATGAGAACGACGACGATAGCTGCAAGGATGATATACATAAGGTTTTTATTGCTTTGATAATGATATGCGAATTATACGTTGTCCGGCTTGAAAGACAAAGCAGCGGTATTTTTTACAAACAGGCCTGAGAGGAATTCAGCCAGGTCGAACATAGCCTGCAATTCCGTCTTTTTTGTTATCGTCTTGACCGCATACATATAGAGCTTGTTGCCGACGAATTCGAAGCTCACATCAGCTGCGCGATCTATGAGATCCGCCATGACGTCAGGAGTGAATATCTGATAGGCTTCCTGTTCGTAGCCTTTCGGTACGCGCAATACGAAGTGCTCGTTGAAATCGCCCTCGAGCTCGATAGTCTCATCGCCGCTCAGGAAGTCTGAAACCGCACTCCACTGCTTCTTCGAGTAGAGCAGGATATCGGGAACCGATCCGGCGAGGGTTGCTTCGAATACGGTGTATGTATATGTATGGGAATGCTTGCCGGAGCCGACAGTGAAGTACAGCGTGAAAATCCGCATCGGCATGGACTTGTACGAGCCGCTCAACACGTCAGAGATGCGCTGATCCTCACCGGTTTCGAAGAGCTTTCCTGAAATGCTGTCGATGTCGGCTTCCGGAATGTACGCGAAGCCGATCGATGCGCCGAACTCCTCAGTGAACTGGCGCTTGGCTTTCGAGTAGACGCCTGAGTATGCGGAAACTCCGATAAAGATCATGATAATAAGCACGAATGGATGCGGGATGAAGATGATCACTGCGATGAACGCGCAGACATAGGCGATGATATGCCACACATAATGAGCTCTGATATATTTCCACGTGCTCGAAGTGACATCCTCTATCGGAGCATCGGAGATTTTTGTTTCAAGTGAATTATCCATGCGACCAGTATACCAGGCAAAGCCTACTTCCTCTTCCCCAGTATCCTCAGCAGGCTCAGGAACAGGTTGATGAAATCGAGGTAGAGCGTGAGCGCGCCCATGATGGCAGCCTTCTTCTCCATTTCGCTGCCGATGGCGACGACGGTGTTCATGGCTTTGATCTTCTGATTGTCATATGCGGTGAGGCCGACGAAGACGATGACGGAAATATACGAGATGACGAGCGATACATGATCATTCATGAAAAAGAGGTTGACGACTGAGGCGATGATGATGCCGATGAGCGCCATGAATGCGAGATTGCCGACAGTCGTGAGATCGCGTTTCGTATAGAATCCATATGCCGCGACCACGAGGAACATTATCGCAGTCACTGCGAACACCGAAGCGATGGAAGACGTCGCATAGACAAGGAATATGATGGAGATCGTGAGGCCGTTGAGCGCCGCATAGACCAGGAACGCGACGGCAGCTGCTGTCGAAGACAATCGCTGCACCATGCGCGAGAGGAAAATGACCACAAGGAGTTCGACGATGAGCAGCGCGTAGAAGACGAGGCGATTTCCAAGGATGGCATTGGTGAGCGACGGCGTATTCCCTATGACATATGCGATGATCGAAGTGACGACGAGGCCGATTCCCATCCAGCCATATACGCGATGGATGAAATCGTTCGTTTCGGCATGCGCGGATTCGATGGTGATGCCTTGCGGGACTTGCTGCTGAATTTGCGGCTGCGGTGCTGTTTCTTGTGGGTTCATAGTGCTTCCTATTATAGCTTAGAAATCCGGGCTTTGCGTTGCTTCGTATATCGCCACCATGGCTTAGCCGGAGCGCCTTCCATGAAATCGATCGCGGCCATGAAGGTGTCGATGACGCACGGGTCATGGCGAGTGCCGGTGAGCTTGCAGAGTCGGGCATGCAATGCGAATGCATCCCTCCCTTTCAGATCGGCCGGCGCCTTGATGCCGAGCAATGCGAAATCAGCAGCCATTGCGGGGCCGATGTTGGGGATGTCGGTGAACTTCTTCACATCTGATGCGCGGCGGGCTTTCATATTGAAAATATATTCCTATTTCGATCGAGCGATGAAGCTTCGCGTGATCGGTCCGAAATACCCTGCTGCAGGGAAAATATTATTCGCTTTCTGGAAGCGCGCGAGCGCCGCCTGAGTGCGAGTTCCGAAGTACGAGCTTTCATTCCGGGGAGAACCTGGGCCTGAGCTTGCAACGCTATATCCGTGATCATTGAGATATTTCTGAAGGATCACCACTTCCTCGCCTTTCGAGCTGAGATTCAGGCTCTTGGTAAAAACATACGTCGCGCCTGCGCTCGGAATGGATATCGTCGTCGGGATCGTCGGCTGAGCGTCTATGGTGCCTATGCTTTCCGAACTCTGCGGAGAGATGACTGAAGGAGAACCGCCTCCTCCGCCTTCAGCATGCCTCCGGCCGCCACTCACCTGCGGACAATTGTTCGAGAAAGCAGCATCCGATCCGGATGATGTCCCGACGCTATTGATTGCGAATGCGGCGAAATGATATGTGACTCCGCACACAAGATCTGATACGGAAGCAGCAAACGCACCAGCTTCATACGAGCCGGATTCCGTCGTCGTTGCTCCGTATGTCGTGCTTGTTCCATATGCGAAGCCTCGGGCAGACGCATTCTCGCCGCCCGTATTTACAAGATATCCGTTCAGCGTCGCTGCAGTCGCGCCGATGGAATTAGCTGCTCCGGTAGTCACGGTCGGCGGAACGAACAGCCATCCGGAATTGCCGGTTCCGTCCGAACACCCCTCGGCGCAGATGACCAGGCTTCCGTTATTATGCGAATTCAGGACTGAGAGATGCGAGACGGTCGATGTGCCTCGAACATCGATTCCCCAGGTCACGTCAGTCGCCGGGCTGAATTTCTGAACGCGGCTATTGCTCTGCTCGATGACATAGTAATTGCCGGCAGCATCGAATGCGATATCGTGCGGCTGCTTGAACTGGCCATCGCCCGAACCGAAGCCGCCCCAGCGAGCTATGAAATTGCCATCCGTATCGAACTTCTGGATATCGCTGCCGTCTGAATCAGGGTAGGATTCGTTTCCAGTATCTGCGATATACAGATATCCATCGGGTCCGATTGCGATGCCGTGCGGCGCGTAGGGAAATTCGCCAATGTCGGTACCGAGAGTACCCCATCCGCCGACTACCGCATCAGATGAATTGAATTTCACGACGGTATCTTTTGTTCGGCCAACAGTGACGTTGTAATCGTTTCTATTAAGCACGTACATATTGTCATTGGAATCTATCGCGATATCTCCCGGGTCATCGAACAAAACATCGGCGCTGACCCTTCCCAGATATGTTCCCGTGGCAGAGAATTTGTACATATACCAATCTTCCCAATCAGGAACGTAGACTTCTCCTCGCGAATTGAATGCGAGACTATATGGAGATCCGAACGGCTCCGTGCCATACTCGATCGCGACGTGGCAGCTGCTCGAACAGATTTGGAATTGAGCAGAGCCGTCAAGTACGCCCCGGCCCCACATCTCCAAGAAATTTCCATCGGAGTCGAACTTCTGAATGCGCGAACGGGTTTCCCCTACCCAGATATGGTCAGCGCTGTCTATGACGATTTTCTGCGGACTGGTGAATTGTCCCGCCCCGGTCCCGAGACTACCCCATTTCCGTATGAAATTCCCCGCTGAGTCGAATTTCTGGATGCGATTGTTCTTGGTATCAGCGACATAGATATTGCCATGCGAATCGATCGCGATGCCGTGAGGCTTATTGAATTGACCATCGCCCGACCCGCTCGTTCCGAATTGTGACGAATATACCGGGGCTGCATTGGCTGCACCTTTCAAAACCAGGGCGTGCGATGACGTGCCAGACAAGGAAAGTTCTCCGGTGACAGTCGTCGTCGCCACAGCATCGAATTCGAGCGTCGAATCGACCACTGCTGCTTTGATGAAATTATAGAAAGTATTTTCTCCAAGAATCCTATTGAAGGTTCCGCTCATGATCACCGTGCCCGTATCGGAATTGAATGTTCCGTAATTCGTCCAGTTGCCGGCGACAGTGAGTGCATGATCTGCAAGGCTGAGCACGCCCGCTGATCTGATGACGACATTTCGGACAGACTGATCCGCAGTCATGCTGACCTCGCTTTCTATGAATGCATCATCCGATGATCCGGGATAGTCAGTCCCTTCGACGCAGCTGCTGCTGCAGGCGCCTCCCCATGTTATGCCGAAACTCCAGTCATTCCATCCTGGTTTGGAAACGAAGCTGGCAGCAGAAACAGCAACAGGGGTTGAAAACCCGAGGATTATCCCTGCAAAAAGAAGTATCGCGATGCACCTATTCATAGGCAAATGATAGCACGTTTCAGGGGCAATTCGTGCCGACTGCTACCCCGCTCTTTCAACCCCAGATACTAAAAAATACACCGCCGGATGGCGGTGTATTTTTTTTGGCTGCCTTACGCCTTCGGATTCTTTTCCAAGTTGTCCAAATATGCGTTGTTCGCGGCGACTTTTCCTTTTTCAGATATGACTTCGGCTTTGGTGACTGTCAATTCGTCTTTCAATTCGACATTGCGGTCCTTGAGCTTCGAAATCTGAAACCGCTTCCGGAGCGCCTCCGGCATCAAGAGGAACATGCCCATGATCATGCCTGCAACGATTGCCAGGACGATGATGAGCGCGAGCGACCCTTCGAACTGCCAGACGAGGAACACGACCGTTATTGTCGCAATGTTCTGAAACGTGAAGATGATTGCGAGTGCGCCGACAAGCAAACCTAATATAAGGAATAGGATCATATTTGTTGCGATTATTTATACTGCGCGCTGAGATATGCTCGAGTAATCGGTCCGAAGTTTCCGAGAGACGGATTGATGCCTGCATTCGCCTGGAATTCTGCCAACGCTGCGCGAGTGAGCGAACCGAAGTATGCAGTCGCTCCGACATCAGCGAGCGCCTTTGCTGCAGGACCCTTTCCTTGCGAGATCAAGAAATTCTGGAGGATCGAAACATCATTGCTATTGCTGCCCTTTCCGAGATTCATGGCGATCATTCGGACCTGCTGGCCGAAGCTCGAAGCATTCGCCGAGACGCTTGATCCGTTATTAGTCGTGGTAGTTGTCGTTACCGTCGTAGTTCCAGTGACAACCGGAGATGACGTGCTGCCTGGATGCGAGCTTGAGCTGGAGTTAGAGCTTGAGTTTGCATTCGAATTCACATTTGAGTTTGAACTCGTTGTCGAGTTCGCTGTTGTCGTAGTAGAAGTCGCAGCTGCGGAAGTCGTAGCAGAAACCACGACAGGAGCAACGACGACCACTGGTGCCGGGGCTACAGATCCTGCAGATGGACGAGTGACTGCATTGGCATCAAGCGTGACAGCGGTCTGCGCAAGCGCTCGGCCGGAAAGCTTCGCGCCCGTATTCAATACGACTGCGGTCTTGTCCAAGATGTTTCCGCTGAAGTCAGCCGTAGTGCCGATAGTAGTCTGACCTGCGACGATCCAGAAGACATTATTTGCCTGTGCTCCGCCAGCGAGAGTGACTTTCACTCCTGAGCTTACGGTAAGCGTTCCTGCGATCTGGAAAATCCAGATGTCATTCGCGCCCCCGGTAAGAGTCACGTCTGCAGGTATGGTTACGCCTGTGCCCCATTTATACAGTCCTGGCGTGATCGTGAGTCCGCCGATATTCCCAGCGCCGACTTCGGTCGCTGTAGGATTCGTCCTGCCCGCAGCATCCGTATATGCAGTCTGCATATCGCTGATTGCTGCCGTGAGCATTGCTGGCGTCGGGCTCGTATAATCCGCAGCGTATACCTTTCCGACGACGATCGGCGAAGTAGAGAACGTGCTATCTGATGAAAGTCCGACGCCGAACCCAGTTATGTATGTTGCCGCTGCTGGGCTCACGCCGATATTGCCGGTGATCGCGGTAGATCCGGTATTTGAAATTCCCGACTTGGTGAGGATGGCGAAATTGCCAGCCGAGCCTAGGTTTACGGATGACGGTCCGGCTGCGTTCGCAGCTCCTGCATTGAAGCTGAAAACGGTGAGTATAATCGCTGCTGCTGCCACTGCGCCTCTATTGAGTTTTTGCATGTATAAATAATTAGCTAATGATGCGCCGATACATATTCCAGTACCCTAGTGGCTAGTATAGCACATAAAAACCATTAGTTTAACCTAATTTTAATATATGAAATAAACCTATATCCTGTCTATCAATCCTCTGTAAATAATCATGGTCTTTTCAGCTTTCTGCCGGTCTTCGCCTCCCTTTCGATAGAGTCCAACGATATCGATGAAACCAGACAGCAAGGCGTTACTTACGATGCGCGCATACGATAGTTTGTTTCCTGACACTTCTTCGTATGAAGAAATGATGTATCCGAAATGATCCGGAAAATCCCTGACGTACCGAGAGAATTCTTTCGACACTTCCCCGAATTCTGCGTCGCCGAAATCGATGATCCCGGAAATCTTCTTATCTTTGATCAATATGTTCTCGGGATGACCGTCGTTATGGATGAATTGGAATGTGAACGCATCAGCTCTTGTCCCCTCGAATATTTTCCTGGCTTCTTTTGCGAGATCCTTGAATGCCTCAGGCACATCAGCATCGGCAATCAATCGATCGTACTCTTCTTCGATCACATGGGGGCGCAGGCCAGTTAAGTCGCTGATGTCGACGCCAGCTTCCTCGCATATCTTTTTAGCAAGCTTCTTTCCGATTTCCGCATGGAAGCGGCCGAGCGATCGGCAGATATTGACCTTCTCCTCTTCTGAAAGAGACGGCCACGCACATCGCATCAGTTCCCCTTCAATATATTCGTAGATATAGAGCTTCGGACTATCTGAGATGAAGACTACGTGCGGCACTGGAACAGACGGGTTCGTATCATGCAGCTGACGGATGATATTGCCTTCGACCACCAGATCGTTCTGATCCTGCGTCTCCTTATGTTCCCTTTCCACTTTCGAGATATATTTTCTGCCATCGCGGGTTTCAATATAATACGCATAATTGCAGTCCCCTTTTCCCTTGAGGGAGAGGTGTGTGATTTCTGCAGCGAGCATCTTTTCTATCTGAGATTTGAGATCGTTGAGATTTTGCATGTAAGGCAAAAGAATAGAATTTTATTTCATGGCAGTCGACGAATTGCCCTTATGTTCGCCATACGCATAGCCAATCACAGGAGCCAGGAACGGCAGGAAGATCGCAACCGGCCAGCCAATACCGACTATTGCAGAGAGTAACGTTCCAATGAAGCCACTGCTGCCTGATGCAAACACAAGCAGAAATGGACCGAATATAAAAAGCATGACAATCAGCGCCGCTGAGATACAGAGTCCCAACAGGAAGAATATGAGTGCGTATTTGATCTTCCTTTTTACTTCGCCTCTTTCCGGAATATTGAAAGTATTTTGTATTTTCATAGATATTATTTGAATTTAGATTTCGTAAACCTTAATCTGATACTCTGGCAGCAACAGTGTTTCCAATTCCGGCCTGATCTCTTGGAGCATTTCCTTATTTTCTTCCTTGTAGTGACAAATGATTTTTATTGGCAAGATACCGAGCCCTTCGCCTATCCCCATGCTCATACTATAAAAAACTGAGGACAGGACATTTGCTCCAGCAGAGTCACCGGCAACAATCTTTCCTCGTATCGCATCTGCAAAACCTGGAAACTCCTTCAATGCATTGAGAAGTTTCTCCGTGCGACCACCATGAAGATATACGATGTCTGCCCCAGCGAGCTGGCGCATGAAAGCATCCTTGGTCGCTATTTCCAGATACAGATTCCTTTCGCCCTTATTCTTTTCGAACTGCTCGATATCCTCTCTGCTATTTGCATCTATCCGGTTTTCTTCTTTCGCGAAATAAACGAGGAGTATCTTTGCATTTTTTGGAGCGAAATTCAGTATTTCGTGGAAGAACGGATCATTCTCCTGCTTTTCGCCAGGGTTAAAGCCTCCCTGAAGGATGATCCTTGTTTTCATAGGTTCAGGATACCATACTGCACATCGCCTCCAAAACCATCTGATTCATAATAAAAGATAATAGAAAAATTCAGAAGAATGTAGTATGCGCTGTAATTGAGCGCCGCTGCATCCGTCTTTCATAATATGGATACCAACAAATTACAAAATCCGGATCAGGCGAAGGAACATGCCGATAACCTCCAGACGCAGATCGATCAGCTGCACGGCCAAGCTCAGAATGCTTCAGGCGATGAGAAGCAAGGTCTTCTTTCTAAGATCGAGAACTTGAAAAAGGAGAAGGATCAGGTGATGGGCAAAATAAAAGACCTAGAAGCCGAGGCTAAAGGCATGAGAGATGCAGCTGAAGGCTTTTTGGGGAAAAAGTAACCGGATCACAGGCCCTGATCGGCATCAGAAATCTTTGGCGTGAAAAATCCCATGAACGTCATCGGGTCTATCGACACGCCGCGGATCTTCACGCTGATATGGAGATGCGCCGCCTCGACGTACCCGGTATCGCCGCTTTTGCCGAGGAGTGTTCCAAGCTCGACAACATCCCCCTCCCGCACTCGCAATTCGGACATGTGCATATAAAGCGTCTGAACGCCGAGACCGTGATCGATCACGACCGTATTGCCATAGACGGTGAACGGCCGGGCGATGCGCACGATGCCGCGGTTCATCGCATGCACATCCGTGCCGATGACCGCTCGGAAATCGGTTCCTTTATGCGCGATGCTCTGATTGACGGTCTGACGACCATAGCCATACGGGTCGGTCACGAAGACATCCGTCAGCGGATATCGGAATGTTTTGTTCCAGAGTGGTTCCGGCTCCGTATGCACCGCATTGAGCACCGCGTTCTCTCGCGCCAAATTATTCACGAGCGTTGTCGCTGCAGCCTGCGTATTGCCGCCGAGCTTTTCCGGAATGCCGAGCGGCTTCTCGATTTTCTCGCGAGGAGTGATGCGCACGTCTTTCGTCATGGCTCCCCCGCCGACGAATTGCACGGTCACTGTGTGAGCAAGGACTTTTTCATTGAAACTGACCGGCAGGAGCGCTCGAGTCTTCCCTGCATAGTGAAAGATCGGAACAGATTTCGCATCCCAGAGGATTGCGGATGGGGTTCCGGTCGCATTGACCGTGACGTACACCGGATCCCCCGGCATGATCGCCTGCGGCTGAATTTCTATCGGTTCAGCGACTTTGACGGGCGGCACAGTCCGCCGCTGCATATGCAGTACAGAGAAAATGACCGCGCCGATAAGCATGCAGGCTATCGCTCCGCAAATCAATCGCGTGTATTTTGTCCGATGCTTTTCGTCCTTACGCTTCCCTGCATGCTTGTGCGCCGGCTTTTTCATATGAGGATTGTAGCACTTATTCTCTTACGAAATGCCACAGATCAAATGCCGAAAAAAGAACCCTGCATATTGCTATGCAGGGTCGGATGAGTTATCCGCAAAATTAACACGCAAGCATTAAAGTCAAAATATCTAATTTATAAAGTTGAAAATAGGAAAATCTTTGCCAAAAAACCAGATAAAAAACCAAATGCATACCATTATCAGACTTAGGAAAATATATTTCACGTTTTTCTCTCTGATACTGCGCATCAATGAAATCAAGGATACGGCTAGCAAGACTGCCCACGATAATAAGTAGAGGAATACACCTCCAGGAAGAAGGGTTGCGAATTTGAAATACGTGATAATGCCGAGGATAAAATAGATTCCCACGAACGTGCTGATGCCTGTCTTTCGAGGCTCATCGGAGCGATTATCTATTACTGCCCCTATTGCTGGACAAAGAAACAATAGGATAAATGATCCGAGGACTGAAAGAGGCAATAGGTAACCGAGCGGATTCCCGTACGCTATGAGTGAATTTCCATTTGAAATAATGTACAGCCACAAAAGAATGAAAATTATCACGCCTACGATCCACCCCTTTGCCTTATTGCTCATTTTTTCCATATATAATAAGTTTAGCACATCTGAGCTAGCGGAATTTCTATCAATAGGAACATTGCGTTGCGTTTTCTCCTCACCTTCACCACTATCTAAAAACACTCGAGAGGATCTGAAAGATCGCGGCGGGTATAGCAATTCCTATTGCAGAAAATACAAAAAATGCTTTCGATGTTTTCTTGAATAGATATGCCATTCCGATCAATCCAACCAAACTCGAGACTGTCATTACTGCAGTCCAAATTAAAACTGGGTCAGAACTTAATCCACCTAAACCAAGTGTCGCGAGCGCAACAAACGCCATGAAGCCCGAATACAGCAATACAATGAAATTGATTACGATGAGTACTATTTTCATATATAGATATTACCACACGGCTTACGGTATCCTGCTTGCAGCAAGACCGCTTAGGTATAGATAATAACTACTAATTATGTCCGACAGTAAGAACAAATTTAGAATCTGAATCGTCATTGCCAAAAATAGTGAATGAGTATTTCCCAGCTTTCAATATCTGAGAGAATGCGGTACTTGTGGAAAATTTGTCCTGCTTTATCTGTTCGAGATTGAGGCAGTTGAAATCCCCCTCTTTCTGCCAGATATTCAAATTTGCCTCATCCATAACGCAGACGAATATCGGATTATCTGCCGTGAAGCTTATATTGAACACCGTCTCTTTTGTTGGAACAAATATTTCGCCGAGACCGGTCTTTTTCTTGACTACGTTTGAGATAACGATGGGATTAGGTTCCGTGCCTGCTCCATTGTTCTGATTTCTGTCGATAAGCATCGTAATTCCGATAGCGAATCCGAAAGCGATAATCAATCCTCCGAGAACGTAGAGAGCAGAATACAGTGTCTTCTTCCCTTTAGAGTAAAGGCTGTTCGTTATCGTCTTGCGCAATCCGAAACTTATGATCGCGGCTCCGATCCCACCCCCGAGCCCAAATAATTTCCAGCCGATCACTAATAAAGCGATATCGAGCGCATTCCAGGCATCAAACGGTTTTTTATTTTGTCCCATGATTTTGAGTTATTTGGTAAGCATAGCATGAAGCATGATGCTCTTATAAATTTAAAAACGGTGTCAAAAATCACCTAATGGGCGAACGCGACGTGCGCATGAACGTCGCTTAGCCGCCTACTACGCAAAAATCGCCGCAAAGGCGATTTTGCTTCGTGGGTCAGTATCCGAATTTTATTATACCTACGCTGGAGGAGCGGGTGTATATGGAGGGTTTGAGGGATAAGTTGAAACTTATAAAGATAATTACTTAAAACCCGCAACAACGTCTATAACCCGAGGTTTCAAAACAAGACCGTTAATAAGATTGTTTCCGTAAAGCTCTCTCAATTCCCTCACCATCTCAGGCCGCTTTTCTTCAGGAACGATGTTCCAGAAGCTATAGGACTGGATAAGTTTTATGACACCGTCCACCGTATACCACTCATCATATTGAAAATCCTCCTCTTCGACATTGCCAAAGCCGCATTTCTTGAGTAGTGGTTCAGGATCATAGTTTTTTGCACTGTTGTATTGAGGACCAGCATACTTTTTCACAATCTCTCTATATTGCTCATGAGCAGCTTTCATCCGATCATCGACACGATTGTCTTTCAAGGCAGCGAAGAAAACACCTCCCGGCTTTAGGAGCTTCTTAAATTTCTCAACGTATTGCTCATTTGCAAACCAGTGAAAAGCAGTGAAAGCTGTAATCACATCAAATGTTTCAGGCTCGAACGGAAGATTATCGGCTGGAGCAACAACATACTCGATTTCAGGATTAGTCTTCTTTGCGACCTCGATCATTTTCGCATCCTTGTCTGCACCAATAACATCAAACCCAAACTCCTTAAGTTCTCGTGTTGCCAATCCAGTACCGCACCCCAAATCCAATGTTCGAGGATTCTCTTCCTTAGTAAGCGATTTTAGATATTCGTAAACTTCCGCAGGATATCCGCGCCGAGCAGACTCATATTCGCTACTTAATGCACCAAAATTATTTCTTTGATTCATGAGATTTAATCCTGTTTGCGAGCTCTACCAATTTTGCAACATCAACACCTGGTCCGTCACCCGAAGAAATCCATCCTTCGTATTTATCGAACCAAAATACTTTACCAGAAAGAGCTTGCTTCCATTCTCCCCTCTTTAGGTAATCTGTGCCGTGGAGCGGAACAAGCTTGATATGCGCATGATCTATTCCCAAGCCCTCCATGACCACGCCGACTCTTCCGACATCCTCATAATAATTCTCGAGAACCAAGGCAGCCTCCTTTGATGCCACGATGAATCGCTGCAGCACATCTGAAGGCAGCTTAAGCACATCGCTGCCGAAGTGATTTTTTGGAATCACGCATGTGAAACCTTCTGTACTTGGATATGTTGCGAGAAATGCGATGAACTCATCATTCTCCCAGAATATTCCCGCCTCGAGCTTACCTGCGACAATTTCGCAAAATACACATTTGTCATCTATAGTCCTTGCTTCGTATTGAGCCATGGAGAAAGTATACCAGTTCGATTCTTGATAGCCTATGACAGCCATGAAATATCAGGTATTTTGAGCTAAGGGGTGCCGTTGTGGACCAAGTTAGAACTATTTTTGAGATGAAAGTCGACATATCATCTAAACACCCTCAGTCTATTACGTATTGATAAAAACGCTTTATGTATTCAGCCCGGTCTGATCGCCAACAATTTTTTCTATAGCACCATAAACACTGAGCGCTGGTCCAGAGATGGAAACTGGCTTGTTTATATCACAAAGATTATCGCTTGGATCCAAACCAATGGGATATTTGATACGATCACGCCACGCTACTTCTGAAAATTCCGCCGCTGGCTTTTTATCCAGCATTTCGTCAAATCGCTGTCGAGCTGTATCAATAACTGTCTTCTCCAGATCAAAATCTATGTTTTTGCCCCCACTTACTATTTCCACGAGTTTCTTTGGAACATGGAGAAGTAGTATTTGGGTCTTTCCATTTTTTGCATATACATCCAAGATTTTAAAATATGAGTTAGCATTCACTACACTCAATTTCCAGCGGACAGTATTTGAATTACCTTCAAACTTATACATCGGCGCAACCTTTGATGAGACAATTATGTAGCGCGTCTTACCATCAACTCCTTCTGAAAAACTTGAGGTGTCTATGAAGAAATTATTTCTTAGATAGCTACCGATTGAATACTTACATATCTGCTCTTCAGTGAGCGGTGTGTCGCGGTAATATATTCCTAATCCTGGAAAAATCCAGTTAGCAATATCTTCAATAGTTTTATCCTGATTCATGTGGAAATCTTATCAGGTTAGAACTGAAAAGTCATTGGCCTGCTCGGTATATTTAATTAGAGTCTCACTTGGGTGCCGTCGTGGAGGTTGTTAGAACTATGTTTGAGAGAAGGGGTGATGCGGCGATCTATATTCCGAGCCTCCACCTCACCCACGGCTAGCAATGATTGAGCAGACTTTGTTATGACCTCGGCACGCTGATTATGATACTTGTCAGTGCACCCTTCTTTACCGTAACCGCACTGGTACAGTTCGAGTTCGAGCAAGCGATGTAACTTCCTGTACTCAGCCCCGCTTGGAAATTGCCATACTGATCAGTTGCAAGCGTTGCGACTACGTGAGTTGATACTGCATTTCCATTCGCATCTACTGCATCAATGGACTTTATAGAGACTGATATACCAGGCAAATGTTCTGGTCTGTCATTACAAGTGCCATCCGCGGGAAGAGTGCCGCAACCTGTGGCATTAACCGTACCTATAATCCCTTGCGTCAGCACAGGTGTATCGGATGCGACCGTGAAATATGCGTCGCTCGTGTCACAGATTACAGTACAGATTTTTATCTTATATTGCGATCCTGGAGTAACACCGACCGTATTGGGACCAGCATCACCAAACATTTTTGTGTTTGTATCCCAAATAAAGCTCCCGGTATTTTTTTGATTTCCGGTTATGCCATAAGATGTCCAGCATCCAACAGACCCCACCGGGCAATGGATTGAGTCATTCACTAAGAATATAGAAAGGGTCGAAGAGTCAGAAATTGAAGCAGTCCAGGAAATCTTATACGTGCTGCCAACCTTAATAATTTCGCCACCGTTTGGAGAAATAACATGTATGCTCGAGCCGACGACGACTGGGTTTGCAACTTTCGGCTTGATTATGGTGGAAGCGTCTAAACGATTGATGCTTGTTGTTGCTATGGTATCTGCGGCCCTGGCCTGATCTGAAGAAGGAGATGAGGATTTCTTCAAATATACATAGCTGAGCGTTGCCGCGAGCGCAATAATCACGATTATTAAGACGCACACGATGACTGAACCTTTCTGAAAGTTTTTCATGCAGAAAGCATATCATATTCGAACTGAATAAACCCTTCCATGGCTTGATAACTTTCAAGAAATACAACGTTGGGTGCCATCCGGCACGATGTTCTCACTTTTCAGAGCCAAGCAGAAGATGCGGCAACACAAATACTCCACTTCTTCCGAAGCGAGTGCTCTTCCCTTTCATTCGATGCGTCGAAGTGGAAAATGTTATCTCATGAAAAGCAGTATGGCGGAACTGAAGAAGATTCAAAGGGGGCGGAACTTACCGCTTAGGACAAGTTTGGGATGTCCTCTCGTACTTGCAGCGCTCCCGCGTCGTTCCTGCTTGCCAGTCCACGAGCAATGAGGGCATCCAGTGCTCGCTGCCCTGAACGGGAGGAACGGAAGCCCAATACCTGCGCGATGCCACGGACCGTAGCATTCCTATTCTCAGCCGCCTTCTTGCGGATGAATGCGATCACGGCCGATTCCTGTTCGGAAAGCCGGATTTCCGGCACCTTCGACGGCTCGGCAAGCAGCTTGAAAAAGCCGAGGAGGCGCACACCCATTTCCTCAAGTTCATCTTCGGACATTGTTTCACCGAATTCTTCGCGTGTGATTTCCGCGAGCTCTTTCAAAGCCTGCGGAGAGAGCCTCCTTTCCATAGGCCGTAGAGAGTATCACGCCTAAATGGCTAGTACAAGCGGTGGTCTATGCTTTACGCGATTGGTCCCATATGATCAGATCAGCCGATACAACGTAGGCACAGGCCACTGA